>UQPJ01000005.1:0-59335 GCA_900543015.1 uncultured Collinsella sp.
CAAGGAGATGGTCCTGAAGGCCAACGACACCTCGACGCGTGCGACCGGTCGCTCGACGGGACATCCGGTTCGCGCCCTCAAGAGCCCCTTCACCAACGCGTATGCCAAGAACGAGGCGGCGGGCGCAAGCCCCGAGGAGCTCGGGGCCATGGGCACGGGCGCGCTTCGTAAAGCCGCAAAGGACGGTAATTACGAAGAGGGTTCGTATTTGTGCGGACAGATTGCCGGCATGGTCAACGAACGCCAGAGCGCACGCGAAATCGTCGACGATTTGGTCGATGGCGCCGAGCATGTCCTGAAGGGTGCGTCCGCATGGGTGGCGTAGCGTTTCTGTTTGCCGGTCAGGGTGCCCAGCATCCCGCGATGGGCGTCGACCTGATTGAGGCATCGCCGGCGGCCGCCGAGGTGTTCGCCATTGCCGACGAGGTGCGCCCGGGGACCAGCGAGCAGTGCCGGAGCGCCTCCAAGGAGGAGCTCTCGCAGACCGAGAACACGCAGCCGTGCGTGTTCGTTCACGACCTGGCAGCGGCTGCCGCCCTGCGCGAGCGCGGCGTAGTGCCTGCCGCCTGTGCGGGATTCTCGCTGGGCGAGGTCGCAGCACTCACCTTTGCGGGGGCATTCGATACGCGAGCGGGTTTTGAGCTCGTGTGTGAGCGCGCGGCATTGATGGCCACGGCGGCCGAGCGTCACCCCGGCGGCATGCGCGCCGTCATCAAACTCGATGCGGCGCAGGTCGATGGTTTGGCAAAACAGGCCGGCGAGGACTGCTGGCCGGTCAACTACAACAGTCCCCAGCAGACGGTTGTGGCCGGAGCGCCCGAGGCGCTGCAGGAGCTCGACGTCCTGGTAAAAGAGGCTGGCGGTCGCGCCATGAAGGTCGCGGTGTCGGGTGCATTCCATAGCCCCTATATGGCCGAGGCGACCTGTGGCCTTGCTGCATATATCGAGGCCGGTCACGCGCCGTCCTCGTTGCTCATTCCTGTTATGGCAAATATAACAGCGGCGCCCTATCCGGCGGACCCGCGAGCAGCATCGGATGTCTTGGCCAACCAGGTGAGCCATGCCGTGCGCTGGGTCGACACGCTGCATGCTCTGCAGGATCAAGGCATCGACACGTTTATTGAGATCGGCCCTGGCAAAACGCTGTCGGGCCTGGTTAAGCGTACGCTGTGCGACGTTCGCGTGTATTCGTGCGAAACGGCCGAGCAGGTCGCAGCTATTGCCGACGAGCTCGCATAGTCCACAGGGCTGTAACCCGAAAGGAATGACATGGGCAACTTGAACAACGGCGCGCTCGAGCGCAACGACTCACGTCGCGTGGCACTGGTCACGGGCGGCTCGCGGGGTATCGGCCGCGCCTGCGCTGTCGGTCTGGCGGAGGACGGCTTTGATATCGCCGTCGTCTATGCCGGCAGCGTCGATGCGGCGCGCAAGACGTGCGAAGCCTGTGAGGCGGTTGGCGCCACGGCACGCGCATATCAATGCGACGTGGCCGATCCCGCTGCCGTCAACGCGTGCGTGGAAGCGGTCCTCAACGACTTTGGTTCCATTTGGGCGCTCGTCAACAACGCCGGCATCACCCGCGATGGCCTGCTCATGCGCATGGGCGATGACGCATTCGATCGCGTGCTCGATGTCAATCTCAAGGGAACATTCAATATGACGCGCGCGCTCACCAAGACCTTTATGCGCCAGCGCGGCGGTTGCGTCGTCAACATGAGCTCGGTCGTGGGCCTGATGGGCAATGCCGGGCAAGCCAACTACGCTGCTTCCAAGGCGGGCGTGATAGGGCTTACCAAGGCGGTGGCGCGCGAGCTTGCGCCTCGTGGCGTACGAGCGAACGCGGTCGCCCCCGGGTTTGTCGAGACCGATATGACGGCAAAGCTCTCGGAGAAGGTGCGTACGGCAACCGAGGAACAGATTCCCCTTAAGCGCATGGCACGTCCCGAGGAAGTGGCCGGCGTGGTGCGCTTTTTAGCGAGCGATGCGGCTGCTTACATTACGGGCGAGGTCGTGCGCGTCGACGGCGGAATGGCGATGTAGAAACCAGGGCCGAAGAACGGCTTGGATGAGGAGACCATGATGGAACAGAGAGTTGCAATCACCGGCATCGGTGCCGTATCGCCGCTCGGCAACACCGCGCTTGCCACCTGGGCGGCCATGTGCGCCGGGACCTGTGGCATCGGCCCGATCACGCACTTCGATACCGATGCGTTTACCGTCAAGGTGGCGGCCGAAGTCAAGGGCTTTGACGGCAACGAGTACTTTGGCAAGCGTGACGCCAAGCATCTCGACCCCTGCGTTCAGTTTGCGATGGCGGCTTCGGACGAGGCAATGCACGATGCGGGCTTTGATGTCGAAGGCGCCATCGATCGTGAGCGCCTGGGCGTCTACGTGGGCTCGGGCGTGGGCGGCATGACGACGCTCGTCGACAACGTCCACACGATCGCCGATCGTGGACCTCGCCGCGCATCGCCCTATATGATTGCGATGATGATCCCCAACATGGCTTCGGGCAATATCGCGATCCGCCACAAGGCAAAGGGACCGACCCTGCCAGTCGTGACTGCTTGCGCGACCTCGGCCCATGCGGTGGGCGAGGCGTTCCGCGCCATCAAGCACGGCTATGCCGACGCGATCCTCGCGGGCGGCGCCGAGGCGGCCATTATCCCCGATGCCGTTGCAGGCTTTACGTCCTGCCGCGCATTGACCACCAACCCCGATCCTGCGACGGCTTGCCGCCCGTTCGATGCAGACCGCGACGGCTTTGTGATGGGCGAGGGCGCTTGCGTGCTGGTACTCGAGAGCATGGAACATGCGCAGGCACGCGGTGCGCACATTTATGCCGAGGTCGTGGGCTACGGCAACACCGATGATGCTTATCACATCACGAGTCCCGATCCCGAGGCTGCCGGCATTGCCCGCGCGATATCGCTGGCGGTGGCCGAGGGCGACGTCAAGCCTTCCGAGGGCCTCTACATCAATGCCCACGGCACCTCGACCAAGCTTAATGATTCGTCCGAGACGGCGGGCATTAAGCGAGCGCTCGGCGAGGACGCGGCGCGCGCCGCACATGTCTCGTCGACCAAGTCGATGACCGGGCACATGATCGGTGCCACGGGGGCCATCGAGGTCATGGCCTGCGCCATGGCACTCGAGCAGGGCGTGGTGCCGCCGACCATTAACTACCACACGCCCGATCCCGCCTGCGATCTTGATTACACGCCCAATCGCGCGGTTCGCGCCGACCTTACCTGGGCGCTTTCGACCAACCTGGGCTTTGGCGGGCACAACGCCGCCATCGCGCTGCGTAGATATACGAGGAGCTAGAGCATGGATTCCAAAAGACTTGCCGAGATAGCCGATGTGATGGAGGACCGCGGCCTCACGCGCGTACGCGTTGAGGAGCCCGATGGCACCGCGGTCGAACTCGAGCGCGCGAGTGTGGCGCAGCCGGTTGCCGTGCCCATGCCTATGCCGAGCGCCATGGCCGCTCAAGTTGCAGCTCCCACAGTCGCGCCTGCCGCACCGGAACCCGCCACGCAGACACCTGCCGCCGCGCCGGAGCCCAAGGGCACCGAGGTGACTGCTCCCATGGTGGGCGTCTTCTATGCTGCCCCTGCGCCGGGCGACGAGCCATTTGTGCGCGTGGGCTCCAAGGTCAAGGCCGGCGAGACCCTCTGCATCATCGAGGCCATGAAGGTTCTCAACGAGGTGACGGCCGAGGCAGACGGTGAGGTGCTCGAGATCTGCGTGGCCGACGGCGACCTCGTGGAGTTTGGCAGCTGCCTCATGAGGATCGGATAGGTGATATCCATGAACAAAGAAGAGCTCAAGAAGCTGTTACCGCATCGCGAGCCGATGCTTTTGCTCGACGAAGCCGAGCTGGTGGGCGACGAGGCCCACGGCAAGATCACGATTACAGGCGACGAGTACTTTTTGCAGGGACATTTTCCGGGAAACCCGGTCGTTCCCGGCGTGATTCAGTGCGAGATGCTCGCCCAGAACTGCTGCGTGCTGCTGATGGGCGATGAGGAGGCGCGCGGCGCGACGCCGTTCTACACGAGTCTGGACAAGGTGCGCTTTAAGCGTCCGGTGCGCCCGGGCGACACGGTGGATCTAGTGTGCTCCATCACGCGTGCGCGCGGGCCGTTCCGCTTTGCGACGGGTACTGCGAGCGTCAACGGTGAGGTTTGCTGCCGCGCCGATATGTCTTTTGCACTCATGCACGAAAGTTAAGGAAGGCTCCATGTTCGACAAAGTGCTCATCGCCAACCGCGGCGAAGTCGCGGTCCGTGTTATCCGCGCGTGCCGCGATATGGGCATCAAGACCGTCGCCGTTTATTCCACGGTCGATGCGGACGCGCTACACGTGCAGCTTGCCGACGAGGCGTATTGCATCGGCGGCCCGCGTCTTGCCGAGAGCTACCTCAACGACGATGCCGTGCTCACCTGTGCCGTAAAGTCGGGAGCTAAGGCAATTCATCCCGGCTATGGCTTCTTTTCCGAGAAGGCGAGCTTCGTGCGCGACTGCGACAAGTTCGGTCTGGCGTTTGTCGGTCCTTCGGCCGAGGTGATCGACAGCATGGGCGACAAGGACGCCGCACGCCGAACGGCCGCTGCTGCGGGCGTGCCCATCGTGCCGGGCTGCGATTTGCTCAAAAGCCCCGAGGAAGCAACGGCCGAGGCCGAGCGCATCGGCTGCCCCGTGCTTATTAAGGCGCGCGCGGGCGGCGGCGGTCGCGGTATTCGCAAGGTCGAGCGCGTGGAAGATGCGGCAAAGGCGTTCATCGAGGCGCGTGCCGAGGGTGAGGCCGTTTTTGGCGACGGCGAGTGCTACATGGAGAAGTTCGTTGCGCCGGCGCATCACGTTGAGGTACAGATTATGGCCGATAAGCAGGGCCATGTGTTTTCGCTCGGCGAGCGCGAGTGCTCGGTGCAGCGCCGCAACCAAAAGCTGATCGAGGAGAGCCCCGCGCCGTGCCTCGACGGACGCGATGATATTCGCGCGCGCATGCACAAGGCCGCGCGCGACCTGGCTCGTGCCGTTGGCTATGAGGGCGCTGGCACCATCGAGTTTTTGTACTCAGATGACGGCAATTTCTACTTTATGGAAATGAACACGCGCTTGCAGGTGGAGCATCCGGTTACGGAGTTTGTGACCGATACCGACCTGGTCAAGTGGCAGCTGCGCGTGGCTGCCGGCCAGCCTCTGCCCTTTGAGCAGGAGGACGTACCGGTCCGCAACCACGCCATGGAGTGCCGCATCAATGCCGAAACGCCGGACTTTCTACCGTCATGTGGAACGGTCACCGCGTTGCGTGTGCCGGGTGGTCCGCGCGTGCGCTGGGATTCCGCCATGTTTACCGGAGCGAAAGTTCCGCCGTACTACGACTCCATGCTCGGCAAGCTCATCGTGTGCGCGCCCACGCGTGACGGTGCCATTCGCAAGATGCGCTCGGCCCTGGGCGAGCTCGTGATTGAGGGCGTGAGCGAAAATAGCGAGCTTCAGCTCGACGTGCTGGCAAACGACGAGTTTTTGTCGGGCATGTATCACACCGATCTGATGGGGCATCTCTATGCTGATGAATAGAAAAGCGAAGACGGTCAATGTCCTTGAGGGGCCGATAACCGAGTCGTGCGCCGAGTTCCCCGCGCGCCACGTGTTTGTCAAATGCCCGGAGTGCCGCCGTGTGATCGATGAGGCGCGCCTGCACGACAACCTCGAGGTCTGCCCTCGTTGCGGCAAACACTTTCGCGTGAGCGGTCGCGCGCGCATGCGCATGACGGTCGACGCGGGTACCTTTGAGGAATGGGATGCCAATCTGGCGTCGAAGGACTTCCTCTCGTTTCCCGGTTATGCCGACAAGCTTAAGAGCGTGAGCGAGCGTTCGGGCGAGCGCGATGCCGTTGTGTGCGGCAGGGGCAAAATCTGCGGCTGCGATACCGCGCTCTTCTTTATGGATGCCAACTTTATGATGGGCTCAATGGGCTCCGTGGTGGGCGAGAAGATCTGTCGTGTCTTTGAGCGCGCGGCCGAGTTGGGGCTGCCGGTCGTTGGCTTTACCGTATCGGGCGGCGCCCGCATGCAGGAGGGCGTGACCTCGCTCATGCAGATGGCCAAGATTTCTGCGGCGGTTAGGCGCCACAGCGAGGCGGGCGGCCTGTATATCACGGTGCTCACCGATCCCACGACCGGAGGTGTAACCGCGAGCTTTGCCATGGAGGGCGACATTATCCTGGCCGAGCCCGATGCCCTGACGGCATTTGCCGGCCCGCGCGTGATCGAGCAGAACATGCACAAGCGTCTGCCCAAGGGATTCCAGCGTTCCGAGTTTTTGCTGGAGCACGGCTTTTGCGATGCCGTTGTTCCGCGTGGTGAGATTGCGCTCACGGTAGGCGAGCTGCTGGCGCTGCACGAAGGGCACGCGCCCGGCCTGGGGGCACCGCATGAGATCGTGCATACGGGTCGTCGCGACAAAAAGCTGGGACACTTGTTTAAGCGCTCGTCCGCACCAAAAAGCGCGCTCGAAATCGTCAAACAGACTCGCTCGGCGAACCGCGCCACGGCAGGCGAGATGATCTCGTTGGGTCTCGACGGATTCGTAGAGCTGCACGGCGACCGCTACTTTGGCGACGATGCTGCCGTGGTGGGCGGCATCGGCTGGAAAGACGGGCGACCCGTGACGGTTATCGCCATCGAGCGCGGTACCACGACCAAAGAGCGCATGCGTCGCAACTTTGGCATGGCGCATCCCGAGGGCTACCGCAAGGCACGTCGCCTGATGCACCAAGCCGAGAAATTTGGTCGGCCGGTTCTGTGCCTGGTTGATACTTCGGGCGCGTTTTGCGGCATCGGTGCCGAGGAGCGCGGCCAGGGCGAGGCGATTGCCCAGAATCTCATGGAGATGAGCGGCCTTAAGACGCCGATTGTCTCGGTGGTGACAGGCGAGGGCGGCTCTGGTGGCGCGCTGGCGCTGTCCGTGGCCGACCGCATCCTGATGCTCTCGAGCTCGGCCTATTCGGTCGTGAGCCCCGAGGCCTGTGCGTCGATCCTGTGGAAGGATACCGAGCGCGCGAATGAGGCCGCTGAGGCGCTTAAGCTCACGGCCCCCGATCTGTTGGCGCTCGGCATCATCGACGGCATTGTTGACGATAGGGGCCTGTCGCATGAGGAGATTGCCGACGCCGTGATGTCCGCAGCGTTCGCGGCTTTCGACAAGCTGGGTGCGCTCGATGCCGATGAGCTCACCAATCTTCGCTATGAAAAATACCGAGCGATCGGTCAGTATCGCGCAATGTGACAAAGTGTCCAAGGCCGTGGCTCATGTGGGCTGCGGCCTTTTTGTATCTTGTGGATAAAGTGGCTACACTACAATCCGGTTACGCAATGGATCTATATGGATAACGCCATGGGGGCTGATAAAGATGGTCGAATGGATTGTTCGTCGTGCGCAGGGTGACCGTGCGCGCGTGGGTACGCTGACGGGCATGGTGTGCATTCTCGCCAATGTGGCACTTTGCGCTGCGAAAGGTGCTATCGGAGTGGTGTCAGGCTCGGTTTCGATCGTAGCGGACGCCATGAACAACCTTTCCGATGCCAGTTCGAACATCGTGAGCGTTTTGGGCTTTAAGCTGGCGAGCAAGCCCGCCGACCCCGAGCATCCTTACGGCCATGGTCGTTGCGAGTATCTTTCGGGTCTGGTCGTGGCGGCCCTCGTACTGCTTATCGGCGTTGAGCTCGTTAAGTCCTCGGCAGAGAGAATTATCCATCCCGAACCCGTCGAGTTCTCGCTTGCCCTGGTTGCGGTTCTTGTGCTGTCGATGGTCGTAAAGCTGTGGATGGTGGCGCTTAACCAAAAGCTCGGCGACCGCATTGAGTCCGAAACGCTGCACGCGACCGCGCAGGACTCTAAAAACGACGTCCTTGCCACGGGTGCCGTATTGATCTGTGCAATTGTTTCGCAGGTGACGCATGTAAATCTTGATGCTTGGGTTGGACTTGCCGTTGGCGCCTATATTGGCTGGAGCGGGTTTGATCTGATTCGTGATACGGTGAGTCCGCTGTTGGGCCAGGCTCCCGATCCAAAACTGGTCAAGCACATCCGGGACAAGATCATGAGCTACCCGGGTGTTTTGGGCGTTCACGACTTAATGGTCCATGACTACGGCCCGGGCAGGAAGTTCGCAAGCGCTCATGCCGAGATGGCGGCCGAAGCCGATCCGCTGGAGAGTCATGACACGCTCGACAACATTGAGCAGGCGTTTAGGAAAGATGACGGCATGATCGTCACGCTTCATTACGACCCCATCGTGACCGACGATCCAAAGGTGGCAGATATGCGCCTCCGCATCAACGCGATGGCCAAACAGATCGACGGCCGTATTTCGATCCACGACCTGCGCTGCGTGCCGGGCCCTACGCACACTAACGTGATTTTTGACTGCGTGCGTCCTTCGGATTTAACGATGGGCGCCGATGACCTTAGGCGCACGCTGGCGCAGCAGGTGGAGTCCGAATATCCCAAGTCGATAGCCAAGATTACGGTCGATGAAGACTACGTCGGCGCGGCACGCGAGTAGGGCTGTATCGCTAGGGCCATTCGCGCAAAAGGGGAGACCATGAAGAAACTGTATCTGCTCCGTCACGGTCAGACGGAGTTCAATGTCAAAAAGCTCGTCCAGGGCCGCTGCGATTCACCGCTAACGGACTTGGGCCGTCAGCAGGCCGCAAAGGCCGCCGCATGGCTTAAAGCCCGCGACGTCACCCCCGACAAGGTAGTCTCGTCTCCTTTAAGCCGAGCCATGGCCACGGCTCGGCTCGTCGCAGGCGAGCTCCTCGGCCCGGACGCCGCCGTCGAGCCCTGCGAAGGCATCATCGAACGCTGCTATGGCTCCTTTGAAGGGGGCCCGCACGACGCACTGCCTACCGACGTCTGGGATCCGGGCGAGGACTTAATCCCCTTCGGAGGGGAGGGAAGTCAGGCGCTGCAAGAGCGTATGGTAAGCACGCTCGCTAATCTCATGAGCGCCGATGATGTTGAAACCGTCCTGGCAGTAAGCCACGGCAGCGCCAGCCGCCAATTCATCAAAGCCGCCGCCCCAGAGGGCTTCGAACTCCCAGCAAAGCTCCCCAACTGCGCCATCATGATCTTTGATTTTGAGGATTCGCAAGAAGAATGCGACACGTCCCAATGTAAGTTCACCTTGCAGCAGATCATCGATCCTCAACAAAGTCTTTAGCCTGAGCGAGCAGAGTTAAGCAGGCATCAACGTGTCGTCTCCCGAGCTTTGGCTTGACACGCTGAACATCTACAAGGATAACCTTGAGGCCGTCGAGGCGTTCCTGGCCGACGCCCGCGCCATGGGCGACGGTCGCCTCAATGTGGTGCTCACCGGTGCCGGCACCTCCGATTACGTGGGTGAGGTTGTCGTCCTCAACCCCGACCTATCCCTCGTCGAGACCTATCTCGGTGGCGAGAGCGTCTACACTGAGAAGTAGCTGCTGACCTATTTGCGATTTGATGCGAATAATGAGACCCCGATTCGGCTTTATCGAATCGGGGTCTTTGCTGTGGTGTCCAGCTAAATCAAAACAGGCCTATTCTGCGACGATGATGCGAGTTGATTCGAGAACCATGGAACGCTGTTTGTCGTTGACATTTGCATCGGTGATGAGTGCGTCCATTTGATCGAGATTGAAGAAGCCGAAGAAGTCCATCTGTCCGATCTTGCTTGAATCGCAGACAAGGTAACGCTTGGCGGCGCGATCGCAAGCGAGCGCCTGTAAGCGTCCTTCCTCAAGGTTAGAACAGGAGATGGATTGGGCGAGTACGCCGTTGGTGCCGATAAAGCAAGTGTCGATACCGAGCGGGGCGAGAGCATCTTCGGCGATGGGCCCGACGAAAGAACCCGATCGTTTGCGATACTGTCCTCCCAGGGCCCAGATCTCCACATCGTTACGCGTCTGGAGCATGTTCAGCACGATGATGCTGTTTGTGATGACGCGCAGCCGCATGCGCGGCAGCGCACGGGCGATGAGAGCGCAAGTCGAACCGGGTCCGAGGAAGATGGTGTCGCGCTCTCTGATGAGGTTGACAGCGGTGCGATATGCTCTTTTTCAGGGGAGCGGATTGAGAGCTTTTCAAAAAACGGGACCTCTTCGGCAATGGGGGAGCCGCTTGAAAGTCGGATGCCACCGTACTCGCGGATGACGCCAGCGCGTCGCGAGAGCTCATCGAAGTCTCTTCGAGCGGTCATTTCAGATATACCAAAGATTGTTGCGGCTTGGGCAACAGTGACCATTCCGCGCTGAGCGCACAGCTCAAGTAATTGTTCGTGACGTTCGGGTTTAAGCATGGCTTGCCAATTGGATTATGCGGTAATGACGGAGGTATAGGCGCGGAGGGCCTCGATGGTCCGGGGGTCTGCGTCCTCGTTAATGAATGCCGCGGTCATATCCTCCAGTGTGGTGAAAAGGCAGAAGTCGCGCCTTCCGACTTTTTCAGCATCTACAACAAGATAACGCTCCTGAGCTCGAGAAAGAGCGTCTGAGAGGACCATGGCTGCATCGGGACGAGAGCCAAAGACCTCGTTTCCAAAAATACCGGTTGCCGAGACGTAGGCCTTGGGAGCGGATAGACCGTAGGGGCCGCGGCCGTTGTATGGCATGGTGAAAACTCGCGTGTCGTGACGCATCATGCCACCAACAAAGAATAGATCTATATGTGGATTGTCGGCTAGCAGGTTCAGCACGGGAAGACTGTTGGTGACGACGCGTATGTCCTCCTGGGGCAAATACGAACACATGAGCTCGAGAGTGGAGCCTCCACCGAGAAAGATCGTATCGCCGGCTGAGACGGTTTGGGCGGCGGCTACAGCAGCGGCACGTTTCTGATCAACTTGAAAACGACGTTTCTCCTCATGCGGGGTCAAACGTGAAAGGGCTGTTCCGTGGGCGGAGTGTGGAAGCTGAGCCCCTCCGTGTACGCGCACAAGAAGGCCCTTGTCGGCAAGCTCGGCCAGGTCACGCCTGATGGTCATATCCGAAACAGATAGGGTATTAGATATCTCGTTTACCGATACCGAATGATGTTGATCGAGCAAGTCGAGAATGGCCTGCTGGCGTTCGGATTTCATGAGTGCCGACTCCCTCATCGAGCGTTTGTTCTTATTTCAATGTAAACGAACAACATAAATAAACGCAAACCGTTCACGAAGGCACATTACCTTTCACCGGTCAAAACATAACGCTCACGGAAAAAACCATCAAATAGGAGGTAAATAGAGCTCATTCCAAAAATCATCTCTTGACCAATAAACAAATATAGACGAACAGAACGAACAGAACGAACAGAACGAACAGAACGAAGAGAATTAATAAGTATGAAAGGACAGAAGATGCGTATCGGTGTCATCCTTGCAAGTCACGGAGAGTTCGCTCAGGCCGCCCTCGGCGCCGTCGAGATGATTGCGGGCAAGCAGCCTGATGTCATCGCTCTTGGTCTCACCGCCGAGAAGAGCCTGGAGTCTTTCGAGTCCGAGATGCGCGAGGCTTACGAGACCCTCAGCGCCGAGTGCGAACTCGTCGTCACCCTATGCGACATCTACGGCGGCACCCCATTCAACGTGACTACCCGCTGCCTGCTCAACGGCATGAACATGGTTGCCTACACTGGCCTGTCCATGCCCGTTGCGGTCGAGCTCCTGCTCACCCGCGATGGCCTCGATTCCGCCGACGCGGTCCGTGCCCAGCTCACTGCCGCTCACGCCGGGGCCCAGCAGGAGATCAAGGCTCCCGCTCCGGCCGTGGAGGCAGACGAGGACGATTTGGACCTCTAGGCTCGTTAGCCCGTCGATTCGAGTGGCGCTCACCCGTATCCCCCGAGTGGGCGCCTCGATCGAGCAGAGCATTCGTAAACGGTACTGAAGGAACGTGCAAACGAAAAGGAGAACATCATGGCACTCAAACTCGTCGACATCGATGACCGCCTGATCCACGGTCAGGTCGCCACCACTTGGATTCCCGACTTCGGCATCGAATCGGCAATCATTGTCTCGGATAAGGTCGCCAACGACCCCGTCCAGAAGTCCGTCGCCGGCCTCGCCGCCCCCGACATCAAGGTCTCCGTCTTCGGTGTCGAGAAGTTCATTGAGGTCCTCAAGAAGACCGAGCTCAAGAAGGCCACGATGGTGCTCTTCACCAACCCCATCGACGCCCTCAAGCTGCACGAGAACGGCTTGCCGTTCGACTACCTGAACGTCTCCGGCATGCGCTTCAACGAGCAGCGTCATCGCCTGCACAAGAACATGTCCGTCACCGCCGAGGAAAAGGCCGCCTTCGAGGAGCTCATTGGCCTCGGCGTCGACTGCTGGATGCAGACCACCACGCGCGATTCCAAGGAGCCCGTGTCCGAGCTCCTCAAGAACTACTAAGTAAGTAACCATCTCCGGGCATGTGAACCCGGGGCGTGCCCATCGGAGGGAACGATGGGCGAATAGGGAAGGAGAGGCTTATGCTTCAGGCACTTCTGCTCGCCATCTGGGCGGGTCTGTGCACTTGGGACCAGTTCGGTCCCCACCTGGGCTTCCGCAAGCCCCTGCTGGCATCCGTCGGCGTCGGCATCATCCTCGGTGACATGACGACCGCCATCATGATCGGCGCGACCATGGAGCTCATGTGGCTCGGCGTCAACAACATCGGCGCTTATGTTCCGCCGGATGTCATCTCCGGCACCATCGTCGGTGCCGCCCTGGGCATCATGGGTTCCACCGACACCGCCAGCGCCATCGCCCTGGCAGTCGCCATCGGCATCCCCACCGCCACCTTGGTTCAGCAGCTGAACATCTTGGTCATGACCACTAACGTCTCGCTTGTCCACGGTGCCGACAAGGCCATCGAGTCCGGTAAGTTCAACGCCGTCAACAAGTTCTTCTGGACCGGCGCCCTGTGCTTCTTCCTGACCCGCGCCGTTCCCGTCTTCATCGCCACGGGCATCGGCTCCTTCGTGATCGAGGACATCATGGCCTTCCTGCAGAACCAGGTTCCGTGGGTCCTCACCGGCTTCTCCACCGCCGGTGGCATGATGCCCGCCGTCGGTCTGGCCATGCTCCTCACCATGATGATGAAGAAGAACATGTGGATCTTCCTGCTGCTCGGCTTTATCATGGCCGCCTTCCTCAACGTCCCGACCGTGGGCATCGCGCTCGCCGCTTGCGCCGCCGCCGGCGTGTGGGACGTCATTACCGAGGGCCAGAAGAATCAACCCGCCCCTGCCGCCGCCTCTGCCGCCGGCTCCGATGATGACGAGGAGTACGATCTCTAATGGGTAAGATCTCCAACTCCACCCTGAACAAGGTCCTGCTGCGCACCCAGGGTTGCCAATTCGCGCACAACTACGAGCGCATGCAGTCGCTGTCCCTGACCTACTGCTTTGCCCCTGTCCTCGAGGAGCTCTACAAGGACGCCCCCAAGGAGGAGCGCGTTAACGCCATGAAGCGCCACCTCGAGTACTTCAACACCCACCCGCTCGCGATCCCCTTCATCCTTGGCATCACCGCCGCCCTGGAGGAGACCACGGATGAGGATCAGAAGGACACCGTCGTCGGCATCAAGACCTCCCTCATGGGTCCCTTCGCCGGCCTTGGTGACTCCCTGCTGAACCTCACCTGGTTCCCGATCGCCGGCTCCATCGGCGCATCTATGTGCGTCGACAACGGCTCCATTGTGGGTCCGCTCGTGATGTTCTTGCTCATCAACCTGCTGTACTGGCCGCTGAAGTACTTCGGCCTGCACAAGGGTTACGAGATGGGCATGGAGCTCGTCGAGAAGGCGGGCGTCCAGGTCTTCGACCGTCTGGGCAACCTCGCCAACGTGCTGGGCGTCATGGTCACCGGCGGCCTGATCGCCACGACCGTTAAGCTCAAGCTTGCCGTGCAGTTCGCCTTCGGTGAGGGTGATCCGCTGGTGCTCCAGGACCAGCTCGATAAGGTGTTGCCCTTCCTGCTGCCTGTCGTTCTGACTTTCATCTGCTATCGCCTGCTCAAGAAGGGCCAGGGCAAGAACTCCGCCCAGATCATCATCGGTCTGATTGTGTTCTCCCTTGTGTTCGCCGCTATCGGTTTCTACTTCCCGGCGTTCAAGATCTTCGCCTAATCGCGAGCTTATCAAAAGGCAAATCGTTTGATGCCCGCGCCCCGCATGCCGGGCGCGGGCCTCGTTGTCTCATGTGCTCTCCATCGTGCGCGATCGGGGTGCGCTCCATTATGCCCATGTGCCTTTGGCGTATCGCCATCTGGCAAATCCAACTATCGAAAGGATGCCAATGAGAACCGTCCTCGTGCTCATGGATACTCTGCGTCGCGACGTCCTGTCGTGCTACAACCCCGCAACCGACGTCCAGACCCCCAATCTCGATGCCTTTGCCGAGCGTTCCTGCGTGTTCGACAACCACTGGATCGGCTCGGCTCCCTGCATGCCTGCCCGCCGCGACATCCTCACCGGTCGCTACAACTTCCTCGAGCGCCCCTGGGGCCCCATCGAGCCCTTCGATGTGACGCTGCCGGCCTGCCTGCGCGCGAACGGCAACTTCTGCCACATCACCACCGACCACTGCCACTACCTACGCACCGGTGGCGAGGGCTACCTCCAGGAGTTCAACACCTGGGATTACTACCGCGGCCAGGAGGGCGACCCGTGGGTCAGCCGCATCGATGAGCCGAATAACATGCCCGAGACCTTCTACGGGCGCGTGCGCGAGCAGTACCAGAAGAACCGTCAGCTCTGGCCCAACGAAGAGGACATGCCGAGCCCCAAGACCTTCCAGTCCGCCTGCGACTGGATCGACGGCAATGCTGGGGCCGACGACTTCTTCCTTATGGTTGAGGCCTTCGACCCGCACGAGCCCTTCGATGTGCCCGACAAGTACATGGAGATGTACGGCGGCACTGGCGAGCTCGACCGCGACTACTTCGAGATTCCTGAGTACAAGCGCGTCTCCGCCACCGACGTCAACAAGGGCGCGGAGGACTACCTGCAGCGCCGCTACAAGGCCCTCGTCACCATGACCGACCGCTGGTTTGGTAGGCTCATCGACAAGCTCGAGGAGCGCGGGATGCTGGACGATACCATGGTCATGGTCACCACCGACCACGGCTATTTCCTGGGCGAGCGCGACTACATGGGCAAAAACTACATGCACCTGTATAACGAGCTCGCGCATCTGCCGTTCATTGTGCACTTCCCGGGTAACGCCCGCGCCGGCGAGCATGCCCGCCAGCTCACTCAGGCAATCGACATCATGCCCACGGTGCTTGAGGCCCACGGCTGCGAGATTCCCGCAGATGTGTGCGGCACCTCCCTCGTGCCGCTCATGACGGATGCTGACGCGCCCACGCGTGGCTACGCCCTGTACGGCGTGCACGCCATGACCGTCAACGTCACCGACGGCCGCTACACCTACTTCCGCGCGCCGGTCGCCGGCAACCAGCCGTGCTTCGAGTACACCGCACTGCCGCACACCATCCGCAAAAAGATGGGTTCGGACTGCCCGGAGGAGATTGAGTGTGGCCGCTACTTCAAACGCACCAAGTACCCGCTGTTCAAGATCCCCTGTAAGAAGCCGGCCCAGATCGAGGGAGCCACGCCGCTCGCCGAGGTCGAGCAGACGATGCTGTTCGACCTTGAGAGTGACTACGGCCAGGTTAATAATCTCGCCGGCAAGGACGACCACGCCGAACAGCGCATGATTGACCTGCTGCTGTGCGGCCTGGAGGAGCATGAGTCCCCGGCCGAGCAAAAGGAGCGCCTGGGCTTGGCCTAAGATTCATGCGGTGATTGTGCGGGCCGGATGCGCCGCCTCGGGTAAGGAGGTGGTTTCCGGCCCGATGAGTGAGGGCTAGCCTGTGCGAAGGGGGGGTATGTGCCATGTGCGCGAAGCATATTGGCTTTTTGATAAAACCGGCATCGAGTGCTTGCAACATGCGGTGCAGGTACTGCTTTTACTGCGATGTCGCTGCTCATCGCGAGGAGCGGAGCGCCCGCGTCATGGGCGAAGACGTGGCAAGTGCCATCATCGACCGTGCACTCGCCGTGGCGAGTGATGCGCACATTTCTTTCGCCTTCCAGGGCGGCGAGCCCACCCTGGCCGGCCTTGACTTCTTCCATTCGTTCGTCGCGCGGGTGGAGGAGCGCCGTGAGAACCAGCGGGTGAGCTGGGCGTTGCAGACCAACGGCTACCTGATCGAAGAGGAATGGGCCGAGTTCTTCCGCGAGCACGGGTTCCTCATCGGAGTCTCGGTTGACGCTTATCGCGACCTGCACGATTCGATGCGTCCCGATGCGCACGGTGCCGCTACGTACGCGCGCGTCATGAGCGGCGTTCGCCTGCTGCGCGAGCGCGGCGTGGACGTCAACATACTCTCGGTCCTCACCTCGCAGATGGCGGCGCATCCACAGCGCGTCTTCTCCTTCATCAAGCAGGAGAAGATCACCCATATCCAGTTCATCCCGTGCCTGCCGGGCCTCGACGATGAGCGGGACACGTTCTCGCTCGACCCGCGTGCCTTCTCCTCGTTCTACCGCCGCTTGTTCGACTTGTGGTGGCGCGAGCTCGGTGCTGGGCGCTATGTGAGCATCTGGCTGTTCGAGAACGTCATGCAGATGGCGCTCGGGCAGTTTCCGTCGCAGTGCGGTATGCTCGGCCGCTGCGCTCCGCAGTTCGTGGTGGAAAGCGACGGTTCGGTGTATCCGTGCGACTTCTATGCGCTGGATGAGTACCGCGTGGGCGATATTCGCGTCGATTCCCTTGAGGCAATGGCGACCTGTGAGACCATGCGCATGTTTTTGAACGAGCCGCGTCGCGATTGCGCGCGGTGCGCCGATTGCCCCTTTGAGGGCATTTGCCATCGCAACTGCAAGCGCCTGAACATCGCCTATTACGATGCGGGCTACTGCGGGCTGCGTGAGTTTTTGGAGTACGCCTATCCCGGCCTGCAGCGCGTGGCTCGCATGTTCACGCGGCGCTGATCCTGCCCGGGTTTTGCCTCGTCGTAGTTGTGTGGGGCTCTGCGCCCCTCCCGCCTTGACCACTCAATCTTCATCCCGTTCCCGTGAGTTTGGAGTTCCCTATGCCCCAGCAACCCAACGTTCTCCTTATCATGTGCGACCAGATGCGCGGCGACTGCCTGGGTATCGACGGCCATCCGGACGTGCAGACGCCCTACTTGGACACGCTCGCCGCCGACGGCATGCTGTTCGAGAACGCCTACTCCGCCTGCCCGAGTTGCATCCCGGCGCGCGCCGCCCTCTTTTGCGGCAAGACGCCCGCGGGCACGGGCCGCGTGGGTTACCAGGACGGTATCGCGTGGGAGTACGACCATATGCTCGCGCAGGAGATGCGCGACGGCGGCTACCAGACCGCCGTGGTAGGCAAGATGCACGTGCATCCGCCGCGTTTGGGCTGCGGCTTCGAGCACATGCGCCTGCATGACGGCTACATCGGCCACTACCGCAAGGCGAACCTGCCGTACTGGATGCACCAGAACGTCTCCGACGACTACATGCGCTTCCTCAAAAATGAACTGGGCGAATTCGCCGACGTGAACGGTTCGGGCGTTGAGAACAACTCCTGGATCACCCATCCCTGGGCCTACGAGGAGCGCCTGCACCCCACCAACTGGGTGGTGGACGAGTCCATCCGCTTTTTGGAGACCCGCGATCGCACGCGCCCGTTCTTCCTCATGACGAGCTTCGTGCGGCCCCACCCGCCCTTCGACGCGCCGCAGACCTACTTCGATCTGTACCGCGACATGGAGCTGCGCGCGCCTGCCGCTGGCGATTGGGATGACGCCGATGCCACCGAGCGCGATGGCATGATCTTGGACAGCGTGCACGGCTGCCGCGACGCCGAGCTGCGCCGCGAGGCCATGGCGGGCTATTATGCCTGCATCACACATATGGACCACCAGATCGGCCGGCTCATCACGGCGCTCGAGAACGACGAGACCTACCACGACACCGTGATCGTGTTCTGCTCCGACCACGGCGAGATGCTCTTTGACCACAGTCTCTTTCGCAAGGTGTTGCCCTACGAGGGCTCCGCGCGCATCCCCTTCATCGTGCACGTGGGCAAAAACGTCGATGTGCCGGGCGGCGAGCGCGTTCGCGGCGTGAGCGAGAGCACGGTGGAACTCATGGACCTTATGCCCACCATCCTCGAGGCGTGCGACCTGCCCGTGCCCGAGGGCGTGGAGGGCGCCTCGCTCATGGGCGAGCTTACCGGCGCCGCGCCGCTGAACCGTGCATACCTGCACGGCGAGCACAGCGGCAGCCGCGAGCAGTCCAACCAGTGGATCGTGACCCCGCATGACAAGTACATCTGGTTCACACGGACCGGGGTGGAGCAGTATTTCGACCTGGACGCCGATCCGCGTGAGGAGCACGACCTCATCGACGCTCCGGAGCGCGCCGCGCGCATCGCCGTGCTCCGTGCCTGCCTGATTGAGGAGCTCGCTGGTCGCGAAGAGGGATATGTTCGTGACGGCGAGTTGGTGGCGGGACGTGCGCCCGCCGTTATGCTTGAGCGCCCCCGGCCCTCGCGCCTCCAACGTTAAGAGAAAGGCCTATCCATGGATATGAAGACGATCGGCATTGTGGTCGTAGTGGTTGCGGTCGGGTTCACCATTTACATGGAGGTCCAAAAGCGCACAACCTTCGCCAAGCTCGAGGCGTACCTGCGCGAGGGCGACCTCAACAACTACCTCAAGGTCCTGAACCGCCCGCTCACTAGCGTGCTGTACCCCAAGTACAACGTGCTTTTCATGCGCTTGAACGCAGCTCTTGCCATGGATGACGTCGAGGCATCCGAGCGCATCATCCGCGAGATGGGTTCGCTCAAGATGAGCGAGGAGCAGACACTCGCGCTGGCGGCAAAGGCGTTCTCCTTCTACGTGGAGATCGGGGATGAGCCCCACGCACGCGAGGTGCTCTCCTACCTCGAGGAGCACGGTGATCGCGAGGCTGCGCGTGCCGACCGTCGCACCTATGACGTCTTCCTCAAGGGCTCGTATGCCTATATCGACGAGATGGAGCGCGCGTTGTCGGAGGCGGCTGGCATGGAAGAGGCCCTGCTCTGCCAGATGCTCTCGGTTCAGTACGAGAACAAGGGTGACGAGGGGCGCGCCGCGTCCTATTGCGAGCGCGCTGAGCGGACGCTCGCAGCAGCCATGCCTGACAAGTAGGGAAGAGTCTAGGCGCTTCATATGCTAGCAATCGTATTCGCCATTGCGTTTTTCGCCTCTACCATCAGTGCCATCTGCGGTGTCGGCGGGGCATCATCATTAAGCCCGTGATGGACGCCGTGGGTGTCGCCGACGTGGCGACCATCAACTTCCTGTCCGGATGCACCGCGAGGACAACATCGGGCACTTCGCCATGAGCGTTTCCACCGCGCTGCTGCTCGACGTCGTCTACGCGTGCATCTTCAACCAGGATTACTTCGCTAACTACTAGCGGCGTGTCGAGACGGTGCGCGGGCCATTGATGGACTCGGCAGGCAGATTGGCGGGGACGCCTAGCCCTTGGCGCAACGGTGCTCCGCATGAGCGGCGTAAATAGGGACATATCGCGCAGCAGCGTTCGAGATATGTAAAAGTCCACAACCATACGCTGCGGTTTTGAATGATACGAACGCTTGCAATTCGTTGCATAGGGTGTTGCTCGATCGATAGGAGCTTGTTCGGATGGGTCCTCAATACATCTTGGTCTTCGCGGTATGCTTCCTGGCGTCGCTTCTGGGGCCGCTCTGTGGCATCGGCGGCGGCGTGATCATCAAGCCCGTGGTCGACGCGATGAACGTCATGAGCGTGAGCACGGTGAGCTTCCTCTCGAGCATGTCGGTGCTCATCATGTCGCTCTCCACGCTCGCGCAGAACGCGGCGAGCGGGCAGTCTGATATCGACGCGCGGGCGATGTCGCCCATCGCCGTCAGCTCCGCGGTGGGCGGCGTGATCGGCAAGATGTTGTTCAACCGGCTGGGGTCCGTGTTCCCCGACGCCGAGCTCGTCGGCGCGGTCCAGGCCGCCGTGCTCATCGTGCTCGCCGTCCTCGTGCTGGCCTACACGCTCAACAAGGCGCGCATCAAGGGCCTCAAGCTCGAGAATGCGTGGGCGCAGGCGCTCATAGGGTTCTGCGCCGGGGCGTGCTGGTCCTTCCTCGGCATCGGCGGCGGCCCCTTCAACCTGGCCATCCTCGTCTTCTTCTTCGCCATGGAGAGCAAGCCCGCCGCGCAGGCGTCGCTGTTCATCATCGCGTTCTCGCAGACGGCGAGCCTCATCTACACGCTGGCCACGGGCAGCGTGCCCGCGTTCCTCCCCGTGGTCCTGCTGGGCATGGCGGCGATGGCGGTGCTTGGGTCGGTCGTGGGGCGCCGCCTGCTGCGCCGGATGGACTCGGCGGCGGTCGATAAGCTCTACGTGTTCGCCCTCGTGCTCATCATCGTGATCTGCACGTACAATTTCATCCGGTTCTCGGTGCTCTAGTTCTTCGCCCCGAAACGGGATGCCGCGATAATGGAGCTGGAGCGCGGGCCTTCCTCTTCTGCCTTGAGGAGGTCGCCGTGTCCCGCTCGTCTCATGAGCGCCGATGGTGTTGAAGTCCTCTTGGCAATAAGTCGCGGCAGCGTCAGCCGCCAATTCAAAAAAGCCACAGGCGGAAGGCAAACCGCTTCAAAGCAAATTCACCCTCCAACAAATAGTGGATCCCCAACAAAGTCTTTAGCCTGAGCGAGCAGAGTTAAGCAGGCGTCAACGTGTCGTCTCCCAAGCCCGGCAGAGCAGCAACCTTAATATATTTCGCCGCCGCTCTGCCGGCCCCAGGCGACTCCGCGCACTTTACCTGCGTAAACAATGTGAGTGAAATATGAATCTCGATGGATACGCCCGCAGCCGTGTATACTAGACAGCTGTGTGTAACCAGGGGAGTATTCTGGCTGGACAAAACGCCTGCTTAATAGGGTTGTCAGGTAGTTCGGACGCAATACAAGGCTGGAGAGCACGTCGTGTAAGTAGTGGTCCTCTAGGGGCGTACGCTCGGTGGTGTACGCATTGTCCCAAGACCACGCGAGAGTTGGGATCATATCTTGATCAGCATGATTCTCGGCCGCAAGATTGGCATGACCCAGGTTTGGGACGAGGACGATAACGTCGTCCCCGTCACGGTCATCCAGGCTGGCCCCTGCGCTGTCTCGCAGGTTAAAACTCAGGCAACCGACGGCTATGACGCCGTCCAGATCGGTTTCGGCGACATCAAGGCCAAGAACGTGAACAAGCCCATGGCTGGTCACTTCGCTAAGGCTGGCGTCGAGCCTGTCCGCTTCCTTCGTGAGGTCCGCGTCGAGAACGGCGAGGAGCACAAGGTCGGCGAGGTCGTCACCGTCGCTGATTTCGCTGATGTCGAGAAGGTCGACGTCATCGGTACCTCCAAGGGTAAGGGCTTCCAGGGTCGCATCAAGCGCTGGGGTCAGCGCCGCGGTCCTATGACGCATGGTTCTCACTTCCAGCGTCACCCCGGTTCTATCGGTCAGTGCGCCTATCCTGCGCGCGTCCTCAAGGGCGTCAAGATGGCCGGTCACATGGGTAACGAGCGCGTTACCGTCAAGAACCTTTCCGTTGTCCGCATCGATGCCGAGCAGAACCTCATCTTGGTCAAGGGCGCTGTCCCGGGTGCCAAGAATGGTCTCGTCGCCATCCGTATGGCCTAAGGGCCCAGCCCATTTAGCCCAGCGTCATACCAAGGAGAACACTTAAATGGCAAAGTTTGAAGTAAAGAACAGCGAGGGCAAGAAGGTCGCCGAGGCCGAGCTCGCCGCTGAGGTGTACGGCATCGAGCCGAACATCCACGTTATGCACCACATCGTCAAGTGCCAGATGGCCTCTTGGCGTCAGGGCACCCAGTCCGCTAAGGGCCGCTCTGAGGTTTCCGGTGGCGGCAAGAAGCCTTGGCGTCAGAAGGGCACCGGCCGTGCCCGCCAGGGTTCCATCCGTGCTGCCCAGTGGCGTCACGGTGGCGTTGTCTTCGCCCCCAAGCCCCGTTCCTACGCTAAGCGTATGAACAACAAGGAGGTCAAGCTGGCTATGCGCTCTGCGCTGTCCGCCAAGCTGGCCGATGGCGAGCTCGTGCTCGTCGACGACTACGGCTTCGAGAAGCCTTCCACCAAGGCTGCCGTCGCCATGCTCAAGGCTCTCGGCCTTGAGGGCAAGCGTCTGACCATCATCGTTCGCGATGAGGACGTCAACGCCTACCTGTCGTTCCGCAACATTCCCAAGACGTTCATCATCACCGCCGATGAGGCCAACACCTACGACCTCGTCAACAACAACGCTGTGCTGATGCCCGCCGACATCGCCGCTCACTTCGGGGAGGTGCTTGCATAAATGACCGCCCACGAGATCATCATCCGTCCGATCGTGTCCGAGCGTTCCTTCTCCGGCATGGAGCAGAACAAGTACACGTTCGAGGTCGCCAAGGATGCTAACAAGTATCAGATCAAGGACGCTGTCGAGGAGATCTTCGGCGTCAAGGTCGTTCGCGTGAACACCCTGACGGTCAAGCCCAAGACCAAGCGCGTGCGCTATGTCGCCGGCAAGACCCGTTCTTGGAAGAAGGCCATCGTCACGCTGGCCGAGGGCGACACCATCGAGGTCTTTGGCAACCAGGCCTAAGACTCGCTGCTGTTGAGTGAGCTCATGCCTCCCAAATAGGGGAGGCGAGAGCTCAAGGTTTTGGGCGTATAAAATGGACACGCCCGGAACCGTGTATACGTCCGGTGTCATCGCACCCGAGGCAGAACCTCGAATCCCTGTCTGCGATGGCTAACGGATTCCTATTGAAAGGGATTGTAATGGCTGTAAAGCACCTTAAGCCGACCTCCGCTGGTAGGCGTTGGCAGACGATCTCCGACTTCTCCGAGATCACCTGCACCAAGCCCGAGAAGTCTCTTCTCGAGCCCCTGCCCAAGAAGGCCGGTCGTAACAACAACGGCCGCATCACCACCCGCCACCAGGGCGGCGGCGTGAAGCGTCGCTACCGCGTGATCGACTTCAAGCGCAACAAGGACGGCGTGCCCGCCAAGGTTGCCACGATCGAGTACGATCCGAACCGTTCCGCTCGCATCGCTCTGCTGCACTACGCTGACGGTGAGAAGCGCTACATCCTGGCTCCCAAGGGCCTCGAGGTCGGTCAGACCATCATGTCCGGTTCTGACGCCGACATCAAGCCGGGCAACGCTCTGCCCCTCGCCGACATCCCCGTCGGTACGCTCATCCACGCCGTCGAGTTCCAGCCGGGCAAGGGCGCTGCTATCGCCCGTTCCGCCGGTAACTCCTGCCAGCTGATGGGTAAGGAGGGCAAGTACGCTATCGTCCGTATGCCTTCCTCCGAGATGCGCCGCATCCTCGTTACCTGCCGCGCCACCGTCGGTGAGGTCGGCAACGCCGATCACGCCAACATCGTCATCGGCAAGGCCGGCCGTAAGCGTCACTTGAACGTGCGCCCGACCGTCCGCGGTACCGTCATGAACCCTGTCGACCACCCGCACGGCGGTGGCGAGGGCAAGAACCACACCTCTGGTCGTCCCTCTGTTACCCCCTGGGGTAAGCCGACGAAGGGCCTTCGTACGCGCAAGAAGAAGAAGGTCTCGAACCAGCACATCATTCGTCGCCGTAAGAAGTAATTTCGGATACCGAGTTTTAGGAGAAAGCACTTATGAGCAGAAGTCTCAAAAAGGGCCCGTTCGTGGAGACTCGCCTTCTCTCGCGTATCACCGCGATGAACGAGGCTGGCAAGAAGGACGTCGTGAAGACCTGGTCCCGCGCGTCCACCATCTTCCCCGAGATGGTTGGTCACACCATCGCCGTCCACGACGGCCGCAAGCATGTGCCCGTGTATGTTACCGAGTCCATGGTTGGTCACAAGCTCGGCGAGTTCGCGCCGACTCGTACGTTCCGTGGCCACAAGGCCAAATAGGGGGTTAACCGTAAATGGCAACTAAGTCTATTGAAACTGAGGCCACCGAGGTTCGCGCCGTCGCTAAGTACGTGCGTGTTTCCCCCAGCAAGGCCCGCCTGGTGGTCGATCTGATCCGCCGCAAGCCTGTCGCTCAGGCCTTCGACATCCTCCACTTCTGCGACCGCGCCGTCGCCGTGGATGTCGAGAAGGTTCTCCGTTCCGCCGTTGCGAACGCCGAGAACAACAACGGTCTGCGTGCCGACAACCTGGTTGTCGCCGCTGCCTATGTTGACGAGGGTCCGACGCTTAAGCGCATCCGTCCCCGCGCCAAGGGTTCCGCTTCTCGCATTCTGAAGCGTACTTCCCACATCACCGTCGTCGTTGCTCCTCGAAAGGAGGCGTAAAGCTGTATGGGTCAGAAAGTCTACCCCACCGGCTTCCGTCTTGGCATCACCGAGAACTGGCGCTCCCGCTGGTTCGCAGAGAAGGATTACGCTAAGACCCTCGGTAACGATCTCGAGATCCGCAAGTACCTCGAGAAGCGTCTTTCCCGCGCAGCTGTCTCCCGCGTCGAGATCGAGCGCGCTGGCGACAAGGTGAAGGTCATCATCCTCACCGCTCGCCCCGGCGTTGTCATCGGTAAGAAGGGTGCCGAGATCGATACCCTCCGCACCGAGCTCGAGAAGGTCGCTGGCGTCTCCAAGGGCCAGCTCTCCGTCGACGTTGTCGAGATCAAGCGCCCCGAGCTCGACGCCAACCTCGTTGCTCAGTCTATCGCCGAGCAGCTCGAGGGCCGCGTTGCCTTCCGTCGCGCTATGCGCAAGGCTGTCCAGTCTGCCCGCAAGGCCGGCGCTAAGGGCATCCGTATCCAGTGCTCCGGTCGTCTCGGCGGTGCCGAGATGGGCCGTCGTGAGTGGTACCGCGAGGGTCGCGTGCCTCTGCACACCCTCCGTGCCAAGATCGACTACGGCACGGCTGTCGCCAGCACCACCATGGGCGCTTGCGGCGTGAAGGTCTGGATCTACCTGGGCGAGAAGCTCCCGGGCCAGCCTGTTCCCAACCCTGCACTCGAGGGCTCTTCCCGTCCTCGTCGTCGTAACTCCGAGAGGAGGGGTCAGTAGTGCTTGCCCCTAAGCGTATTCTTCACCGCAAGGTGCAGCGTGGCTCCATGAAGGGCCAGGCCAAGGGTAATACCGAGCTGCATTTCGGCGAGTTTGGTATCCAGGCTCTCGAGGCCCATTGGATCACCAACCGTCAGATCGAGGCCGCTCGTATTGCCATGACCCGCTACATGAAGCGTGGCGGTCGTGTCTACATCACGATCTTCCCCGATAAGCCCATCACCAAGAAGCCTGCCGAGACTCGCATGGGTTCTGGTAAGGGTAATCCCGAGGAGTGGGTGGCCGTCGTCAAGCCCGGCCGCATCATGTTCGAGGTCAAGGGCGTGCCCGAGGAGGTCGCTCGCGAGGCTCTGCGTCTTGCACAGCACAAGCTTCCCATCAAGACCAAGATTGTTGCTGCCAAGAACGCTGAGCAGCGCATCGAGAAGGAGATGGCTGAGGAGGCCGCTCTCGAGGCCAAGTGGGCTGCTGAGGACGCCGCCGCCGCCAAGGAGGAGAACTAATGAAGCCCGCAGAGATTCGTGAGCTCTCGGACGCTCAGCTCGTTGAGAAGCTGAAGGAAATGCGCGCCGAGCTCTTTAACCTTCGTTTCCAGATGGCCACCAGCCAGCTGGACAACACCGCTCGCGTCAACACCGTGAAGAAGGACATCGCTCGCGTCCTCACGGAGCAGCGCGCCCGCGAGATCGCAGCGGAGAAGTCCGCTGTCGCCGAGTAGGACCTAAGGAGAGAACATGACTGATTCGCGTAACTCGCGTAAGGTCCGTACGGGTGTCGTTACCTCCGTCTCCGGTGCCAAGACCATTGTTGTCACCATCACCGAGCGCAAGCGTCACCCCAAGTACGGTAAGATGATGACCAGCTCCAAGAAGCTGCACGCTCACGACGAGGAGTGCACGGCTGGCGTGGGCGATACCGTCCGCGTTATGGAGACCCGTCCTATGTCCAAGATGAAGCGTTGGCGCCTCATCGAGGTCGTCGAGCGCGCTAAATAAGCAGTCGCTCTTACGACTTGTACGTTTCCGAAGATGTGCGTATGCCTGGCTTGCATACCACGGGCCGTATAAAGGCTGCGCACCTCTCTTCGGTTCTTAGTTCGGAGGAACATCTACCATGATTCAGATGCAAACCATGCTGAACGTCGCCGACAACTCCGGCGCTCGCAAGATTCGCTGCATCAAGGTGCTTGGCGGTTCCAAGCGTCGTTATGCAGGCATCGGCGATGTGTTCATCGGTGCTGTCCAGGAGGCTACCCCTGGCGCCAACGTCAAGAAGAAGGACGTTGTCCGTTGCGTCGTCGTTCGCACCGTTAAGGAGATCCGCCGCAAGGATGGCTCCTACATTCGCTTTGATGAGAACGCCTGCGTTGTCATCAACAACGATGGTTCGCCCGTCGGCACCCGTATCTTCGGGCCCGTCGCTCGCGAGCTTCGTGACAAGAAGTACATGAAGATCGTCTCGCTCGCTCCCGAGACCCTGTAGTTAGGGGAGATATATGTATATCAAGAAGGGCGATAAGGTCCAGGTTCTCTCTGGTAAGGATCGCGGCAAGCAGGGCGTTGTCCTGCGTGCTCTCCCCGCCGAGAACAAGGTCGTTGTCGAGGGCGTTTCGGTCGTCAAGAAGGCCGTCAAGCCCAACGCTGCCAACCAGCAGGGCGGCATCGTTTCGCAGGAGGCTCCCATCGATGCCTCCAACGTCAATCTCGTTTGCCCCGAGTGCGGTAAGGTTACCCGCGTCGGTCACGAGAAGGACGGCAAGAACAAGCTGCGCGTCTGCAAGAAGTGCGGCCACAAGTTCTAAGCTGCCCGCAACATCAAGTTGCTTGCAAAGGCCCGGGTGCCACGGCACCCGGGCCTTTTTCTATCCCCACTCGATGGCTTCGGTTCTGCCGTCCCGTCATTCCGGTTGCATCCAGTTTTCGGTGCCGTCTCGAATCGAGTGCCGCCAGGTGACACCCTGTCGCGTTTCGTCGGCTTCGGGGACAAAAGTCGGGACAACTCCAAAAACTATTTTCGAACTCAGGGCTTTGAGTTTTTGTTTTTGTCCCAAAGGGCGCGGCGGGATGCCTTTGGAGGCTCGATAGCGCCGAAAACGCCCGTTTTGAAACTTAAATGCCTTTTCGCGTGCAAGCCGCCAGCTGCAATAGGAAGTGAATCAACGCAGGTGGCTTTCAAGCAGTTTGCAAAACTGCAGGTCGCAGGTCTTCATTGCTAGTAGGAGAAATGAGTAGTCTCAGGTGGCTTGCCTATGAGTTGACGAACGGGATTTGAGATTACGCTGACGTCCGGAAACGCTTCGAGCACGGCGTTACGTTTTTGGGGTTTGGGCGTAGCCCCTGCACCCGCGAGCGCGGGCCTTAAGCCCGCCGAGAGGGTGACGCGTCGAAAACGAAGGGGAAAGAGAGAGGGGGCCGTCCCTATCATTCAGGTTGCGACCGAAGAAGACAAGGAGACCCCCTGAGCCTGAATGATGCCCCACAGACCGCGTCCGACCGAGCTCAAGCCGAGCTTTTCCTGACGTCCGCCTTCGCGAAGATGATGGCTGGATTGGCTATGGATTGGCAACACTTATTTGGACGATTCCGGGAGGGACGGCCCCGCCTCCCTGAACTCGACCGGCGACATGTAGCCCAGCGTCGAGTGGATCCTGAAGTTGTTGTACCAGTGCACGTAATCCAAGAGCTTGGCTCGGAGCTCGCGCGTCCCTCCTCGGTCCTTCGGAGTGGCCGACGATCTCCCCGTTGCAGAGGTCGACGAGCAGGCAGACGTAGTTCCACGACGCCCCGACGCGCACGCAGGCCAAGTCGCTGCATATATGGGTGCACGGCGCCCTGCCGCCGAAGCCGCGCGCGACGACGTTCGACACGTCGGCCTCGTTGACCGCCCCGGGGTGCACCTTGAACCTCTTCCTGCCGTATGCGCCGGCCAGGCCGTTCTCCCTCATGATGCGGCAGACGCGGCGCCGGCTGACGGTAACGCCCGACCTCCCGGGCGACGCCTTGATCTTGCGCGATCCGTTCCGGCCCTTGCTGGCGGCGTGCGCCGCCGCGGCCGCCGTCGCCCCCGACATTAAGGTCCTCAAGGGCCGCGTCGTCTCCGGCGACCAGTTCGTCTCGCCCGCGGAACAGAAGGAGCGAATCCTCGCGGCCTTCGGCGACCTGTGCTGCGAGATGGAGGGCTGCACCATCGCGCAGGCCTCCTATCTCAACGGCGTGCCCCTCGTCGTCGTGCGCGCCATCAGCGACAAGCCCTGCGCCGAGGGCCGGGTCGTCGACTACAACACCTTCGAGAAGAAGGCCGCCTGCGACTGCGCCCGCATCGCCGCGCGCATGGTTAAGCTTTAGGCCCGGCGCGCCGGGGCCCTTTCCAAAGCGAAGTGTCGAGCCGAAGTGTTGAGCGTCGGCCCTGAATGTTCAATGGCCGTTGTTTTCTGCCCCTCAAGTGGTGGACTTTTCCTCGGAGCTGTTGATTCCCCCACGCGCCCCCTTCCGTTCTCTGTTCTCCCCTTATACTCCTTGTACGAGGAGGTAAGAAGTCATGGACAAGACCACACAGGACAGCTTGGCAAAGAAACCCGTCGACATGAGGGACAGGATTCTCGAGCATCTCGAGGCCCTCACCTCTGCCGTCTCGCTCGACGACCTTGCCCGTCTGTCCACCTCCGACATCGCCGAGACGCTCATCATCTCCAGGAGCCTGGCGAGCCAGTACCTCAACGACCTTGTTCGCGCCGGTCTTGTGGTTAAGGTGGCGGGCAGGCCTGTCCGTTATTTTCATCGCCGCGCGTTCCAGAAGCGTTTTCAGGTAAAGCTCTCTGCAAGCGAGTACGCCTCGCTCGCCGACCTCATCCAGGCGACGGGAATCGCCGATCACCGCGACTTCGCGCGTGCCGTGGGCTTCGACATGAGCCTCAGCTCCGTTGTCGAGCAGTGCAAGGCTGCGGTTCAGTACCCTCCGTTTGGCCTGCCCATCCTCTTGAGCGGCGGCGTGGGTGTCGGTAAGTCTTTCCTTTCTCGCCTTGTGTACGAGTACGGTAAGAACCAGGGCTTGCTGTCCCGCGACTCCTCCTATGTGCGCATCGACTGCGCCGGGGTCCCGGACGCCGCCTCGTTCAACGGGCTTCTTGACGAGTCGATCGCGAAAGCGCGCGGGGGTGTGGTCTTTGTCAACGGCATCGAGGCACTCTCTCCCTCTGCGATGGAGCACTGCCTTGCGACGGCCCTCGGGCTCGATGCCTCCCAGGATGCGCCGCGCGCTCGCCTCGTTCTTTCGACGACGCTTTCCGCCGATGACCTGAAGGTTTCCTCGGCCTACAGCAAAATGCCCATCTGTGCCCGCGTCCCCTCACTCAAGGAGCGGACCCCCGAGGAGCGCGAGGATCTCATCTTGAGCTTCCTGCGCAGCGAGGGGTGCCGAATCGGTTCTGATGTGAAGATCAGCCGCGGCGCATACCGTTGCCTCGTGAACGCGGACTTTTCCGATAACATCGCCGGCTTGCGCGCCTGCGTGACGAACTGCTGTGCCAAAGCGTTCCTCAATCGCGAGGGCGACTACGTCGTCGTTCGCCCGTATCTTCTTCCCAGCGGGCTCCTCTCCTCCGCGCAGATCGATCAACAGCCCGACGATGGCGTTCTGATCGACGCGTCTCTGGATGCCGCCGAGAGCACAGGGCCGGTCGAGCAGGCGCTCGATGCCCTGTGCTCCCTCGATGAGCGATTCTGCGCCGGGGAGCTCTCTGTCTCCGAGCTTGTCTCGCAAGCTGTCTCCGCTGTGCGCGGCGTTGAGGATCACTTGATCTTCGACCACGGCGTCGCCTCCTCGAGGTCGCGCGCCTTCGAGCGCGTCGTGGGCGCGGTCCTTGCCGACGCAGGCTCTTCTTATGGCATCGAGCTTTCGAGGAAGGTCGCTTTTCTACTGGCCCAGGAGATTTGCCTGCAGTTGTGGCCGGGTATCGGCCTGGCTAAGCGAAAGTCTGCCTGTGCGGAGCAAATCTCCCATCTCCTCGGTGCCGTGACCTCCGAATTGCCGTTTGCCTCGAGTGTCTCCGATCAGGTCGCCGCAGACGTGGAAGGGGCGCTGGGAATCTCGCTCGATCACTTCACGAAGACGCTTCTGACGCTGTGCGTCGCATCGGAGTCTCGCGATGCGAAGGCCCTTCGGACGCTCTGCGTCATCTTGTCCCACGGCTACTCAACGGCGACGAGCATCGCCGACGCGGCGAACCGTATGCTCGGCATGCATGTGTACGAGGCTGTCGACATGCCCTACGACCAGCAGCTGAAGGACATCGTCGGTCCGCTCCAGCGCCTCGTCGACCGCCATTCCTACTGCACCGGGGTCGTGTTCCTCGTCGACATGGGCTCCTTGGAGGAGGCCTATAAGGCCCTCGAGAACGTTACCGACTCCACTATCGGCGTGGTGAACAACGTCTCTACCGGTCTTGCGCTCGAGATCGGGGTCGGGCTGCTCGGCGGCAAGTCCATCGCCGAGGTTCTTGGCGATGCGACCGCCGCGTGCGTGACGCACTGCAAGGTGATCGAGCGCGTCAACCGTGAGGACGCCATCGTCTTCTGCTCCGAGTCCGGGGTCGACGCCGCGGAGAGGATACGCCAGCTCGTCTCGCAGAGCCTCCCGCGCACCATAGGCGCGCGCCTGCTCACGAGGCCCTTCAAGCAGCTCGTCGCGAACGGGTCGAACGACGCCGTTTTCTCCGAGCACCGCGTCTGCGCCGTCATCGGCACGGGAGACCCCGGGGTCGCCTCCGTCCCCTTCGTCGCTCTCGAGGACATCATGTCGACGGCGTCCGCCTCTAAGGTTGATGCCGTGTTCGGCAGGTGGCTTGACGCTTCCGAGCTCTCTTCTTTCCACGAGAAGCTGCTCTCGAACATGACGCTGCAGAACGTCATCCGCTCCATCACCATCCTCGACCCGGAGCGGCTATTCCATGAGATCGAGAGCGCCGTGCACGAGCTTCAGCGCAGGACAGGCGAGAAGATCGGCAGCAACGCCATCATTGGGCTCTACGTTCACCTCTGCTGTCTCGTCGAGCGCCTTGTTACCAGAAACCCCATTGAGACCTACGTTGGCCAGGACCGCTTCGAGGAGGAACGCGCCGATTTCATCGAGTCCTTCAGGCAGAGCTTCTCGAGCATCTCGACGCGCTATCGCGTAGAGGTTCCCGTAAGCGAGATCGCATATGTCTTCGACTACATAAGCGTGAGCGCCGCCCCGGCGCGAGAAGAGCGCCTCGGCTCCTCGGACCTCCTGCTCGACGAGTGACCTTCCCCGCGCCGCCGCAAGCTGACCGCGCGTCCTCAATAATCCGATAGCCCCTTGCCCGGCGCGAATCCGGATAGCGCCGAGGCAGTACCGAACGTAAAACTTCATTTGATAGGAGCAAACATGAGTGTTGTTATGGCACGAATCGACAATCGCCTGCTTCACGGCATCATCGTGACGCAGTGGGCCCCGGTGTCGGGCGCGACCCGAGTCATGGTCATCGACGACAAGGTCGCCGGCGACGAGGTCCTGAAGTCCACCATGAGGATGGCGCGCCCCGCGGGCATGGCCGTTTCGATCATCTCCGAGCAGACCGCGCTCAAGAACTTCGCCGCGGGCAAGTACGACCGCGAGAAGGTCTTCGTCATCGCCAAGGAGCCCGAGACGATGCTTCGCCTGGTCGAGTCGGGCGTCGAGCTCCCGTCGCTGGTCGTCGGCGGCTCGCTCGTCAAGGAGGACGGCATCCAGCTCACCCAGCGCGCCTACGCCTCCGCCGAGAACGTCCAGAGCTACAAGGCGCTCATCGCCCGTGGCGTCAAGGTGACGGCCCAGTTCGTGCCCGCCGACAAGCCCGTCTCCGTCGCAGACCTCATCTAAGGGGGAAATATGGTCAACTTCACTATCCTGCACGTCGTCCTTTTGACCCTGCTGGCCTTCATCAAGCACGTGGACTACTACGGCATCCCGATGATCTTCGTCAATTACGCCGTTTTCTGGGGCCTCATCACCGGAGTCGTCATGGGCGACTGGAAGACCGGCCTTGTCATCGGCGGCACCATTCAGCTCATGCAGCTCGGCGTCGCGGGCTTCGGCGGCTCCTCCATTCCCGACTACGGCACGATGGCCATCATCGCCACCGCCTACGGCGTGACCCTGGGCTCCGACACGGGCCTCGCCATCGGCCTGCCGGTCGGCATGCTCGGCATCCAGCTCGACGTCGTCGCCAAGATTCTCAACGGCTTTGTCGTCGAGAAGTCCCAGAAGTTCTGCAACGAGGGTAAGTTCAATCAGATGAACGCCATCCTGTGGGTCTGCCCCGCGCTCTTCGGCCTGTGCGCCGCCCTGCCCGTCTTTGTCTCCGTGACGCTCGGCCAGCCCGCCGTCAACTGGCTCCTCGAGGTCATGCCCCAGTGGTTCCTCTCCGGCCTCACCCTCGCCGGCAAGATGCTCCCGGCCGTCGGTATCGCCATGCTGCTCCGCTACATGCCAACCGCCAAGTACTTCCAGTACCTGCTCGCCGGCTTCTTCCTCTCGGCCTTCCTGAACGTGCCCATCATCGGCGCCGCCATCGTCGGCGTTGCCCTCGCGATTGCGTTCTACCAGCGTGCCGAGAGGGACACCGAGCTCGCCGCCCACGCTTCCGCAGACGCCTTCATCGGAGAGGATGAGTAACCATGGAAAACGAGAACATCACCGCCGTCGCCGAGGGCAAGCCCTCCGGCTACAAGGTCACCAAGAAGGACCTGCGCAACGCGAACTGGCGCTGGCTCATGAGCGTGTGCACCTTCAACTACCAGACCCAGCAGGGCGCCTCAGTCGCCTATGCCCTCTCGCCGGTCCTGAGGAAGATCTACACGAACGACGAGGACTATAAGCAAGCGCTCAACAACCACTTCCGCTACTACAACACCCAGCCTTGGCTCGCCGCCATCATCCTTGGCGCCTGCGTGGCCATGGAGGAGCGCGACGGCCTAGCGGCGGCGGACGCCGTCCAAGACCTGAAGATCGGCACCATGGGACCGCTCGCCGGCGTCGGCGACTCCCTGCTCATGACCATGATCCCGACCATCATGGGCTCCATCGCCGCCTACATGGCCATCGAGGGCAACCCCGTGGGAGCCGGCATCTGGTTCGCGCTCATCCTGGCCATCTTCTGGGTCCGCATGCACGCCCTCGAGTTCGGCTACAAGCAGGGCGTGAAGCTCGTCACCGACTTCAGCGAGAAGCTTCCCAACCTCACTGCCGCCGCCTCCGTGCTCGGCCTCACCGTGGTCGGCTGCCTCATCGCCTCGGTCATCGGCGTCACCTGCCCGATTAGCTTCAGCTTCGGCGACGTCGCGATGGAGATTCAGCCGCTGCTCGACAAGATCCTGCCTGCCATGATCCCCGCCGCCATCACGGGAAGCGCGTATTACCTTCTTACCAAGAAGAACGCGAGCATGACGGCCCTCATCCTCGTGGTGATCGTCCTCGCGATGGTCGCCTCCGCCGCCGGCATCCTCGCCTAGCTTCGACCCAAGAGATTGGTGAATCAATGAGAAAGATAGTTGTGGCGAGCCATTCCCTTCTCGCCCAGGGCTTCAAGGACACCCTCGAGTTCCTTACGGGTAAGGGCGACGCCGTCAACGCCGTGTGCGCCTACGTGAACGACAACGGCGAGGGGCTCGACGCGGCGGTCGAGGCGGCTCTTTCGGGCACTGACGAGGTCGTCGTCCTCACCGACGCGTACGGCGGCAGCGTGAACCAGCGCTTTTCCCGCTTCGCCTCCGACCGGATCCACGTGATCGCGGGTGTCAACCTCCCGCTCGCCATGACGGTCGCGCTCGCGCGCCCCGACGAGAAACTCGACTTCGACGCCCTCGTCAACGAGGCGCGCCAGCAGATCATCTACGTGAACGGTGCCAGTTCCGCCGAGTGCGACGACGACGAATAGAGGAGGTCGACGATGAGAGAGTTCCTTAAGGACGTGTGGATGCACGGCGGTGAGGAAAGCCGCGCCATCACCCCCGAGAACATCACGGGCGAGAAGGGCCGCGCCGCCATGTCGGCCAGCCACCTCGGCGTCGGCCGCAAGGGCTCGTGCTGCGTGCCCCTTGAGTCCGGCGAGACCATCACGCTCGCGGACATCGAGGGCCCCGGCATCATCCGCCACATCTGGATGACCGTCCCCGACAAGACCGCCGCTGGCAGCTTCGTCATGCGTGACCTCGTGCTGCGCTTCTACTGGGACGACGAGGAGACCCCCTCGGTCGAGTGCCCTGTCGGCGACTTCTTCTGCAACGGCTTCGGTGAGCGCGCCATCGTCAACTCGATGCCCATCTGCGTGAACCCGACGGGCGGCATGAACTGCTACTTCGAGATGCCCTTCAGGAAGCACGCCAAGGTCACGCTTACGAGCGAGCACCCCGGGTTCATTAAGTACATCTTCTACACGTTCAACTACGCGCTCACCGACGTGCCGGACGACGCCATGTACTTCCACGCCCGCTTTAACCGCGAGCGCAGCACCCGCAGGGGCGTCGACTACACCGTGCTCGACGGCGTGCGCGGCAAGGGCTACTACGTCGGCACCTACATGGCCCTGTGCGCCCTGGAGCGCTATTGGTGGGGCGAGGGCGAGATGAAGTTCTTCCTCGACGGCGACGAGGAGTTCCCCACGGTCACCTCGACGGGAGCCGAGGACTACTTCGGCGGTGCCTGGGCCTTCCTCGACAGGCCGCCCCACGCGCTGCCCGAGGCGCAGTGCTTCAACACGCTGTTCGCCGGCTACCCGTACCGCTCGACGCGCGACGCCACGCGCGACCGCTTCAGCGCGGGCAAGCCGAACCCGAATCCGATGCTCGCGACTAACGACGACGCGCTGCCCAGGCACGGCCTCTACAGGTGGCACCTTCCCGACCCGATCTCGTTCAAGGAGGACCTGCGCGTGACGTTCCAGGACCTCGGCAACGACGACATCAAGCTCTACGAGCGCGAGGACGACATCTCCACCGTCGCCTACTGGTACCAAAGCGAGCCGCACGCCGTGCTCGCCCCGTTTGCCGCGAGGCGGGACCGCGTGCCCAGGTAGGGTCGCCTCGAAACAAGCCAACGTTATGGGCGCCCGCGGTTGACCATGACTGCGGGCGTCCCTTTGTAAGGAGGATCACATGAGCGAAAAGCAAATGAGGCTCGGCGCCCTCGAAGCCGGCGGGACCAAGATGGTCTGTGCCGTGGTGTCCGGCGACGGCGAGGTCCTCGACCGTATGGAGACCCCGACGCTTACGCCCGCCGAGACCGTCCCGCAGATGATCGAGTGGTTCACCGCCCGCGATGTGGACGCGTTGGGCATCGGCGCCTTCGGCCCGACCTGCGTCGACCCCAACGACGAGCGCTACGGCTCCATCCTCCAGACGCCCAAGCTCGCGTGGCGAGGCCATGGTCTTCGCGCCGCGTTCGCCGACGACCTCGGGATTCCGGTGGCCTACGACACGGACGTTAACGTTGCCTGCCTCGGCGAAGTGGTCTTCGGCTGCTGCAAGGGGCTCGAGGACGCCGTCTACGTGACCATCGGCACCGGCGTGGGCGCGGGCGTCATGTGCGCGGGCAGACTCCTTCACGGTATGCTGCACCCCGAGGCCGGTCACATGCTGGTAAGGACCCGTCCCACCGAGGAGGGACGCTGCGTCTGCCCGAGCCACGCGAGCTGCCTCGAGGGGCTCGCCTCCGGCCCCGCCATCGCCGCGCGCTGGGGAAAGCCCGCGGCCGAGCTCGCGGACAACGATGAGGTGTGGGCGCTCGAGGGGGATTATTTGGGGCAGATGTGCGCGAACCTCGTGCTCATGTACTCGCCTCGCCGCATCGTCCTCGGCGGCGGCGTGATGCACCAGGAGCAGCTCTACGGCATCGTCCGCAAGAAGACCCTCGAATATCTGGGTGGCTACATCCAGACCGCCGAGCTTAAGGACATGGAGAGCTACATCTGCGCCCCGGGCTGCGGCGGCGACCAAGGAATCCTCGGCGCGGCCGAGCTGGCAAGAAGGGCGCTCGCGTAACTTGCGCTCTCTCCGCCATACAACGCGTTAAGAAAAGACGAGCGCTTCTTGCCAATTGAGCGGCAAGAAGTGCTCGTCTTTTGCATTTGTTTTTGGGGCAGGACGCCCCGCCTCCGCTAGAGTCCCTGGACCGCCACACCCACGAGGTTTGGACCGGTGTGGACAAGAAGCGCGGGGCTGATGTCGGAGCGGACGACCTCCACCGCGTTGGCCACGCGCTCGCACAGGGCCTGCTCCATGCGGTCGTAGAGGTCGGCGTGGGCCGAGGTGCGGCTCGCGGCAAAGCGCACCTTGGGGTGCTTCTCGACGATGGCGGCGATGAGCTTGACCTCGGTGCGATGCGGTACTTGCACAGCCATTTCGTGTACGCGAGGCTGTTGGCTTTCTGGGCCACAGCAATCACCTTCCCCCTAGTATGATGACCTGAACAATCCTCATGCTAGGGGGAAGGTTTTTGTCGCGTAGCGGAAATTGGCCTCCACCCGCTGAGCGGGTGGCTTTCTATGCCGCGCGTGCCGCGCGGCATGGACTAAAGTCCATGAATAAAAACGAGGAAGGCCACGTCCGGCCTCCCTCGCAAAGGGTCTCTGATTACTCCCACTCATTGGGGACAGACTTAAATGAGTGCTCTTGAAATGCCGGCGCCTGGGGACGTTCTTTTTCTGTCTGCAGTTTGGAACGTTCCTTTTCTGTCGGCAGTTTGGGACGGTCCTTAGAGCTGCAGCGCGCCATGAGCGACGAGGCGAAGCGGATCATCCTGTCTTTTGAGTTCTAAGCATAAGCCCCTGTCTCTGAGCAATGACCGGTTCGCATTTGTGCGCATTTACGTGCGTGGGATTGCGTGAATATGCGTATAGATGCGCCGTTTACGGGATAAAAATGACCGTTTAGCGGTGAGATACGCAAAAACGCGCACAGACGCGCGTGTTTGTGCGAATATAGAGCTATCCGAAATGCAAGACGTTCTATGACACAGGAGGCACATATGGTAGATTCCAAGCAGGCTCCACTCGACTCCGCGGCAGCCGCAAAAGCAGCGTTCGCTTCGGTCCAGGACAAGCCATTCCCCGATGATATCTTTACGGCTCCCGAGCTCCGCTGGGCAGTGATCGGTTGCGGTGTTATCGCCAACCAGATGGCCCAGTCTCTCGCTCTTGCCGGCCGCAAGCTTGCGGGCGTTGCCAACCGCACACTGTCCAAGGCTCAGGCTTTTGCAGAGCAGTATGGCATTGAGAAGGTCTATGAAACGGTCGAGGACCTCTACACCGATCAGAACATCGACGCCGTCTACATCACCACCCCGCACAACACTCATATCACCTATCTGCGCGCTGCGCTGGCAGCTGGTAAGCACGTGCTCTGCGAGAAGGCCATTACCCTCAATTCCGCTGAACTCGATGAGGCCCGTGCCATTGCCGCCGAGCACAACGTGGTCCTTATGGACGCCACCACGGTGCTCCACATGCCTTTGTATCAGGAGCTGCGTCGTCGCATGGATGCCGGTGAGTTCGGCCGCATGAATCTCGCTCAGCTCAACTTTGGCAGCTACAAGGAGTACGGCGATCTGACCAATCGCTTCTACAACCGCAACCTTGCTGGCGGTGCCATGCTCGATATTGGCGTGTATGCCCTGTCCGTCATGCGTCTCTTTATGGCCAGCCAGCCCGCCGAGGTCGTGTCTCTAGGCAACACCTGCGAGACTGGCGTCGATGTTGCGGGCGGCATCGTCTGCCGTAATGCCGAACAGCAGCTGGGCGTGGTGAGCCTTACGCTCCACTCCAAGCAGCCCAAGCGCTCGATCATTAGCTTCGACAAGTGTTATATCGAGGTCAACGAGTATCCGCGTGCCGATCACGCGACCATCGTGTGGACTGCCGACGGCCACCGCGAGGAGGTCCACGCTGGCACCGAGGCCTACGCACTGTGCTACGAGATGGCCGATCTTGAGAAGGCCGTTGCCGGCGACGACTCCAAGCGCGAGCTTCTGGATTATGCTTCTGATGTTATGGAGCTTATGACCAAGCTTCGCGCCGATTGGGGAGTCGTGTACCCCGAGGAGGAGTAAGCGATGCTTGCGGAAGATAGGCTCAACGCAATCGTGTCGATGGTGCAGCAGACGGGCTCGGTTACCGTACCGGAGCTTGCTGAGGCCCTGGGCGTGACGGCGTCTACCATTCGGCGCGACCTGCAGACGCTCAATCGCGCACACCGTATCGCCAAGGTGCACGGTGGGGCGACGAGCCTTGAGCGCGCGCACGTGACGCGCGACCTAACGCTTAATGAGCGCAGCGATCTCCATAACGACGACAAGGAACGTATCTGCGCCCGTGCGGCGGCGCTGGTGGAGCCCGAGAGCTTTGTGTACATCGACTCGGGCTCGACGACGCTCAGGCTCATCGAGCATCTTCCACACCTTGAAGGTGTCACCTATGTGACTGATTCCGTGCTCCATGCTCAGCGCCTTGCTTTGCGCGGCATGCGTACCGTGGTGCTGGGCGGCGAGCTCAAACCCGAGACCGAGGCGCTCGTTGGCCCCGATGCCTTGGCAACCTTAGACCGTTACAACTTCAACTGCGGCTTTTGGGGCTCTAACGGCATTGCCGCCGAGCAGGGCTTCACGGCGCCCGATATCGAGGAGGCGCAAGTAAAGCGTATCTCGATGCGCCATACGGCCAAGCGCTTCGTAATCTCGGACGCCAGTAAATTTGGCATGGTGGCGCCCGTCAAGTTCGCGGACTTCCGCGATGCAACGATTATTACCGCAGGCGAGGTCCCCGCCAAGTACCGGGCAATGGACAACGTCGTCACGGTCTAGCAACAGGGGACCGGCTAAGGGCCAAAACCACCGCGAAGGGGCAGGAACCTTTGTGGTGGTTTTGACGTTTGCCCAGATAAAACCTGCCAAAATAAACCTGTCCCTTTTCGGCAGGTTTTAGGGCTCCCAGGGGCAGGGGGCTTCGATGTGGATGTACTCGCCGGTTACGGGATGCGTGAAGGATACGCTGTGGGCGTGAAGCATCAGGCCGCAGGGACGCGGCGTTCCGTACAGGTCGTCGCCAACCAAGGGATGATGCTCGCTTGCCAGGTGCACGCGGATCTGGTGCTTGCGGCCGGTGAGCAGCTCGACATCAATATACGAGCGCGTAGGCAGGCCACGGCGGCTCTTAAGGCGCTTGAGTACCTTGATGCGCGTCTGAGAAGGCTTGCCGCTGGCGCCGACGCGCATCTTGCGGCTATCGTGGCGGTCGCGGGCGATGGGCTTGTCGATGAGCTTTTCGTTCCAGTCGATCTTGCCCTCGGCGAGCGCCAGGTAGTGCTTTTCGAACGCGTGGTCGATGATCATCTGGTCAAAGGCGGGCTGCGTCTGCTTGTCGAGTGAGAACAGCACCACGCCGGTGGTGTCACGGTCCAAGCGGTTGAGCGGCTGCATGTCGGTCGCGGCAAAGCCGTCGCCCATCGCCAGCAGCAGGTCGCTGGCGTAGTCGGTGAGCGTGCGCTCGCCGGTGCCGTCGCCGTGGACGATCATGCCGGCGGGCTTGTCGATGGCCATGAGCCAGGCGTCGCAATAGAGGACTTGAGGTTCTTCGTTCACGTGTAAGCCTTTCGGTTAACTAATTCCCACAAACATGCAGCCCGAGGTGGCACCGCGCAGGCGGGCGGCGGGCTTGCGGCCGGCTTGCGCTGCCTCGACGGCGCGACGGACGCGAGCGACGGCACGGCCAATCTCATCGGCCTCGAGCAGGGTTCCGTCGACCATAAGACGGCGCACGCCGGCATCGAGTAACTGTGGAACCTGCGGCGTGAGGTCGATGGGGTAGGCGTCGTACAGGCGCGAGCGGCCGTGGATGTCGGTACGCACCGGCATGACCTTGCCATCGATATTCTTGAGCGAGAGCTTGCGGGCACGCAGGCGGCAGTTGGCACAATCGTGGATGCAGCCGTTGGCAACCTGCAGAATGCAATGCTCGCTTGTCATGACGCGCGGGCGGCCAAAGACGGTGATGCCCAGGACCGCGGGCGCGGCGGCGCCGAGCGAGACAATCTCGTCGAGCGTGATCTCGGGCGAGAGCCAAAACGCACCGGCTCCGCGCTCGGCAAGTGCCTCCATGCAAGGCGCGTTGTGCACGGGCAGGCAAGAGCGAATCTCGGCTGCGGCGCCAACCTGGGCGGCCAGGGCAAGCTCAGAGATGTTGCCAATAGCGACCGTGGCGCCGTCAACAACCCACGGGTCGACGCGCTCGTGGTCGACGGCGCGGCAGACTTCGTCGAGTACGGGTACGATACCCTGCTCAAATGCATCGGCGGGGGAGAGTCCGACAGCCTCGAGCGCGTCGGTGGTCATATAGATGCGCGTTGCACCCTCAGCGCGAGCGGCCTCGGCGGCTTCGAGCGTGGTGACGGCGGCGCAGATCTGCGGCTCATCGCGGTAGTGCTCGGGCACGGGGCGGGAATCACCGGTTACAATCGCCGGCAGCTCGAGCGTTTTCGCGCGCTCCTCGTACGGTGCCAGAATGGCCTCTTCCAGCGCCTTACAAGTGGCGGCGCGCACCTTATGTACGGCGGAGAAACCCATGCCACAGCCCTCATCGAGCGCCACCTCAAAGCTCGCAGCCTCAAAGGGAGAGGAACCCATGCGGCCGACGTGCTCAACCAGATCGGACGCCTCGACCGCACGGGTCTTGGCGGCTTCGACGGTAAAGCCCGTGGCCGTGGCCGTAAGCGAAGGGTCGTCGCAGCAGGTGAGCGTAACGGTAAACGGCTCGCCCAGACGCGCCACGACGGACACATCAACAGCTCGGCGGTGCAGCACATCACGCTTGAGCGCGGCGCCGGCGGCGTCGATGGCACGCTGACTACGAATCACGCGGACGCGGCAGCCCTCGGGCATGCTGCGGGGTACGCGACATTCGATGACTTCACCGGCTGCGGCATCATCGGCGGCAATGGTGGTCAGGAACTGGTCAAACTCGTTATCGTGGCGAAGCTCCAGCAGGTCGCCCTTGCCCACGGGCTCAAACAGCTCAATGCGGGCGATGGCGGCGCGGCGACGGCGGTCGTCGGGCTTGAGGCCGCGCACATCGCGGTTGGCCGGGCGGCTGCCCAGCACCGTGCCCACGATCTGGCCGCGGTTGTTGGAACGCTCATAGCTCATCATCTCGTCGCCCGAGGTGCCGTCCTGATAGGCGTGCGTAAAGTCGCGGTTAAAGCAGCGCTTGAGCTGGCGCTGGCGGGCGGCTTTCTCGTCCTTGGCAACGGTGGTTCCGGCCAGCATGTCATCAATCTGATGACGATACACGTCGACGATGGAATACACGTAATCGGGCGCCTTCATGCGGCCCTCGAGCTTGAGCGACGCAGCGCCGGCGTCATACAGGCGGCGAACAAGTTGTGAGGTGTTGGTGTCACGTGGGCACAGCGCGCGCTCGCGACCGGCAGGGGAGAGCGAGCGACCGTTCTCGTCGATCAGCTCGTAGGGCAAGCGGCAGGGCTGGGCGCACATGCCACGGTTGGCCGATCGTCCCGCCATGGCAAAGCTCGAAAGCAGACACAGGCCAGAGTAGCAAAAGCAGATGGCGCCATGGCTAAAGACCTCAAGGTCCACATCGGGCGCGGCATCGTGGATGGCGGCAATCTCGTCGATGGAAAGCTCGCGCGAGAGGGTCACGCGGTCGGCGCCCTGCTCGCGGCACCAAAGGGTTCCGCGGTCGTCGTGGATGTTCGCCTGGGTCGAGATATGCGTCTCGATGCCGGGCATGGTGCGCTTGACCTCAAAGAACAGGCCCCAGTCCTGGATGATGAAGGCGTCGGCGCCCAGCGTGGAGCAGCGATGGATGAGCTGCAACGCATCGCTCATCTCGGATTCCTTGATGACGATGTTGACCGTGACGTAGACGCGCGAGCCGGCCAGGTGCGCGGCGCGGCAGGCCTGCTCAAAGGCCTCGTCGGTAAAGTTGGTGGCCTTGCGGCGTGCGTTGAAGCTGCCCATGCCGCAGTAGATGGCGTCTGCCCCGGCGGCGAGTGCGGCGGCAAAGGGCTCGGGCCCTCCGGCGGGCGCCAAAAGCTCGGGTCTGCGGTTGGTGGTTCGACTGGCGGTTGCGGTCATATCCTGCCTTTCAAAATGCTCAGATACTCAAAAGTATAGTGGTGCCGTCGCGGCAGGCGATGCCCGCGTTCCAAGCGGGATAAAGTCTTCAGCAGCTTGGACTGGCTGCTCCACATGAGAACCGTTCAGCGGTCCGGGGAAACCGTTGGGCGATAAAATATTCTCGCAACGTGATAATAATCTTGCATCGCGCGGAAACCTTGAGTACTATCCCAATCAAGCGCGGTGTTCAGACCGAACTGTGCCTCCCGGTGTGAACGCCGCGCTCCCGTTCCCTTTTACTTGTAAGGAGATAAACATGAGCAAGACCGTCGTGTCTTCCGATAATGCACCCGCAGCCATCGGCCCGTATTCCCCCGGCATCCAGACCGGCAACATGGTGTTCCTGTCCGGCCAGCTGGGCATCGACCCCGCAACCGGCAAGATGCCCGAGGGCGTCGAGGCCCAGGCTAAGCAGTCCCTTGCTAACGTCGAGGCCCTGCTGACCGCTGCCGGCGCCACCTTTGCCGATGTCGTCAAGACCACAGTCTACCTGGCTGACATTGCCGACTTCGCTGCCGTAAACGAGATCTACGCCTCCAAGTTCGAGGCCCCGTTCCCCGCGCGCAGCGCTTTCCAGGTTGCCGCTCTTCCGGCTGGCGGTCTGGTCGAGATCGAGGTTGTCGCCGCTCTCTAAGGTGTTGGTAACAACTAAACATGACATGCAAAAAGACCCTGCAGCGCGTGCGAGCTGCAGGGTCTTTTGTCAAGTGACGAATCGCTTGTGGAGCCGCGCTCCATTTTGCTCGTTAGCCCTCCTTGCGGACTTTTTGCAGGTAGCGGTACACGCTGGGCTCCGAGATGCCCAACGCGGTGGCAGCGCAGGCCACGGCGCCCTTGAGCATGAACACCCCGTTGCCGTTGAGGTGGCGAATGACGTCCACGCGGTCGCTCTGACCAAGCGACGCTACATCCAGCCCGCGCGCGCTCAGCAACTCGGCAATGCTGCGATCGATGAGCTCCTGGGTGGACTCCGAAAGGCTTTCGACCTCGATAGGGGCGGGCTCCGTGCGCGTCGGCGCTGCGTCGAAGCACGCCATGAGCTGCTGCGCCATGGTGTTGATGGAGCGCACGGTCGAGAGGTCGGTGTTGACGCAGAGCATACCGACGATCTCGTTATCCTCGCGGATAAAGTACGTCGCCGACTCTAGCGTTTTGCCGCCGGCGCCGCGGCCCTCGTAGCCCGTAATAAACGGCAGGTCGCGATACTTGGGGTCGTGCATGATCTTGAGCGCCAGATCGGTGGCAGGACCGCCGATCTTACGGCCGCTCACGATGCCGTTGCGAATATCGACGATGGCGTGGTCGGGATCCGAGAAATCGTGCAGCACGATTTCGCTGTTTTTGCCGAGTATCTGCTCCAGAAAATCGACCATCGGCAAAAAGCGACGTACGGTCTCGTTCACGGGCAACTCCTTTGGGTGAAATCGGAAATGTTCATAACAATTTTTTCTCATGGTAACACGATGTCTATTGACTCACATATTCGCAGGTACATTGCGTAATACAGATGAGCGGTAGGTATTTGGCGGTAAACGGTCGACCAAAAGAAAAGTAAGATGTTATTTAGACCAGACACATTCCTGACCTGCGGAAACGAGTTATTTCAGCCGAAGAATAGTCTGATAACAAAAAATTATTATTGAGAATGAGAATCATCTTTAATACGATATGCAACGAAGGCACAACCTCAACCCCGCACTGCGTCACAATAGAGCGTTAGATGCGAAAACAACTACTTCGAGGATTGGTGGTCAAATGACCCAGGAGACGGTTACGAACGGCACTGAAGCCCTGTTCACTCGCGAAGGCATGCCTCCCGTTAAGGAAATGATCCCGTGTGCCCTTCAGCACGTACTGGCATCGTTTGCCGGCATCATTACCCCGGCGGTCATCATGGCCGGCGTCTACGGCTTTAATAGCCAGCAGAGCACCGACATCATCCAGGTCGCGCTCATTCTTTCGGCGATCGATACGGCCCTTCAGGCCTTCGCTCCCTTCCGTCGCATCGGCGGCGGCCTGCCCATCGTCATGGGCGTTTCGTTCGCGTTCCTGCCGGCTCTGCAGGCCATGGGTGCCTCGGGCTTTAGCTTTGGTGCGCTGCTGGGCGGCGAGATCGTCGGCGGCGCCGTCGCGGTCCTCTTTGGTCTGGCCTACAGCAAGATCAAGTGGCTGTTCCCGCCCGTCGTGACCGGTACGGTCATCTTCTCCATCGGCGTTTCGCTGTATCCTACGGCCGTCAAGTATATGGCCGGCGGTATGGGTACGCCGCTGTGGGGCACTCCGCAGGCCTGGTGCGTCGCTCTTATCACCTTCGCCGTGGTCTTTGCGCTCGCCAACTTTGGCAAGGGCACGCTCAAGCTGGGATCCGTGTTCTTTGGCATGATCGTTGGCATGATCGTTTCGATCCCCTTTGGCATGATCGACTTCTCCAGCGTCGCCACCGCTCAGGTCTTCGCCCTTCCCAAGCTCATGCCCTACGCGCTCGAGTTTGATCCCGAAGTCTGCATTACCCTCGCTGTTGTGTTCCCCATGGTTGCCATCCAGGTTATCGGTGACGTCTCCGCCGCCTGCCTGGGCTCCATCGACCGTATGCCCACCGAGCGCGAGCTCTCCGGCGCTATCGTGTCCCAGGGCCTCACCTCTATGGTCGGCGGCCTGCTGGGCGGTCTTCCCACCAGCGCCCTTGGCCAGAACGTGGGCATCATCTGCTCCAACAAGGTCGTCAACAAGTGGGTCTTTGTGATCATCGCGGCCGTCTTTGCCATCGCCGGTCTGTTCCCGCAGCTCTCTGCCGTCCTTTCCGCTATCCCGCAGCCCGTTATCGGCGGCGCGACCGTCGGCGTCTTTGGCACCATCACCATGAACGGCGTGCGCATGTTCACCCGCGAGGGCCTCACGCAGCGCACTACCACCATCGTCGGCACCTCCGTCGTCTTTGGCCTGGGTATCTGGATGGCCAGCGGTTGCCTTGCCGGCGAGGGTATGCCCGCCTGGGTGTCCACCGTCATCGGCTCCAATGCCGTAACCCCCACCGCCATCATGGCCATCGTCCTTAACCTGATTCTTCCGCAGACGCCGGTCGTGGCTCAGCACATCGATGCCGCCAAGGACGCTGCCGTGGATCTGGTCTTGCCCGAGAGCAAGAAGTAACCAATTCGGTGCTATTCGTCGGCGGACGCATCGCCTCGTCCGCCGACGTCATGCGGCGCCAAGCCGCACTTCAAAGGGTTTATCCCTTTGGTGAAGCGTTGACGGGAGAGGGCCCGTTTCCGGTGTAGGCCGGCGCTTCGCACTTCCGCTATGTCAGAGGTGTCAAACCCCGCCCCTGATGTTGAAGGGAGCATTCATGCTTCTGGTCGCTAACGGTTCCGTCTTTACTCGCAACGCTCAGACCCCGTTCATCCCCAACGGTGCGGTCGCCATTGACGGAGATACGATTGTCGAAGTGGGCCCCGAGTGCGAGCTCAAGGTCAAGTACCCGGATGCCGAGTACGTCGACGCCCAGGGCAACCTCATCATGCCCGGACTCATTAACTGCCACACCCACATCTACTCGGGTCTGGCCCGCGGCCTTGCCATTAAGGGCTGCAACCCCACCAACTTCCTGGAGAATCTTGAGCAGCAGTGGTGGAAGATCGACGACAACCTGACGCTCGACGGCACCAAGGCCAGCGCCTATGCCACGATCCTGGACTCCATCCGCGATGGCGTCACCACGATCTTCGATCACCATGCGAGCTTCTGCGAGATCCCGGGAAGCCTCTTTACCATTAAGGATGCCGCTCAGGAGCTGGGCATGCGTTCGTGCCTGTGCTACGAGGTCTCCGATCGCCGCGGCCAGGAAAAATGCGACCAGGCCATTGCCGAGAACGCCGAGTTTGCCCAGTGGGCCGCCAAGGAGCGTCGCGATAACGACAACCACATGATCGCCGCCATGTTTGGCGGGCATGCCACCTTCACGCTTTCGGACGAGACCATGGACAAGATGGCCGAGGCCAACAACGGCCTGACCGGCTTCCACATCCATGTGTGCGAGGGCATGAATGACGTGTGGGACTCCCGTCTCAACCGCGGCGGCATCAGCCCCGTCGAGCGCCTGCTTCAGCACAACCTGCTGGGTCCCGATACCATGCTGGGCCACTGCATCCATGTGACGCCCGCCGAGATGGATATCGTCAAGGAGTCCGGCACCTGGCTCGTCAACAACCCCGAATCCAATATGGGCAACGCCGTGGGCTGCGCCCCCGTGCTCGAGTTCTTCCGCCGCGGCATCCCCGTGTGCATGGGCACCGACGCCTACACCCACGATATGCTCGAGAGCCTCAAGGTCTTCCTGATCATTCAGCGCCACAACGCCGCCATGCCCAACGTGGGCTGGTGCGAGGCCATGACCATGCTGTTCGAGAACAACGCCAAGATGGCGAGCAAGTACTTCGATCGCAAGCTCGGTGTGCTCGAGGCCGGCGCTGCCGCCGACGTCATCGTTATGGACTACAAGCCCTTTACGCCGCTGAGCGAGGAGAACATCGACGGCCACATGCTCTTTGGCATGATGGGCAAAAACTGCCGCACCACCATCATCAACGGCCGCGTCCTGTACAAGGATCGCGAGTTCGTTGGCATTGATGAGGACAAGATCAACGCGTGGACCATGGCCGAGTCCAAGAAGCTCTGGAGCGCGCTCAACGATCGCGCCTACTAATTACAAGTAGATTCGCGCGCGTCGGATGTTTCGCCGCATACGACGCGCGCATAGGCGACCTCCGCGGGGTCGCCGGCGCTGTGCTAGCGCTACACCGTATTTGCGCCCGCCGCGCGGTCTCGCCGGGCGTTACAGAGAGGAGCTCACTATGAGCGACATCATGAGGCCGATCCCGTTTTCGCAGCTGATGAACTGGATCATCGAGGAGCACAAGACCCAGGGCGCCGTCTTTGGCGTGCGCAAGATGGTCGCGACCAACCAGGAGGGCGCGCTTCCCATTTTTGACGAGCGCATCGAGACTCCGTTTGGCCCGGCCGCCGGCCCCAACACACAGCTTGCCCAGAACATCGTGGCATCCTATGTTGCTGGTTCCCGCTTCTTTGAGCTCAAGACCGTCCAGGTTATGGACGGCGAGGAGCTCTCCAAGTGCGTTAACAAGCCTTGTATCGTGGCGCAGGACGAGTGCTACAACTGCGAGTGGTCGACCGAGCTCGAGGTTCCGCAGGCCTTTGCCGAGTACGTGAAGGCATGGTTCGCCTGCCACCTGATCGCTCGCGAGTACGGCCTGGGTAGCCCGGACGGCTTTGTCTTCAATATGTCCGTGGGCTATGACCTGGAGGGCATCAAGAGCCCCAAGGTCGACGCCTACATCGAGGGCATGAAGGACGCCAGCGGATCTGACGTCTGGAACGAGTGTCGCACATGGGCGCTCGCCAATCTGGACCAGTTTGAGCATGTCGATGCCGCGTTTGTCGAGTCCATCCCGGCGCGCGTCTCCAACTCCATCACCGAGTCTACCCTGCACGGCTGCCCGCCTGCCGAGATCGAGCGCATCGCGACCTACCTCATCACCGAGAAGGGCCTTAACACCTACATCAAGTGTAACCCCACGCTGTTGGGCTATGAGTTTGCCCGCCAGCGCCTCAACGAGCTGGGCTTTGATTACATCGTCTTTGATGACACGCACTTCCGCGAGGATCTGCAGTGGGCCGATGCCGTGCCCATGTTCGAGCGCCTGATTGCCCTGTGCGCCGAGCGCGGTCTGGAGTTTGGCGTCAAGCTGACCAACACGTTCCCCGTCGACGTGACGAGGAACGAGCTGCCTTCCACCGAGATGTACATGTCCGGCCGTTCGCTGTTCTCGCTGACCATCGAGGCCGCCCGCCGCATTACCGAGCAGTTTGACGGCAAGCTGCGCATCAGCTACTCCGGTGGTGCCACGGTCTACAACATCCGTGCCCTGTACGATGCCGGCATTTGGCCCGTTACCCTGGCGACCGACGTACTCAAGCCCGGTGGCTACGAGCGCTTTAGCCAGATGGCCAGCGAGTTTACCGATCTGGACGGCAAGCCGTTCGCGGGCGTCTCTCTCGAGGCCGTGACCGCGATCCAGACCGACTCACTCACCAACCCGCTCTACAAGAAGCCGCTGCGCCCGCTGCCCGATCGCAAGGTCGCCGGCAAGAGCCCGCTTTCCGACTGCTTTACCACGCCGTGCCGCACGAGCTGCCCCATCCAGCAGGATATTCCCGCCTACCTGGCGGCTGTTGACGAGGGCCGCTACGAGGACGCGCTCAACATCATCATCGAGCGCAACGCCCTACCGTTCATTACCGGCACCATTTGCCCGCATCCTTGCGGCCGTGCCTGCGAGCGTGCATTCTATGAGCCCGAGGGCGCCCAGATCCGCGCCAGCAAGCTCAAGGCCGCCCGCGAGGCCATGACCGCCGTGCTGCCCAAGCTGCGCGCCCAGGCCATCGCCAACGACGGCGAGCGCAACGTTGCCGTTATCGGCGGCGGCCCGGCCGGCCTGGCGACGGCGTTCTTCCTGACGCGTGCCGGCGTGCCCGTCACTATCTTCGAGGCCCGCGATTCGCTCGGCGGCGTGGTCCGTCACGTGATCCCCGAGTTCCGCATTGCGAGCGACGATATCTCGCACGACGCCGAGCTCTGCCTGGCCTTTGGCGCCAAGGTTCAGCTCAACGCTCGCGTGGAGTCCATTGACGAGCTCAAGGCCCAGGGCTTTACCGACGTGGTCGTGGCCACCGGTGCCTGGATGCCCGGCTCTGCGGGCCTGGGCGAGGGCGCCGAGCTCGATGTGCTGGAGTTCCTCGAGGCAGCCAAGAAGGGCGAGAAGCTCGAGCTGGGCGAGGACGTCGTGGTCATTGGCGCCGGCAACACCGCCATGGACGCCGCCCGCGTGGCCAAGCGCCTGGCTGGTGTGAAGAACGTGCGCCTGGTGTATCGCCGCACCAAGAAGCAGATGCCCGCCGACGAGGAAGAGCTCGATCTTGCTCTTGCCGACGGCGTTGAGTTCTGCGAGCTGCTGGCGCCCAAGGCACTCAACGGCGCCGTGCTGACCTGCGACGTTATGGAGCTTGGCGAGCCGGATGCAAGCGGCCGTCGCAGCCCCGTCGCCACGGGCGAGACCGTCGAGCTTTCCGCCACCACGGTGATCTGCGCCGTGGGCGAGGGCATCGATGCCAGCCTGTACGATGCCGCGGGCGTCGAGCACGACCGTCGCGGCCGCCTTGCCGCCACCTCCACCGGCGTCGAGGGCGTCTGGGCTGCGGGCGACTGCCGCCGCGGTCCTGCCACCGTGGTCGAGGCTATTGCCGACGCCGCCGAGGTCGCCCGTGCCATCGCCGGCGTGGACTTTAACAAGTACGCCGACTGCAACGAGCAGGCCGGTCGCGAGGACACCTGCTACGAGCGCAAGGGGTCGCTGTGCCGTGACAAGCGCAACTGCACCAAGACCCGCTGCCTGGGCTGCGGCTCGGTGTGCGAGGTCTGCTGCGACGTGTGCCCCAACCGCGCCAACGTGGCCATTAAGGTGCCGGGCCTGGCCAAGCATCAGGTCGTTCATGTCGATGGCATGTGCAACGAGTGCGGCAACTGCGCCGTGTTCTGCCCCTACCAGGAGGGTCGTCCCTACAAGGACAAGCTCACCCTGTTCTGGAGCGAGCAGGACATGGAGAACTCCGAGAACGAGGGCTTCCTGGCCGTGGACGAGGATCACTTTAAGGTCCGCGTTGCCGGCACGGTCCGCACCGTCTCGGTCGATGCCGTCAACACCGGTCTGCCCGAGGCCGTCCGCCTGACCATCAAGGCCGTGCGCGACAGCTATCCGTACCTTCTTAAGAAATAGGCGAGTCTCTTATGGCCAAATCCATTCAACATAACGTGGCCTACGTTGCCTGCGGAAGCGGTTGCGCCTCCGCAGGCGGCGACGCCCGCTGTAGCGAAGGCTGCATTGGCTGTGGCGCTTGCGTCACGGCCTGCCCCCACGGCGCCATTGCGCTGGTCGACGGCGTCGCCCGCGTGGACCGCTCAAAGTGCACGGGCTGTGGCCTGTGCGGCATGGCGTGCCCGCAGCGCGTGATTGCCTTCGTTCCCGGCTACCAGAACATCTTGGTGCGCTGCAACAATACCGATAAGGGCGCCATTGCGCGCAAGATCTGCGACACGAGCTGCATCGGTTGCGGCATGTGCGCCAAAAAGTGCCCTGCCGGCGCTATCCGCATCGAGGACAACTGCGCCCATATCGACGGCGCGGACTGCCTGTCGTGCGGCATGTGCGCCGTCGTCTGCCCGCATGGCGCCATTCACGACCGCACCGGCATCGCCGCCGGCGTGTAGAGGGGAATCACCATGGCACAGGAATTCACTTTTACCGTTAACGGCGTGGAGCACACGACGACCCAAAACAAGCCGCTGCTACGCTACCTGCGCGACGACCTGCATATCCATTCCGCCAAGGATGGCTGCTCCGAGGGCGCCTGCGGTACCTGCACCATCCATGTGGACGGCGCGGCCGTCAAAGCCTGCGTACTGACCACCGCCCTTGCCGCCGGCCGCAACATCGTGACCGTCGAGGGCCTGCCCGAGGACGTGCGCGAGGCCTTTGTGTACGCCTTTGGCGCCGTGGGCGCCGTGCAGTGCGGTTTTTGCATCCCCGGCATGGTCATGGCGGGTGCGGCGCTGATCGCCGAGGACCCCGAGCCCACCGAGGAGCAGATTAAGTACGCCATCCGCGGCAACGTCTGCCGCTGCACCGGCTACAAGAAGATTATCGAGGGCATTTCGCTGGCCGCTGCGGTGCTCCGCGGCGAAAAGCAGATCGACGAGGACTTGGAGCGCGGCGACGACTACGGCGTGGGCAAGCGCGCCTTCCGTATCGACGTGCGCAAGAAGGTGCTCGGCGAGGGCAAGTATCCCGATGACATCGACGAGCTCGATCAGCCGGGTCTGACCTACGCCAGCGCCGTGCGCTCCAAATATCCGCGCGCCCGCGTGCTCTCCATCGACACCTCCAAGGCCGAGGCCCTGCCCGGTGTGGTGGGCATCCTGCGCGCCGAGGACGTGCCGGTCAACCAGGTCGGCCATCTTATCCAGGACTGGGACGTCATGATCGCCCAGGGCGATATCACTCGCTGCGTGGGTGACGCCATCGTGCTGGTGGTTGCCGAGGACGAGGCGACGCTCGAGAAGGCCAAGAAGCTCGTCAAGATCGATTACGAGCCGCTGGAGCCCGTGCGTAACATTGTCGAGGCCAAGGCTGCCGACGCCCCGCGCCTGCACGACAGCTTCTTTGCCTTTGGCAACACGGTGGAGCTCAAGGACAACGTGTGCCAGAGCCGCCATGTGACGCGCGGCGACGCCGCCAAGGCGCTGGCAGAGAGCGCGTTTACCGTGACGCAGCGCTTTACTACGCCCTTTACCGAGCATGCCTTTTTGGAGCCCGAGTGCGCCGTTGCCTTCCCGTACAAGAACGGCGTCAAGGTGCAGTCGACCGACCAGGGTGCCTACGACACGCGCAAAGAGTGTGCCCACATGTTTGGCTGGGACAACGAGCCCGAGCGCGTGGTCGTCGAGACCATGCTCGTGGGCGGCGGCTTTGGCGGTAAGGAGGACGTTTCGGTCCAGCACCTGGCCGCGCTCGCCGCATATAAGTTCCAGCGTCCTGTGAAGTGCAAGCTCACGCGTGCCGAGTCGCTCGCGTTCCATCCCAAGCGCCATGCCATGGACGGCACCTTTACGCTGGGCTGCGACGCCGAGGGCAACTTTACCGGCCTGGACTGCGAGATCAACTTTGATACCGGCGCCTACGCTTCGCTGTGCGGCCCGGTGCTCGAGCGTGCCTGCACGCATGCCGTCGGTCCCTACAAGTACCAGAACACCGACATTCGCGGTTTTGGCTACTACACTAACAACCCGCCTGCCGGCGCGTACCGTGGCTTTGGCGTTTGCCAGTCCGAGTTTGCACTCGAGAGCCTGATCGACCTACTGGCCGAGAAGGTCGGCCTGGATCCGTGGGAGATCCGCTACCGTAACGCCATCGAGCCGGGCGAGGTTTTGCCCAACGGCCAGATCGCCGATTGCTCCACGGCGCTTAAGGAGACGCTGCTCGAGGTCAAGGATGCCTATTACGCGCATCCCGGACACGCCGGTATCGCCTGCGCCATGAAGAACGCCGGCGTGGGCGTGGGCCTGCCCGATGCCGGCCGCTGCAAGATCCGCATCGAGAACGGCGTGGCCGTGGTCTACGCCGCCACGTCCGACATCGGCCAGGGCTGCAACACGGTCTTTTTGCAGGACGTTGCCGAGGCGTGCGGTCTGCCGCTGAGCTGCATTGCCAACGGCGAGTGCTCCACCGAGAACGCTCCCGACTCCGGCACCACGTCTGGCTCGCGCCAGACGGTCGTGACCGGCGAGGCCGTGCGCGGCGCCGCCTTCCTGCTGCGCGATGCCATGGTTGGCATCGAGGCCGGTAAGCCTGCGCCTACCGCCCCGGTGAGCGCCCATGGTGACGGCGTCAAGATCGAGTACGACGACGGTCGCGCCTATCAGCTACGCACACAGGAGCTCGTCGCCGGCCAGGGCATGCATCCTCAGGATCCCGCGGCCGCCATCAAGGCGCTCGAGGGATGCGAGTTTGGCTACGTGTATCTGGAGCCGACCGACAAACTGGGCGCCGACGTCCCCAATCCCAAGAGCCACATCTGCTACGGCTTTGCCACGCACGTGGCCATTCTGGACGATGACGGCCGCGTGAGCGAGGTCTATGCCGCGCACGATTCCGGCAAGGTGGTCAACCCCATCTCCATCCAGGGCCAGATCGAAGGCGGCGTGCTCATGGGTATGGGCTATGCGCTTACCGAGGACTGGCCGCTCAAGGACTGCGTACCCCAGGCAAGGTACGGCACGCTCGGGCTGTTCCGTGCGCCCGAGATTCCGGATATCCACGCCATTTACGTGGAGAAGGACGAGCTGTTGCCCGTGGCATACGGCGGTAAGGGCATCGGCGAGATCGCGACGATCCCCACGGCGCCCGCCGTGCAGAACGCCTACCACGCATTCGACGGCAAACTGCGTCCGGATCTGCCCATGGTGGATACGCCGTACAGCCGCGCTCGTCACCGCGGGTAGAGTAGAGCGCGGACGGCCATTACTGACGGGCTGTCCATGCTCAGCATCAACTGCATACGCTGCGCCTTTGGCCCCGGCTCCATCGCGAGCCGGGGCCTTTTGTTTGGAACGGAGGCAGCATCCCGGAATTGGCGCTCAGAATGGGGTGCAGTTTCCGGAGCGGTCCACGTGCGGTGGTGTACTGCCCCTTTTGCGTGCGACGTTTGTCGAATTACGTTATAGCTAGCTATATTATAGGAAGGTATAATATAGCTAGCTATAACGTAAAGGAAGGATGGCCCTATGTTTATCGGAAGAACAGCGGAACTGTCCGAGCTCAATCGTCTGTATGGCACGGGCTCCTTTGAGATGCCTGTGATTTACGGGCGTCGTCGTGTGGGTAAAACGCGCCTTATCACAGAGTTCATTCAAGGCAAGAATGCTATTTACTTTCAAGCTCGTCGTACCAATGCAGAGGCAAACCTGCACGGCTTTAGCCAGGCGATACTTGCAGGCTCGGTTGGTGCTGCAGGCGTGTCGTTTCGTAGCTTTGACGAGGCGTTCGATGCATTGGCCACCATGGCTCGCACGGAACGTTTGATTGTCGTGATTGACGAGTATCCCTATCTCGCCCAATCGAATCCCGAGATCAGCTCGTTGCTGCAAGACAAGATTGATCACCTGTACAAAGAGACCAGGCTCATGCTGATTCTATGCGGCTCGTCTCTTTCGTTTATGGAGGAACAGGTGTTGGGCTACGAGAGCCCGCTATACGGTAGGCGTACGGCCCAGTTTAAGATCATGCCGCTCGATTTTATGACGACCCTCGGCCTGTGGCAGAGCATGAGTCGCGAAGACGCTGCAGTTTGCTATGGCATGACGGGCGGCATTCCTGCATATATCGAGAAAGTCAATCCTGCCGCACCGCTCAAGGACAACATCAAACGTCTTTTTCTTACTCCTACAGGCTATCTCTTTGAGGAGCCGAGTAACCTGCTATTGCAAGAGTGCCGCAATCCCGAGCAATATGATGCGATCGTGCAAGCAATTGCTCAGGGGCGCTCGAAGATTTCGGAGATTGCGAGCTCTACGGGAATCCCTGCGAGCAACGTAAAGAGCTATGTGGATAAGCTAGCGTCGCTTGGGATTGTCGAGCGCGAGCTGCCCCTAAACGAGACGAGCAATAAGCGAGCCGTGTATCTGCTGAGTGACCATATGTTTAGGTTCTGGTACAAGTTTGTTCCGCAGAACATTGGGCTGATTCAAAACGATATGGCTGAGATGGCGTATAAGCGCATTGAGCCGCACATATCGGATTACATGGGTGCGGTCTTTGAGCTTATATGCAGACAATACGTGTACGAACTCGCGCGCGCGGGCCAACTCGATGTGGTTCCGGCGAGCGTCGGGCGCTGGTGGGGGACGGATAATCGCACGCATACGCAGGAAGAAATCGACTTGATTGTTGACGATGGCGAGGGCGCTGCGCTGTTTGCGGAGTGCAAATGGCGCAATGAACCGGCGGGCGAAGACGTGCTGCAAAAACTCGTGCACCGAAGCGAGCTCTTTAGGCGGCAGCGAAAAAGCTATGCACTTTTCTCAAAAAGCGGTTTTACGCAGGGATGTCGGGATGCCGCGGAGAGTAGGGGAGACGTCAAGCTGATTTCGTTTGCCGAGATGTGAGGGGCCACCCTGTGTTTGTGTCCGCACAGGCGGTTACGCTTACTGCGACGAAGCCGTTCGAGAAACGAGTGGCAAGCAACGGAGAAAGGCCCTAACCGTGTCAGCCGAAAAGACGCCGGGTATCTCGGCTATCGATACGACGAACTTTGCGCGCCAGATCGTACTGGACTTTGAGTTTGCGCCGGTGCCAAAGCAGCGCCAGCGCCGTGGACTGCGCAATGAGATTATCGAGGTCGGCGCCGTCAAGCTCGATTGCCACGGCAACGTTATGGGTGAGTTCTCGCAGTTTGTGCAGACGGAATTTACCGAAGGCGTCGCGTTCCCCGTCCGCGAGCTCACAGGGATATCGGCCGTGGACACCGCGATGGCCGATCCGCTCTATGTGGTGATCAAAAGGCTCGGCGATTGGATTGGTCGCTACTCCGCCCAGGTGGTCTGTTGGAGCGGGGCGGACCGTCGACAGCTTTTGACCGAGTGCCAGGCAAAGTGCATCGATCTTTCCGCATTTCCTACGGACTGGGCCGACCTGCAGGCGTTTTACACCTCGATTATGGACGTGGGCAGCCACGGTTGCGTCTCTTTGAGTGACGCGGCAACGTGGTTTGGCATCGAGTTCGACGAGTCGATGGGTCACGCCCACAGCGCCCTGGCCGATGCGCGCGTGACCGCCAAGCTGCTCAAGCAGATGATGGACGGGGACTACCACGTGAGCTCGCGCGCCCAGGAAGTCCGCCAGCGGTGGAGGATGGGCGAGCGACCTCAGACGCGCCTTTCCAGCAAGTTCCCCGAGCTGGGCGACCTGCTGCTAAAGCTGAAGGCGGAGGGGAGATAGGGCAGCGTCGGCTGCCTTTACAGTGCGTGCCAGTCGCGTATCGCTACTCTTCCTGCTGCTTGGCAGGTAAGATGTAGACGTTCTCGGCGTCCACGGCAATCTGCGTGGGACGGTTGTAGAGGATGTCGATCTCCATCACACTCTGCCTGAACGGTGCGACGTCGGGCGTCTTTGCCTGGTGGAGCTTCTCAATGAGTTTCTCGGATTGCTCGTCGTTGAACCTGCCGATGTCCTCTCCTGCACCCTCAAGCGCCTCGTCTATGGGCGTGAGCTCGCCGATGGGCGTCGCCGCGATGGCGCGACCGAGCATCTTGCCTGCGGAGGCGATGCCGCCCAGAAGTGCCACATCGATAGTGTCGGCAGTGCTCGCCTCGAGTGCGTTGTAACATTCGGTGTAGAGTTCGCGGTACGCAAGCGAGTCCGCCTCGATTTTTGCGGCAGCGTCTGCGAGCTTTGCAGGTTTGAAGTTCTGGGTGAGCATGGGCTCGAGGAACAGCGAGAACGCGTGGATATAGGTGGCGAGCTGGTAGTCCCTGAGATAGTCGAGAACCTTGTCGAGGCGCCTTTTCACGTCGTCTCGCACCTCGATGAACCCTTTCTTTTTCAGGTCCGCTTGTGCTTGCGAACGGAAATGTTCCATGTCCTGCACGGAGGCCTGTTTGATGTCGAGTACCTTCATATGGGCATTGGCCATGTAAACGGCTTTGTCGTAGTTGAGGCCGTAGCCGTTGAGGATGTCTACAAGTGTCTTGAGGTTGCCGCGCATGTTGGCCTTGTCACGCTGGCGCATATACTCGAACATTTCGTCGACGGACTCCTGGATGGAGTCGAGCTTTTGGTTTATCTGCGCGATTGCGGCTGCCATGAACAGCGACGTCGGGTCGTAGGGCACTTGCGTGACACTCGTGGCGATATTACCCTCGACAACGTGGAGGCGAGCCTGCCCAAAGCCATTGGCTGCGTCGCGGTAGGACCCCATGAGGCCGCTGCCGTCCTTGAACGATTGGAGTATCGACGGGTCAAGCGGACTGCCAAACTTGTCGGTTGGCTGGAGCAGCATAGGCACGCTCACCTTATTGGTGACGGTGCGGAACGTCGAGGGGAGTGAGGCGAGCGCTATGCCGAGCTGGGGGACTCGTTCGAGCGGGAGCTTGATGGCGCCGAAGACGTCCGCCCGCTCCTGAGTGAGCGCGAGGTGGATTTTGGTAGATGCGAGCTGTTTTGCCACGAGTTCCTCTCGGTCGCCGTCCGTCGAGGGTTTGATCTCGTTGTCTGCCATAGCGTGCTCCTTGCTTACGTTAATAGTCGCGGGAATTATCTCACCGTTGTGTGAGCTGCCGGGACGGGACGGATTAGCGGTAGCACGAGGCCGATTGACGGTCGAAGCGCATAGGCCTCGCCGCATTTCCTGCGGACTGGACCGACCTGCAGGCGTTATACATCTCGATTATGGAGGTGGGCGGCTATGGGTTAGTCTCGCTGGGTGGTGCGTCACCGGGACTCGGTATCGATTTTGATGAGTCGACGGACCGTGCTCACGGTGCCCTTGCTGATATGCACGTGACCGCCAGGCTGCTTAAACAGGCGATTGACGGGGCTATCACGTGAGCCCGCGCGGGCAGGAGATCCGTCAACGATGGGGGATGGACGAGTGCGTCCAGACGCGCCTTTCCAGCAAGTGCCCCGAGCTAAGCGATCTGCTGCTGAAGCCGAAGGCGAAGGGGTTAGGCAATTTGCTAAGAGTGGCTGGTGGACTTGGGTGACTGAAGGCCATTGATAAATTCACTGCTGTCTATTGTATTTCAACTTCCCTTAATTCAATTGATGCGCTTCTCGTGTTTCTTTTGGAAAGACCATCCGTTTGCTTCTAAACATAGAGCGTTTCTCTCTGACTTTCTAGGACATGTGCTGCGTCGCCGATGGGTCCGGGGCCCACCACGCTTCAACGACCGTTCCTCCAGAACGCTCGCTGCTTTTGCTCAGAGATAGACGCTGCTGTCTACTGCCTGATAAAATGTTTTTATGTATGTTCTAGGACGCTGGCATATTAGTTTGCGGCATCGAGAAAGGCTGGCGGTTGGGTGAGTCCCGAGGAAAAAGCGCGTCTTGTTATCGATGAAAAGTTGAGGGCTTCTGGATATGTCGTTCAGGACGTTAAAGAGTTCAATCCCGCAGCGGCCTGCGGTGTCGTTGTCCGTGAGTGGCAAACGACTTCTGGACCATGTGATTACCTTATCTTTGTTGATGGCACCCCCTGCGGGTTAATTGAAGCCAAGGAACACAACAAGGGCGAGAAGCTAACAGCGGTAGCCGAGCAGTCAAAGCAATACGCTGAGAGTGAATTCAAATATGCCACTACAAATATTGACATTCGCTTTGTCTACGAGGCGACCGACGTCCTGGTCCGGTTTTGCGACTACCACGATAAAGACTACCGCTCTCGCGAGATCTTCTCTTTTCATAGACCGGAACAGCTACGTAGTTGGCTGAAGGATTCTGGCACTCTTCGGAATAGACTTAAGTCTTTTCCCGACTTCGAGACCGCCGGCTATCGCAAGTGCCAAGTAAATGCAATTTTAAAACTCGAAAAGACGTTTGAGGAGAATCGCCCGCGCGCGTTAATCCAAATGGCCACTGGTGCTGGCAAGACATATACCGCTATTACCAACGTTTATCGTCTGCTCAAATTTGCCAAGGCAAAGCGCATTCTATTCCTTGTTGACACAAAGAACCTGGGGGAACAGGCCGAGGAGGAGTTCCGCAAATACAGGCCTACCGACGATGCGAGGTTGTTTCCTGAGCTTTACAACGTCTGCCGTTTGACCTCTTCGCAGATCCCCAATGGCTCCAACGTATGCATCAGTACTATTCAGCGCATGTACTCCATTCTCAAGGGCAAGGAACTTGATGAGGCGGACGAGGAATCTTCCCCTAGTGAGGGTCGCTTCGTCGGCGGGCCACGCGATGTTGAGTACAACTCGGCTTACCCGCCTGAATACTTCGATTTCATCATCATCGATGAGTGCCACCGTTCTATCTATAACGTCTGGCAGCAGGTCCTCGATTACTTCGATGCCTTTCTCATCGGGCTTACTGCTACGCCTGACAAGCGAACCTATTCTTTTTTCAATCAGAACGTCGTGAGTGAATACACCCATGAGGAGGCAGTCATTGACGGCGTCAATGTCGGCGGCGATATCTACATCATCGAAACTGATGTGAGCAAGAACGGCGCGACGATTACCGAGCGTCTAGTTGAAAAGAGGGATCGCCTTTCCCGTGAGAAGCGATGGGAGCAGAACGACGAGGATTTGGAATACGACAAGGGTAAACTGGACCGCGATGTTGTCAACCCATTACAGTTTGAGTCGTCCGAAAGGGCGGCTCTTTTCCGTTGCACGGTTATA
>UQPJ01000006.1:0-51809 GCA_900543015.1 uncultured Collinsella sp.
CGGAGGGGCGGGGCATAAGGTTTCCTGCTCGGGCAGTCCTGCTCGCACGAAGGCCACATTAAGTGGCCTTCGGCTCGTGCGGAACTCGCGATAAACCTTATGCCCCGCCCCTCCGGAGCCACACGGGAGCCAGGTTAACTAATTCGGACCCGGCATTCAGAAAAGTCAGTACAGCAAAATGGCGATGCGGATGGTGCGAACAAGAAAGGGGCACGTTGCTGAAACGCGCCCCTTGTGGGTGGGGTATGGGGCTAGCGCTCGTAGATTAAGTTGCCTGCCAGGTAGGTGGCTTGGACTTTGGTGGCTTGGAGTTCTTGGGGGTCGATGGTGAGTGGATTTTGGTCCAGGACTACCAGGTCGGCGTATTTGCCGGGCTCTAGGCTGCCGAGGTTTTGCTCGTCGCCCGCTGCGTACGCGCTGCCAAGCGTGTAGCTGCGCAGGGCCGTTGCCGCGTCGATACGCTCGCTCGGCAGCCAGCCGCCCTCGGGCCAGTGGCTGCGGGGATCTTGGCGTGTGATAGCCGTGTAGAGCACGTTCATGCTGGTAACGGCCGTGATGGGGCTGTCGGTACCGAAGGCTTGGCGGATACCGCGCTGCTGATAAGTTGCGAACGGCCACATGATGCGGCTGCGTTCCAGGCCCAGGTCGCGCTCCGGGCCACCCGGGTCGAGCGTGATGTGGCAAGGCTGGCTCGAGGCAATGACGTTGAGCTTGCGCAGACGATCGATGTCCTGAGGCAGCAGATTCTCCAGGTGCTCAAGCGTATTGTGGCCGTGCTGGGGCAAGCCGTAGAGCTCTGCCGCCTCCTCAAAGATATCGAGTGCGGCATGGATGGCACCGTCGCCGATAACGTGGATGCGCACGGTATGGTCACGCTCGGCTGCCGCCAAAACCAACTTGCGCATACGCTCGACAGGGACCGTCAGGCGGCCCTGGTCGCCCGGGAAGCGCGGGTTGGTATAGGGCTCAGTGAGGTATGCGGTATGCTCGCTCGACACGCCGTCGAAGAACTGTTTAAAGCCTGGCGCCGAGAGCAGCGCGTTGTTCGCGTAGCGGGTCTGGAGTTCTTCCAAGCGCGACTGGTCATCCAGCAGCGTGGGAAACAGATGGGCGCGGATGCCCAGCTTGCCGGAGGCCTGTAGCTTGTCGTAAACATCGTCGCGAATAAAGTCGCAGCCCGGCATGGGCATGAGCGACATATCGCAGATTGAGGTGATGCCTTGCTCGGCCATACGCTTCATCTGGTCGGCGTAAGCGCTCGCGATGCGGTCCTCGCCCAGCCACTCCAGGCAGCGCGGCAGCAGCTGCATAGCAGCCGCCTCGTGGGCGATACCCGTAAGCTCGCCATTTGCATCTTTGTCGTAGCTACCACCCGCCGGAGGCTCGCTGTCGCGTGTCACGCCGAGGGCTTCGAGTGCGCGGCTGTTGAGCCACAGCGTGTGCCCGTCGCCCGAATACATAACGCAGGGGCGATCGGGGAATGCCGCATCGAGCGACGCCTTGGTAGGATGCGCGGGCGGGTCCCAACGGTAGTCGCGCCAGCCCTGCGTCACAACCCAAGCGTCATCGGGCAGGTCCTGGGAAAACTCGAGCGCGTGCTGCACCAGCGCCGCCTCGGACGTGCCCATATCCATGAGCATGTACGGCGAGGAACCGACCGAGGTATGGAAGAAGTGCAGATGAGCGTCATGGAAACCGGGGCAGACAAACTGCTCGCCGTAGTCGATAACCGGCGTGGCGGCGGGAGCGGCGGCGATCACGTCATCGGGCTTGCCGACTGCGACGATACGGTCGCCTGCGATGGCAATCGCCAGCTCGCGGGCAGTATCGATGCCGTCTTGCGCGGTAAAGACGTTCTTGGAGCGGATAATCCGATCGATATGTTGCATGGGCATCCCCATCTCTGGCAGGAAATTCAACACCCCCGAGTGTACTCCCCCGCCCTTGCAACAAAACCCCAAGCGGCAAACGGCAACTTTACCAGCCCTAGCGGCAGGTGGCATACTGGAGAGAGCCTGTACGATTTTGCGATCAACCCAGCAAGGAGCAAATCGACCATGACGAAGACCAAGGCACAGCAGATTATGGCGGCGACCGAGGCTCGTGCGGCTGACGACGTCACCGCAGCCATCAAAGATATCGCTACCGAGTTTGAACCCTATATCATCAAGCAGCGCCGCCACTTCCATAAGCACCCGGAGCTGAGCCTTGCCGAGGAGCGCACGACTTCTGACATCGCCAACCAGCTCGACGCCATGAATATCCCCTACGAGCGTCCCCTTAAGACGGGCCTTGTGGCAACCCTTCGCGGCACCGCGCCCGACGCCTATCGCGAGGACGGCACGCCACGCCGCCGCATCCTGCTGCGCGCCGACATCGACGCCCTGCCCGTCACCGAGCAGACCGGCGAAGAGTTCGCCAGCGTCAACGAGGGCTGCATGCACGCCTGCGGCCACGACTGCCATATCGCCATGATGCTCGGCACGCTGCAAATCCTGCGCCATATGACCGACGACATCCACGGCGAAGTCCGCATCGTCTTCCAGCCCAGCGAGGAAAACGGCCAGGGCGCCAAGCTCATGATCGGCACGGGCGTGCTCGACGGCGTCGATGGTGCCTACGCCGCGCATATCTGGAGCGAGGTTGACGCCGGCACCGTAAGCTGCGAGCCCGGTCCGCGCATGGCCAATACCGACTGGTTCCGCATTGATGTCCGCGGCACCTCGTGCCACGGTGCCATGCCCCAGCGCGGTCACGACGCCGTTATGGTTGCCGCCGAGATCGTCAACGCTCTGCAGACCATCGTTTCGCGCGAGATCAGTCCCTACGAGCCGGCCGTCATTACCGTCGGCGAGCTGCACGGCGGCACCGCGCGCAACGTTATCGCCGGCACGGCCTACCTCGCCGGCACGGTGCGCACCTACGGAGATTCGACCCACGAGGAAATGCCGGAGCTCATGCGCCGCATCGTGGAGCATACCGCGGCCGCCTTGGGCGCCGAGGCAGAGCTCACCGACTACACCATCGCCAATTACAAGGTCGAAAACGATGCCGCCTCGAGCGAGCGCTGCCGCCAGGCAGTAATCAAATGCCTGGGCCCCACCGGCCAAGGCCATTATCGCGGCACACTCTCGGGTGAGGATTTTTCGGAGTACCTGCGCCGCGTACCGGGCGTGCTCGCCTTTGTTGGCACGCGCAACCCCCAGATTGGCGCCACGTACGCCCAACATTCTTGCTTCTACAAGATTGACGAGTCGGTACTGGCCAAGGGCTCCATGGTGGCCGCCCAATATGCCATCGACTTTTTGGCCGAGCCCACACAAGAAGAGCTCGACGGCCCCACGATTGCCGCGGTCGCCGAGACCAATCCCGACCTGGCAGCCAAACTGCGCTCTGCCAAGGCCACGGCCGCCGAGGCCCGCGACGCCATGCACGATGCCCGCACCGCCCGACACGCCGCAATCAAGGGCATCCACGACGCTCGCGCCGCCGCCCGCCGCGAGGAGAAGCACGACGAGTAGTCGATCCACGACCATCTCGCAGTCATAGCCGCATCGCGATATCAAAGCGGGGGCGGACGCTTCGGCACGTCCGCCCCCGCTTATTTGTCAAGCGCTATTTCTACCGTTTCTACCCCGTCCCCAAATGGCAGGTGGCAGGGTTACTCGTCCTGCGGGTCCTCGTCGGAGCTTGGCGCAGGCTCGGGCTCAGGTGCAGGCTCGGGCTCCGGTTCCGGCATGGGCGCGGGCTCGGGCTCAGGCACGGGCGCGGGCTCAGGCTCAGGCTCAGGCTCAGGCACGGGCTCGGGCTCGGGCTCGGGCTCGGGCTCGGGCTCGGGCGCAGGCGCCGGCGCCGCAGCGGAATCGGATACGGGCGCTGCGTCGGCGCTAAAACCAGCCGGAGCAGACTTCTTCTCAAACGGCAGCACAAAAGTCAGGACGTCGTCCTTGTCCTCGTCGGCCCACTCGCTTGCGTAGCGCGCAACCCAATAGCCAACGGCACGGTGCTTGAGCATCTTGCCAAAGACCGTGAGGAATACCGTGACAAACGCCGTCAGCACCAAGAACAATACGAGCGTGATGCCACCGCCGGTAACAAGCGCCTCAATAGCCGTAGGACGGTAGTAGTAGCTATACATACCGACAGAGGCAATGGTGCCAAAGACGAACGTCAGGATCCAGGTGACAACGTTGGCGACCAGGCCCGTCAAAAACTCGGGAAGGAACGAAGCGCAGAACAGTTTGGTCTTGTTGTGCTTAAAGGCCGCCCAGACCTTATCGAGCGAAAACGCGCTCTCGACACGACCGGTCACCGCAAAGTGCATCACGGCAATGTCGGCGAACATCTTAAAGAAGACCCCCAAGACCGCCGTGGCAATCATAGCCAGGACAAGCAGGCCAAGCGAGCCGAACAGCGCTGCCTCGAGTGCATAAGAGCCGTAATACGAATACGAGCCCGCGGCGCCAATTACCACGCTCTCCACCAGCGAAAGCACTACACCGATAACGGGAATGGCAGCGATAACCTCGAGCACGACCGAGATAACGCTCGAAAAGACTCCGAGGCCAAACGACGTGGAACGCATGAGTGGACGATCCATACCGTCATCAACCTTGAGCGACAGATCGCGACCCCACTCAATACCAAAGCCGGAACCACACACGCTCGCAATGCAAGCTGCCAAAAAGCCGATGGCAGCCGCGATACCGCCGATAACGGGAATGAACAGCACGAGCACCGACACAACACAAATCAGCGCCGGCAAAAAGGCGATCTGGCACACGCGCTGCAGCACGCCCGGCGTCTTGGTCATGTCCTCAAACGCCTGAGCCACACAGCCCTTGGACGCATTCGCCACGGGCGGTTGCGGAACAAACTGCTGGGGCTGACCCTGAGGGGCAGAGGCTGCGGCACCGGCATTGGGGGCACCACACGCGCCGCAGAACTTGTCGTTATCGCCCATGGGGGCACCACACTGCGAACAGAACATCGAGATCATCCCTTCGTATCTTGAGCGAATCATCTGGATCGCAAACGATGTCTTTGGCATCATTATCACCCAATGTGGGGACAAATACTCCAACATGACGCATTTGCAATGCGCAGGGCGCTATTCGATTGTTTGATGAGCTCGACCGCGTTAGTTCGTTCCGCGGAAACCCTTGCCGACGATCTCGGAGCTGTCGACGATCGTGATAAAGGCACCCGGATCGATCTCGCGAGCGTAGCGACGCAGCTGCACGGCCTCGCGGCGACTCAGCACGCTCATGATCACCGTCACGCACTTGCCCGAGAAAGCACCGTAGCCGCGACTGATAGTCGCCGTACGGTTGAGATGCTTGACGATAAACTCCTCGACCTTAAGGGGCTCGGAACAAATGACCGTGCAGACTTTGCGCAGGTGAATGCTCTCGATGGCCTTGTCGACCACGAGCGTCTTGGCAAACAGGCCGAGCACGCAGTACAGACCGACGCGCGGACCGTACAAGAAGGCCGCGATGGTCACGATGCCGATATCGACCAGCAGCAGCGCACGGCCGATCTCAAGCGTCGTGCGGCGTTTGAGAATCATGGCGAGGATGTCCGTGCCGCCCGTCGAGGCACCAATATCAAAGACGATGGCGCTGCCGAGCGCCGGCAGAATCACGGCAAAGCACAGGTCGAGCCACATATCACCCGTCAGAGAGACATCGGTCGGAATGAAGAGCTCAAACAGCGAGACGTAGGCCGAAAGCGCAAACGAGGCGAAAACGCTCCACAGGATTGCCTTGCGCTCCAAAAAGATAAAGCCCAGAACGACCAGGACCGCATTGATAATCCACATAAAAACGCCGACAGGCAGGGTCGGGAACAGCGTGGACAGAATGACCGACACGCCCGAGGTGCCGCCAAAAGCAAAGTGATTAGGGGTTTTAAACGCGACGATGGCAAAGGCCGTGAGGATCAGGCCCAAATTGAGCTCGGCAAAAAAGCGCGGAAAGCCTGGCTCCTGGCTGCGCTTTTGGCCGGCACGCTCGCCGCGCTCGATATCGGTGCGATCAACCACGCGCTCCATCGGCACTACGGGAGGACGATGCACCTCCTCGGCAGCACGCGACGCCGCCTCTGCCGCAGCGGCCTCAATTGCCCATGCCTTGCTTTCTGTTTCGTGCTCGTCGGCCATTACGGCAACCCCTCGTTAACAATTTGGAAACATTGCGCCCATTAGAGTAACGCGGAACGTGGGGATTGCAACCCTTAGTTAGACGAGCGGTATGCCTACATCGGGAGCGTACGGAAACGGCCGGCCGCGCTTTTGCTTGCGCGGTCGGCCGTTTAACGTTTTCGCAGATAAAACCTGCCAAAAGAAACCTGTCCCTTTTTGGAAGGTTATTCGTGCTGGCTGGTGCGGTGCTCGTACTCCTCGGGGGTGATGACATCCTCGATGCGCAGGTTGACGCCTGCCACCTCAAGACCGGTCATCGCGGCAAGACGCTCGGTGACGCGCGCCTTAACGTCGTCAAAGATCGCAGGCGCATAGGCGCCGTACTCGATGATGACCGAGATGTTGACGACCACGCGATTGTCATCGGTGACCTCGACCGTCACGCCCTTGGTCAGATTCTCGGCACCAAACTGCTCCTGCACAAAGTGCATGAGGTTACCCTTCATGCCCAGAACGTGCGGAACCTCGCGGGTGGCCATGGCAACGATCTTCTCGATCACGCCGTTGGAATAGGTCAGCGAGTCCTCGGACTCGTCCGCTTCCTCGTCATCCTCATCCACATCGGACTCGGCCTCGACGAGCGCTTCATCCTCGAGCGTCACATCCTCGGCTTCGGCGACGACCGCCTCGTTCTCCTCGAGCTCGGTATCGGCCACATCGACCTTCGTATTAAAAGCCATGGTTCCTCCTTATGCCTGCCGCGGATGCGACAGTCGATTACATATTAGCGGCCGCTAAACAGACGGCCGAAGAAGTTGACGATCCCGTTCTCGCCGTCGCGAATTTGGCCGATCACAGCGCCGATCAGCACGAAGAATGCAATGACGAGCGTGTCCCACAGGCCCAACGTGAGCACCAACACGGCGAGGATAAAGCCGGCGACGGCGCCGAGCGTGGTGTTGGGATGACGCACAGCATAGCTCCAGATGGCAGCGCCCGTACCCTTGATGAGACCCATAGCCTCGTCAAAATCCGCGGCTGCCGCGTCTTGCAACTCGGTTGCCTCCGCTTTGGAGTCAACAGGTTCGCTCGCCGGCATAGCGTTCTGATCGATCGTCAGGCGCGGCGTGCGGGCGGTCTTGTCTTGGTTGGTATCACTCACCGGAAACCTCCACGGTCTGGACGGTAGTCTTGGACGGCAAAAAGCGAACGCGCGCAGTCGTGCCCGGCGTACCGAGCATGGTGTCACAGGCCTTCTCGATGCGCTGCTGCATCGAGGTGGCAAGAGCGGCAACGTCCTTATCATCGAGCGCGATGGCCTCGACCTTAAAACGAACGTGCGATTCGTCGGAGCCTTGAACGCGCGCCTCGATATGCTCAACCATCACGCGATCATCGCACTCCGCCGCGGCACGGGCGCACGAGGAAAGCGCTGCGAGCGTGACCTCGATATTGCGCTCCCCCGCCGGATGCACGCAGGACGGCTCGCGACGCGCGAACATCAGACGGAAAAAGCTCAGCAGTACGCCAAGCGCCACGACACCGGCGCACGCCGTAACGACGATGCGCGGCATGGGGTCGCGCATCAGCAGCATAAAGCGATACGTATACGGCCCCCAAAACTGGCAGACAAGCGTGCCCAGCGCCACGATGGCGGCGGCAAGGTACACGATTGCTAGGGCTCGTTTGAGCACGCGCATGCGGCGCTCCTTTCGGGTCTCGGTCCACAGAATGCAAAACGATTCGCATCATTATAAAAGAGCCGGGTCCGGTGCTCTATGCACGCGGATCCGGCTCATCTATTCCACGAGGCTTGCATGCTCGCTTCATTATGCCCAGATATGCACGGCTCAATCCGTGCTGGCGCTACTCCTCCTCGAGGGCAGCGATGACCTCGTCGGTCATGTCCATGGTGCTGTAGACGTCCTGGACGTCGTCGAGCTCCTCAAGACGGTCGATGAGGCGCTGGACCTTCTTGGCATCGGCGCCGGAAACCTCGGTCGGGGTGGTCGGGACCATGGTGGTCTCGGAGCCCTTGACCTGGACACCCTGCTCCTCGAGCGCCTTGGAGACAGCCATGACCTCGTTGGCAGCAGTCCAGACGATCCACTCCTCGCCGGCATCCTCGTAGTCCTCGCCACCGGCCTCGGCGATGGCCATCATAAACTCATCCTCGTCACCGGCAGCACCGTTGGCGATCATGGTCTCCTTCTTGGCGTTCTCGTCCAGGATCTCCTTGGCGACGACAATCTGGCCCTTGCGCTCAAACTGGAAGGCGACGGAGCCGGAGGTGCCCAGGTTGCCACCAGCGTGGGAGAAGGCGGAACGGACATCAGCGGCGGTACGATTGCGGTTGTCGGTCAGGCAGTCGACGTAGACGGCGACACCGGCGGGACCGTAGCCCTCGTACACGATGTTCTCGTAGACGGCGGCATCGGCACCCGAACCAAAGGCCTTGTCGATAGCGGACTTGATCTTGTCCTTAGGCATGGACTGAGCCTTGGCCTTGGCAACGGCAGCGGCGAGGCTGGCGTTGTTCTCGGGCAGCGGGTCACCGCCGAGACGGGCAGCAACGGTGATGTTGCGGCTGAGCTTGGAGAAGAGGGCGGAACGCTTGGCGTCCTGCGCGCCCTTACGATGCTTGGTTGTGGCCCACTTAGAGTGTCCGGACATACGTGTCTCCTATCGGTTTCGACCTAAAGCCCAGCGCAGATGCTCGGGCAATATAAACAAACGTCGTTATGATATACCTACTGGCCTGCGAGATAAACCCCAAAATGAAGGCGTCGTGATGATACAGCCCCTTGGTGCAAGGGGTTGGTGCAAAGTAACCTGTCCCCTTTGCACCAAGTTAGGACCAGAGGAGGTCGCTGCGGGTGATGGTGGCGCCGATGGCAAAGGGCATGCAGGCGATGACCGGATACAGGTAGCGCATGTAGGTCGAGCCGTTGCAGGGGCCGATCAGGCACACGGCGAGCACGCCCAAAAGCGGCACCCAAATGGCCAGCCCGCGCCACGAATGACGACGTAGCAGATAGACCACCACGGCGATCATGATCCACACGTAGGTGGCCGAGCTCATGGTGAGCGAGATAAACGGGATGCGTTGTACTGCCACGCGGTACAGGTTGATCAGGTGGTCGCACCAGCGTACGACCTTGCTATCGACCGGATGGAAGTCGAAGTACTTGAGATTATCGGGGCGCGCCATAATCTCGGCACTGCGCGCCGTGCTGTAGACCCAGGCATCGCGCGCGCTCGGATAAAAATAACCATAGTAGTTATTGATAAGCGCCGAAATATAGCACTCGGGATCCTTCTTAAACATCTGGGCCCATACCTCAAAATAGGCATCGATGTCCTCCTGCGAGGCGTACTCGTTAAAGCAGTTCTTGACGGCATCCGACTTATCCGGGTTGTAACGGCGGCCCAGGTTCTCGTACTTGAGCACACGGTCGATCACGGCACGCTCTTCGTCGGTCACCAAGCCGTCGCAAGGAGCCTCCACGATGGTGCCGTCCTCCTTAACCGTGGGGTTGACGCCCGAGTTGAGGCCGTCGTGCTTTTGGACGAAACGAGCCGTCTGCTGGAACGGAATCGAGAGGATTTCGCGCTTGGAACCAGGCGTGATATCGTGCGCCGGCATAAAGACCTTGGTGAAGTACATATTAGAGGCAAGGCAGAGCGCGAGCACCGCGAGAACGCCAACCCAGCGGAAACGCGGGATGGCGCCCGAAGGCGCAGCACCAGTCTGCTTGGCTGCACGACGAGCCACATGCACGTCCCATACGCAAAACGCCGCCGCGATTACGCATGCCGTCAGGGGAAACACAAGGCCTCCGTTGCGCAGGAACGTGGAACCCATGGCGCCCAAAGCGAGCAGCAGCCAGTCGTGGCGCGCAAAGAGCACGGGGGCTTTCTCGCCCGCTCGCTCGACATTGGCATCACGACGGGGCAAGCCACATGCCACAAGCTTGACGGTCTGTACCAGCAGCACCAAAAACGCGTCGGCAAAGAGCACGTCTTTGGTGAGCAACGCCGCGTAGTTAGAGAACATCGGCATAAACGCAAAGAACAGCAGGATCGCACCGCGAACCGGCAGGCTCACGCCCAGTTTGCGCAGCGACGAAATGGAATAGGCCATGCAGGCAGCCGTGATGACAAATTGAGCGCAGGTATAGATGATGAGGCCCGCGTCAGCGCTGTTGAACAGCGAAAGCCCCAGCTGAACGCACGAGCCGATAATGGCCGTGTGCACTACGGGATGATGCCCGTTGAGCAGCACGTTGGGGTTGAGTAGGCGCAGGTAGTCGCTCGTGCCGTTGGGATAGTTGAACCACTGGCGAATCTGCGCGCCCGTATCTCCCATAAAAAGGCCAGGCAGCGAAGCGATGAGCGTGGGCGCCCAGGCGATCATAAGCACCAGGAAGGGCCCGGCAAAGGGATGGACCGAGAGCACGGCGTGAGCCACACGCCATATACGGCCAAAGTGCGCCTCGGAAAACGGGATGCGCCGAGAGCTCAGCCAATCTAGATACTCAAAAGCCAGATAGAAGGCCACGATCGCTAGGAGCATCCAGCCCGCGCCGCCAATCCAGGCGCAGATGATGCGGGCCTTGTCGCCAAGAACAATCTCGGCCGAGTCGGTGAGGTCGTAGCTGCGGCCGAACACCATGCAGATGGCGAAGAACAGCGACGGCAGAATGATCGACGGACGCCAGGTGTCGCCACGGCCAAAGAACACGTAGCGAAACGGCAAGGTGAGCAAGCAGGCAAGCGCAAGCAGCATGACCGCGTCGGTGTGGCCGGCAAACGAGAGAAGCACCTCGTAGCACACGTACAGCATGCCAGAGGCTTTGGGGTCAATCGCCAAGACTGCGTTGCTCGACACCGGAGCGGGATCGATGGAAAACGCCGTGGTCGCCAACAACGCGAGCAGAAATGCGATGAGCGTCTGCTTGGCGGGGTAGCGCTTAAACCAGACGATGCGGGCAGCGTCGCGCGCAGCCGTTGTGGAGAGATCGGAATCCTTCACAGTCCGAAAGCCTTTCTAGAAACCTGCCAAAAAGGGACAGGTTTATTTTGGCAGGTTTTATCTGGGGAAACGTTACGGTTCTGTCATCGTTGCCCAGCAAACCACCACAAAGGTGTCTGTCCCCTTTGTGATGGTTATGCATCAAGGTAGATGCGCTGGGGACGGTTGTGGCGGAGGGCAAAGATGACGAGCGCCAGGCCCGCAATCACGAGTGGCAGACTCAACAGCTGACCCATCGTGATGACGCCGCCCAGCAGATAGCCAAGCTGGGCGTCGGGCACGCGCACGAACTCGACGAGGAAGCGAACGATGCCGTAGCCCATCACAAAGACGCCCATAAACGTACCCTGGGGCAGCAGCGGTTTTTTGCGACTGAGCACCTGCAGGATGCAAAAGAGCACAATGCCCTCAAGAAACGCCTCGTAGAGCTGGGAGGGATGGCGCGGCATGTCGCCCGCGGTGCCGCCAAAGATCACACCCCAGGGCAGATCCGTGGGCTTGCCCCACAGCTCGCCGTTGACAAAGTTGGCGCAGCGCCCCAGGCACAGGGCCAGCGGAGCGCCGATGACGGCAAGATCGGCCAACGTCCACGCATCGAGCTTGTACATACGGCACACGAGCACGCCGCCGATGATGCCGCCCACCAGGCCGCCATGGAAACTCATGCCGCCCTCGTTAGTGGCAAAGATCTCGAGCGGATGCGCCCAGTAGTAGCCGTCGCCGTAAAAGATGACGTAGAACAGGCGCGCGCCAATGATAAGGCCAAAGACCGCGCCGACCACGACGCTCGTCAGGTCGTCAATCGTGATGTTAAAGCCCCAGCGACGCTGCGTGCGATACATGACGACCGCCGTGAGCAGAGCTCCGACCACATAGGCCAGACCATACCAGTAAATCGTGATGGGCCCCGCCGAAATCGCGACGGGATCAAGCATATGGTAGAAGTCGTTGAGCATGTCGACCCTCCTACTCCCTACATACAAATGCGGCCGCGGGCCTTACGCTCGCAGCCGCATATTTGGGCGTAACGTCTATGCGGAGTATGCCGTCCGCAGCTTTCGCATCTTAGAACGGCGCGTACTCGTCGTACAGGTCGTCGGTCTCGCCGGAGGCATTGACCTGCTCGACGCGGGTAACGCCGGGTACGTGCTCCTTCAGGATGCGCTCGATACCCATGGACAGGGTCAGCGAGCTCATGGGGCAGCCGGCGCAAGCGCCCTGCAGCTCCAGTTTGACGACGCCCTCGTCGTCAACGCCCACATACTCCATATCGCCGCCGTCGGCCTGCAGGTTGGGGCGAATCTCCTCAAGAACCTTCTTAAGCAGCTCTTCGTTAACAGCCACAGGGGCTCCTTTCTCACAATTACGCGGGCGCGCCCGCGGACAGGGGCTATGTTACTACAGCCGTGTACCCGCTCCGGCGCCAGTCATGCGCGCGGACACGACTTTCACGAGCAGTCAATTTGGGACGGGGATCTTTTAGCTGCCTTTTGTTACCAGCTGGCATTGCCACGCGCTACCGCTGAGCCTGCTCCCCGGTGCCAATGTGGACATCGACGATAACCTGGCGGTAGCTAATGCCGCAGGAGTCGAGAATGCGGCGGCTGATGCGGCCGTCGTCGGTGTCGGCGTACTTATTGTCCAGGTAGACGACCTCGCCCACACCTACCTGCGCCAGGATTTTGGCGCAGTCATGGCACGGGAACAGCGTGACGTAGACCGTGGAACCCTCGAGGTCCTTGAGCGAGCCGCGGTAGTTGAGCACCGCGTTGGCCTCGGCATGGACTACGTAGTTATGCTTGTCCTGAAGCGGGTCGTCGCTCGTGCCCCACGGGAAAAAGTCGTCGTTGAGCGCCGAGGGCGTACCGTTGTAGCCCACCGAAAGGATACGGTGGTTGGTGCTGGCGATGCACGCGCCCACCTGCGTGTTGGGGTCCTTGCTGCGGCGCTGCGCGGCGATGGCCACGCTCATAAAGAACTCGTCCCAGCTAATGACGTCCAGACGCTTGCCTGACGAAGTTTGATGAAGATCGTCCGACATGGCAGACACCTCCGTAATCGCAATAGTTTGACCCATTGTAGCAGGTGAAAGGTGGGGGCGTTTGTCCCACCGGCGCCCTCACTTTTACACGCGGCGGGGCTTTCGGTTGATGCGGTAGAGCTCGGCGAGTCCTCGCAGCGTCAGCGCATCGTCGACCGTCAGGCTATGGCCGACCAGCGCCGCAAGTGCCTCGGCATCGTCGCCGGTGATGACGATGGGCACGCTGCTCTCCCCCGCCGCCTTGGTCGAGCGCATCTCGGCGAGCACCATGTCGAGCATGCCGTCGATGCGGGCTACCTCGCCCAAGACCACGCCCGAGCGCATGGCCTCACGCGTGTTGCGGCCGATGACGTGCGTCGGCGCCGAGGGCTCAACCTGAGGCAGGCGCGCCGCAGCTGCCGAGAGCGAACGGGCGCCGAGTGCCAGACCCGGTGCGATGACGCCGCCGACAAAGGTTCCGCGCGCATCGATAACCTCGATATTGGTCGTGGTACCCAGGTCGATCACGATACACGGAGAGCCGTAGACCGCGCGGGCCGCCACGGCGTCGGCGATACGGTCGGGACCAATCTCGGCCGGATCGTCGTAGTGCACGGGCATGCCGGTCTTGAGGCCCGGCCCCACGGTAAGCACACGCCCCGTGCAGGTACGGGAAAGCGCCGCCTTCCACGGGCGCTCGAGCGCCGGCACCACGCAGCTCAGCACAGCCGCCGCGGGAACGAGCGCGCCCGGCATGCCCGCATCGGCGGCAAGTGCGCCCATGACCTGCACGAGCCTCATGCGCGCCTCGTCGGCCGTAATGCTCGACGGCGTCGTGATCTCGCACGTCGCCAACGGGCATTCCTGCGCCGCGGCCGAATCCTCGGCAAACAGGCCAAAGCGAATGAACGTGTTGCCCACGTCGACCGTCAATATATATGCGCACCCATTAAGCATCGTCGGCGCTCCTTTCGTCTGCCCAGCAGTATATCCCCGCAGCTCCATCCGGCAAGCAGGGGCAGCTAAAAGACGCCCCTCCCAAATGGGCTGCCTTGCGGCTATACTGGTGCGCGGCCGTGCGCGAGCTCACGCGGCGGCCCTTGGTAACCCGACTTCCCGCGCCGTATCCGTAGCGGCGCTCCCGGGGGAAGCGGATATACGCAAAGGAGTTCTATATGAGCAATCCCTCGAACCGCGCTTCGATGCGCGGGCAACTCACGCTGCGCGGCGTCGTCATCGGCGTCCTCGGCTGCGTGATCATCACGGCAAGCTCGGCCTACACCGCCCTCAAGATGGGCGCTCTCCCCTGGCCGATCGTCTTCGCTGCCGTCATCTCGCTGTTCTTCCTTAAGCTCATGGGCAACGCCAACCTCAACGAGGCAAACGTCACCCACACCATCATGTCCGCAGGCGCCATGGTCGCCGGCGGTCTGGCGTTTACCATCCCGGGCGCCTGGATGCTGGGCTATGCCGACCAGATTAGCTGGCTCGACATGTTTATCGTGGCACTCGCCGGCACTATCCTGGGTCTGCTGGCCACCGCGCTCATCCACCGTCACTTTATCGTGGACGCCGCGCTTGAGTTCCCCACCGGCAACGCCGCAGCTCAGACCTTGCGCGCGACCGAGGCTGGCGGCAAGACCGGCAAGCAGCTCTTTGGTTCCATGGCCATCGCCGGCATCTATAGCGTGCTGCGCGACGCTCTGGGCATTGTGCCCAGCATGCTGTGCACGCTCAACATCCCCGGCGTGACCTTTGGCATCTACAACTCGCCCATGCTGCTCTCCGTCGGCTTCCTCGTGGGCTTCGCCCCGGTCGCCTTCTGGTTTGCCGGCGCCCTGCTGGGCAACTTTGGCATCATCGTGGGCGGCACCGCTGCCGGTCTGTTCGACGTTGTGACTGCGCAGGGCATCGTCAAGTCCCTGGGCATGGGCCTCATGATGGGCTTTGGCGTCGCCGTCGTCCTCAAGGACATCCTGCCGCAGGTCGCCGGTATCGTCCGCGGTCTTGCCGCCGACAGCTCCACCGACACCGACGAGCAGTCGCTCATCTCGGGCTCCCTTAAGCTCGACGCCGGCATCATCGGCCTGGGCGCCGCCGCCATCGCCGTGATCATCGCCATCGTGCTTGACCTTGGTCCCGTTCCGGCCGTCATCGTCACGCTGTTCACCTTTGTCACCACCATCATGAGCGCACAGAGCTGCGGCCAGACGGGCATCGACCCCATGGAGATCTTTGGCCTCATCGTTATGCTCATCGTGGCTGCCTTCGCACAGATCGCTCAGGTCAAGCTGTTCTTTATCGCCGGCATCGTAGCCGTGGCGTGCGGCCTTGCGGGCGACGTCATGAACGACTTTAAGGCCGGCGCCGTGCTGGGCACCAACCCGCGTGCGCAGTGGATCGGCCAAGCCATCGGCGGCATCGTGGGCGCCCTGGTCGCCGCAGCCGTCATGGTCGCGCTCGTCACCGCCTATGGTCCGGACGCCTTTGGCCCCGACAAGAGCTTCGTCGCCGCGCAGGCAAGTGTGGTCGCCACCATGGTCTCGGGCATCCCGAGCGTGCCGTGGTTCGTTGGCGGCTTTATCGCCGGCATCGTCATGTACTGGCTCGGCATTCCGGCCATGATGATCGGCCTGGGCGTGTACTTGCCGTTCTACATGTCACTCACGGCATTCCTGGGCTCCTGCGTCAAACTCGCCTACGACAAGTGGTCCGCCCACCGCGACGCCACCGCTGGTCTTTCTGACGAGGAGAGGACTGCCAAGGACGCCGCCTTCCAGGAACAGGGCCTGGTCGTTGCCAGCGGCCTGCTGGGCGGCGAGTCCATCGTCGGCGTTATCCTGGCGTTTGTCTCCGTGGGCTTAAGCCTGCTGGGCTAAGCTGAGCAGCTGCTCGACAGCAACCATATTGCCTACGATTTGCCCGGTCGATAGCTTTCGCGGCTACCGACCGGGCTTTTTATACCAACGCAAAGAAAGGCCGGCGCGCTGCATTTAACAGCGCCGGCCTTATCGTTTGGCTAACGAGACGGTCCCGTTATGAATTGAAGTTCGTTGCAGAAACTACGCTCGAAACGCTACATCTGCTTGCGACGACAATCGCCAAGCGTCACACCCGCGGCAACGAGCGTAATGCCGCCGATGACGAAGACCTCACCTGCAAGCGCGGAGGTATCGCCCGTCTGAGCAAGTGCACCGTCCGTGGCCTTCTTCTTGGCGACAGGAGCCTTTGCGGCAGCCTGCGCAACCTGAGGCTTGGCCTGCGGCTCAGCCTTGGGATGATACTTGTCGTACTCGGCCTGCGCGGCAGCCAGGGCATCCTTGGCATCGCCAAGCTCGGCCAGCGCGGCGGCATAGGCGTCGTTGGCATCGGACAGCTTGGCATCGGCATCGCCCAGAGCAGCCTTGAGGCCAGCGGCGGCATCGACGGCGGCCTTATAGCGAGCGTAGGCAGCGTTCAGCTTGACCAGCTTCTCGTTGCCCGTCGTGCCCGCGGCAAGGGATGCCTTGTGGTCGACAGCCTCAAGATCGGCCTTGAGTGCCTCATCGTTGGCAAGCTCGGCCTTGGCCTTGACGATCTCGAGGTTCGCATCGACGACGGCTTCGTTGGCGGCCTCGAGCTGCTTCTGGGCATCGGCGACACCGTCTACGGCAGCGTCATAGGCGGCCTTAGCGTCGTCGACCGCCTTCTGAGCGCCGGCGAAGCGCTCGAAGGCCTTGTTTGCGCGGGTCAGCTCACCCTCGGCAGCCTTGGCCTCGGCCTGCGCGTCGGACACAGCCTGCGTCTTGGCGGCAACTGCCTGCTTGGCGTCCGAAAGAGCGGTCGCGGCCTGGGCATCTGATGCCTGAGCCTTGTCAACGCCAGCCTGGGCAGTGTCGTCGGCCTTCTTGGCATCGTTAAGCGTGCCCTGTTTGTTCGCAAGATCCGTCTTGGCGGCATCGCACTTGGCGGCAAGGTCCTTGACCGAAGCGGTAGCGTTGTCATACGCCTCGTTGGCCTGATCGGACTTTACCTTGGCGGCGTCGCGGGCGCTGCGAGCCTTCGCCTTGTGAGCAGCGGCCTCGGATGCCTTCGTCTGGCAATCGACAAGCGTGGCATTTGCCTTATCAAGAGCCGCCTGGGCAGTTGCCGCCTCGCCCTTAGCGGCATCAAGCTTGGCCTGGGGTGTCTTGACGTCGATGATCTTAAGCTCGGCTTCGGCAGCGTCATAGGCGGACTTGGCGGCAGCAGTAGCGGACTGAGCCTTCTCGTACTCGCCCTTGGCGGTGTTCATGTTCGCATCGGCTGCGGTGAAAGCGTCCTGGGCGGCATCCTGCCCGTTTACAGCTGCGAAGTAAGCTTCCCTTGTAGTTCCAAAGTTCTTCTGCGCCTCGGCAAGCTTGCCCTGGAGCTCCTTGAGCTGCGCCTTCTGCGCCTGCGTGCCGCCCGCATTGTAGGCGGAATCGATGTAGTCGTTGAGGAGCTTCTTGAACTCGGAGACAGTGAAATCAGCCTGCGTGTCATCATCGCTGTAATCGAAGATGGTTACCTCGGAATCGGTATTCTTGCCGCTACCGGTCGCGATGCCGATGGCTCTCGTAGAGGCATCGATAATGTTGAGATAGTGCCCGCACTCGTGGTAGATGCTGTTGTAGTTCTGATAGATGTAATAGGACTCATATCGATATTTGCCGAGTTTGTCGCCATACTGCTCTACATACTTGTCGAAAATCTTCTTTTCCTGAGTATAGAGGCCGGTATAGGGCCAGCCGAGGGTATCCTCGGTCTCGCCGCCGGTATATGCGCCGCCTCCGCCAGCAAGGTTTTCACCGTTGTCGAAGTAGCAGTTCGAGTGTCCCCAGATGTTCGATGAATATGATGTATTAAGGGCGGCTGCCGCAGTCATACGGAGGCTGACGCTGAGCGCCGACTGACCGTTCGCCTTGCGGAGGTTGTTCTGGGTGTCGAGATATGTCAGGGCGTTGCGCATCTGCTCCAAGGAGAGCGGATTGGTGTCGCGAGACATATCCTGATCGACGTACTGGTCATACCAGTCGGCCTTGTCCTCAGCACCGGTCAGCATCGATACGGCATCCTGGGCGTTCTTTTTCTGTGTGGCGGTGAAATCGCTGCTGTTGCTGATGTAGGCCATAAAGCCGAGCATGCCCTTATTGATGACTTCCTGGTCAACGGTCATGTTGGACTTTAGGTCTGCAATCTGCTGCTCAAGAGCCTCAACCTGGGCATTAGCAGCGTCATAAGCCTTTTCCGCGGCGTTCGAAGCGGCGCAGGCCGCCTCCCACTCGCTGCGCTTCTGCTGACGGACCTCGACGAGTCGGTCGTACTCCGCCTTCTTGTCGGCTTCGGTCTGCTGGGCCTGCTCGCATGCGGCCTTGGCGGCGTCGCGCTTGCTGACGGCGGCGTTGTACTCCTTGCTTACCGCATCATATGCAGACTGGGCAGATGCCACGGCGGCGTTGGCGGCGTTGGCCTTCTCCTGCGCGGCGGTGACGGTAGTCTGCGCAGCCTGCAGGTTCGCCTGTGCGGTGGCGTCGGCATCCGTCGCGGCATTGAGCTCCCTCTGCGCGGTCTTGAGCTCACCAGCAGCAGCGTTCTTGGCGGCCTCAAGCGCACTCAGGTCAACACCCGTACCCGAGACGGCAGCATCGAGCGCGGCCTGCGCCTGGTTGAACTTCTGCTGGGCGTTATCGCGCGCGGTGGTTGCGGCTGCGAGAGCAGCAGCAGTCTCCTGCTTCTTGGCCTGGGCAGTCGTCAAAGCTGCCTCGGTATTCTGCTTTTCCTGCTGGGCGCTGGCCTCGGCAGCCTTGGCCTGGTCCAGATTGGCCTGTGCAGTAGTAACGGCCTTATTGGCGTCATCGAGCTTTGCCTGCGCGTCCTCGACGGCCTTCTTGGCGGCCTCGTACTCGTCCATACCCATGGCCTCGAGCTTGGCCTGGGCATCGTCGAGGGCCTTCTTGGCCTCATCCTGCTTTGCCTTGGCGTCCTTGAGCGCCTGGGTCTTATCCTCGACACTCTTGTTGGCTTGATCGAGCTGATCGTTCAGGTCGCCCAGCTTCTTCTGCTGCTGCTCGGTCTTTTCGACGGCGGCTTTGAGCTCGTCAATCTTCTCCTGGAGCGCGGCGACTTCTGCTGCGTTCTGCTCGATTTCGTTGTCGCTCACAGCCTGCGAGGCCTGATTCTTTTGCTGCTGCGCCTGCTTTTGAGACTGGCCCGCCGCATCGGCGTTCTTCTGGGCGGCATCGTAGGCGGCCTGAGCGTCCTTGAGCTGCTTTGCCGACTCCTCGGCCAGCTGGGCAGCCGTCTTTACGACCGCTTGGTTGCCGGCGGCAACGGTGTTCTCTACAGAACTACCCCCCCCCCTGAACAGAATCGCCGTTATCTGCCGTCGGTGCGGCGATTGCCGCCAGCGGCGACATGAGCGGCTGAGCGATGAGGCCCGCCGTCAAAACGGTTGCGACGGCGCGGTTGGCAACGCCCTTGACGTTGACGGCCTTGGCCCGAGGCTCAAAGTGTTGTGGACTGTAGTTTGCCATGGCTTTCTCCCTTTGACACGGATGTATCCATACGCTTCAAAATGTAGGAGCTGATTTTTGAATTCTGTTGCGCAACATTGGTCACCAGCGGATTTTTTGAAATTCGCGCTCTCGTGCTTCACAATTTCGTCACATATGTAGGAGCTGGTGCATCATATTCTTGCGGGATCGAATTGAGCCTGTGATTTGCATTTGCTCCCGCGTCATCCGCCCTATCGGATCCCGCATCCAACAGACACCCCGCCCGCCACGGTGTAGAGTTAGGACAACGGGCGCGTTGCGCGGCCCGTGCCAGAACGAGGTGGACATGGAACTCGACAAACAACAGATCAAGCGGCTACGCGAACGCCATCACCGGCGCCACGGCATCCGCCCCGCCCATAGCGAGGCCATGGAGAACGCCACCCGCTTCCTAAAGCGCGCATTCAACATTCGCGAGGGTCGCGCGCCCTACCACGTGATTCGCAAGCGCTTTGTAAACGGGGCACGCCTGACCGGCTCTCACCTGTGCATCCTCATCATCGCCATGCTCATCGCAAGCATCGGCCTCGATATCGACTCGGACATCGCCATCGTGGGCGCCATGCTCATCTGCCCACTCATGGGCTCGGTCCTTGCCATGGCATACGGCATTGCCACGCTCGACCGCGAGATCACCGTCGAGGCCGTCGCGGGCCTGGCGCTGCAAATGGCCTTTTGCCTGGTAACGTCCACACTGTACTTTAAGCTCTCGCCCCTTGGCACCACCACGGCCGCCATTATCGACAACTCAACGCCCACCGTGTGGGACCTCGCTGTCGCGCTCGCCGGCGGCTTTGCGGGCGGGCTGGGCAACTCACGCGACCAGGAGCCCGCAACGCTCATCGCCGGCGTAGCCGTGGCGACCGCGCTCATGCCGCCCCTGTGCGCGGCGGGCTATGGCATCGCCATCGCAAGCGGGTCACTGTTCCTCTCGGCCCTCTACGAGTTTGGCATCAACGTCGTCTTTATCGCGCTGGCGGCCGAAGCCGTATTGCTTCTTTTGCGCGTACCGCTCAAGCGCGACCTGAACGGCGACGGCATCGTGACCGCCGAGGAAAACGCCGAGGTCGACGAGCTATCGCGCAAGGTGCGCCGCCGCATTATTGTGGGCACGGTAATCTTTGCCATCCCCTGCATTGTTATGACGGTGGGGTCTATTGGCTCGGCGCAGGCCGGCGTGCAGGACGGCTACGGCGTCACCGAAACCACGCGCGAGCTTGCGGCGGTGCTGCCAGGCTTTAAGGATTACACCGTCGCCGTCGAGACCTCGGCCACCGAGGGCGACGAGGAGGGCCTTGTCGAGCGCCAGACTGTCGCCCACGTGACGACAGGCGAGGCGCTCGGGGCGCACGACCGCCGCGTCGCCCGCAAGCTCATCGACCTCAATGTGCCCGAGCTCGATCGCGTGGAGTTCGATGTGAAGTGATGCGGGATGTGAGATGGATGCGCGCACAGGCGCGAGTCGGAACGAGGCGCAGACGCGACGCAGGCCGCGAGCAAAAAAGCGGGGCGCGATTCATGTCCGTGCCCCGCTCGCTGTTTTATTGCCGTGAATCAACTGTCCGCATCGACATCGCCAGACTCCACCGTAAACGCCGGACCGGTACTCACCAGATAAAAACGGGTCACCCTGGTATCTCTAAATAGGTAGAGCAAGCCCTGATCGCGTCGGCGTGACAAGTACGCCACGTGGACCGTACCGAATTCTTCACCGTTTTCCTTCTTTAATATCAGGATGTTGGGGTCATCCGTACGCTTAAACTGCCCGTCTGTGCAGATTCCGTCTTGGTCGACCAGCTGCCATCGACAGTTGTCCTCCTCAAGAAAAGCCAGGGTTTCCCGACTCGTTTTGTCATCCCGATAGTAACCGTCAATGGCAAAGCCTTCGGAAACGCATTCCTGCATAAAGGATGTTTCTCGATTTATAGCAAACTGCCCTGCAGCGCCCAGAAGCACTGCCAGGCAAACCACTGCAAGGGTTATCGAGACAAAACGGCGGCTCATGTTAGCCAGCCCGATACTTGTTTAACGGAGTACGAAACATACTTGGTACCTCCGATATCAGCGCAAACGTCACCTACGGCCTGCCGGCAATCATATGTTTCCAACATCAAACCATATGGTTACAACTCGTTGGAGATAGGTTCCATGAACGGACGATAATTTGCGACGAACGGCTACATATGTTCATTACCTCAGGGTTCTGGAGGCAATTTTTGGTGCCACCGAGACGTTGTTTTCGGAAGTATGCGGCAAATTCCGGAGCCCTCGAGCACACCCCGGTTTTTCACCAATAAAACCGCAGGTACAAAGCTTGGGTATATCCAGTGTGCTCGGCCTATTCAAATTTTGCCGCATACTTCCGAAATCTAAGTTCGCAGGGGGTGATAGTTGGACCGTTTACGCAACAGATGTCCAGTAAAAACGGGTGGTAACCGGTACGGCTGCCACCCGTTTGTCCCATATCTAGCCCATAGCAGGCCAGCTACTTCTTAATGCCGCGTCCCAGACGCTCGGCGACCGATGTTACGGCCTCCTCGCTGGCCGGCCCGCAGCTCACGCAGCCATCATGGGCGCGCATCTGGCCGGTGACCTCGTCCATCGCGAGCGGCGCCACCTTCTCGAGCTTAAAGCCCTTACCGGCGCGCATGTTCTCCTTGGCCACACTGATCATGAGCTTAATGCGGTTGAGCTGGTTGACCTCGGACGCGCCGGGGTCGTAGTCCACCGCGACGATGTTGCTCTCGGGATGCTGGCGGCGCAGCTCCTTGATCACGGCCTTGCCCACCACGTGGTTGGGCAGGCAGGCGAAGGGCTGCGTGCAGATGATGTTGGGCGCGCCATGATCGATCAGGTCGAGCATCTCGGCCGTGAGCAGCCAGCCCTCGCCCATGTTGTTGCACACCGAAAGCACCGTGCGGGCCTTGTCGGCCATGGTGCCGATGCGCTCGGGTGCCTCGAAGCGGCGGGACTTCTCGAGCATCTCCTCCACCGGCGTGCGCATCCAGTCCACAAGCTTGATGAGCGCCTGCATGCCCGCACGCGTCGTTGCAGAGCTACCCAGCTCGTCCTTTTGCAGCTCGGCGTTGCTCATGGAGTACAGGAAGAAGTCGAGCAGACCCGGCACCACGGCCTCGCAGCCCTCGCGCTCGATCACGTCGACCACGTGGTTGTTGGCCGTGGGGTGGAACTTGACCAGGATCTCACCGACCACGCCCACGCGCGGCTTGGTGCCCTCGCCCACAAGCGGCATGGTGTCGAACGCGCGGATGGCCTCGCGGCACAGCTTGGTGTAGTTATGCCTGTTGAACTTGGGTGCCAGCTTGCGAGCGCGCGCCATGTACTCCTCGTAGAGCGCGTTGGCGGCACCGGGCGTGGCCTCATACGGGCGGCAGCGGTAGAGCATCTGCATCATCACGTCGCCAAAGAGCACCGCGTAGACCGCCTGCTTAAGCAGCGCCGGCGTCAGCTTAAAGCCGGGGTTGTCCTCGCCAAGCGCCACGGCCGAAAGCGAGATCACGGGGATCTCGGGGTGACCGCTCTCGCGCAGGGCCTTGCGAATGAGGGCGATGTAGTTGGTGGCACGGCAGCCGCCACCGGTCTGGCTGATGACCACGGCCGTCTTGGACAGGTCATAGCGGCCGCTCTCGATAGCCTCCATAATCTGGCCCGTTACCAAAATCGACGGGTAGCAGATGTCGTTGTTCACGTAGCGCAGGCCTGCCTCGACGGCGTCGTGATCGGTCGAGGGAAGCAGCTCCAGGTTGTAACCGGCACCACGGAACACCTCTTTGACCAGGTCAAAGTGGATCGGTGCCATCTGCGGGCACAGAATGGTGTACCCCTCGTCGCGCATCTGCTCGGTAAAGGGCACCTTGGCCCATGCGGTCGAGGTGCTCTCACGCTGAGCCTCAAACGTGTACTTGCGGCTCGCGAACGCGGGGGCATCCGTGGAGGGCGCCACCGGCGCGGCATCGCCCTGCTCGTAAGCCTCGCCCGCGGCCGTGGCCTCGGCCAAGCGCTCGGCCTCCTGGTCCTTGAGCGCCGCCATGAGCGAGCGGATTCGGATGCGCGCGGCGCCTAGGTTGGACACCTCGTCGATCTTGAGCACGGTGTAAATCTTGCCGCTGGCTTCCAGGATCTCCTGCACCTGGTCGGTGGTCAGGGCGTCCAAGCCGCAGCCGAAGGAGTTGAGCTGGATCAGGTCCAGGTCGTTGCGCATCGTCACAAAACGAGCGACGGCGTACAGGCGGCTGTGGTACATCCACTGGTCGACGACGCGAATCGGACGCTCGGGCTTTACCAGATGCGCGAGCGAATCCTCGGTAAAGACCGCAAAGCCAAAGCTCGAGATAAGCTCGGGCAGGGCGTGGTTGATCTCGGGGTCGTTATGGTAGGGACGACCGGCGAGCACGATGCCGTGACCGCCGTGGTCCTCGACCCACTTAAGAGCCTCCTCGCCCATGGTCTGGATGTCCTCGTGGAAACGCGCATCGGCCTCAAAGGCGGCGTTGACGGCGGCATCGACCTCGGAACGCGTGATCTTGGGCCCACGCACGCGACCGCGACCGGCTTGCGCATCGGCCACACGGTCGACGGCGAGCACCTGGTACAGACGGCGCTTGAGCTCGGTCTTGTCATGATAGGGCACAAACGGGTACAGGAACTCGATATTCTGCTCGCGAATCTCATCGATATTGAGCGCCAACGCCGTGGGGTAGCTCATGACGATGGGGCAGTTGTAGCAGTTACCGGCCGTCGGGTCCTCCTTGCGCTCCCAGCGCACGCACGGCATCCAGATAAAGTCGACATCGCGGTCGATAAGGTTCATCACATGGCCGTGGCTCATCTTTGCCGGGTAGCACACGCTCTCGGACGGCATGGACTCGATGCCCGCCTGGTAGGTCTTTTTGCTCGACTGGTCGGACAGCTGCACGCTAAAGCCCAAGCGCGTAAAGAACGCATGCCAGAAGGGGTAGTTCTCGTACATGTTGAGTGCGCGCGGGATGCCGACGGTGCCGCGCGGGGCCTCGTCGGGGCTCAGCACCTCGCGGTTAAACAGCAACTCGTTTTTCTTTTTGAAGAGGTTGGGGGCCTCGGTCTTTTGCTTTTTGTGGCCGGCACCCTTCTCGCAGCGGTTACCGGTGATAAAGCGCCTGCCGCCGCCAAAATCGTTGACGGTAAGCTGGCAGTTGTTGGAGCAACGGCCGCAGCGGACATGCTTTTGCGTCACGGTGAGGTGCGCGATGTCCTCGGCCGAAAGGATGGTCGAGGTGCCGTCGGCGCCGGCGCGATCGCGGGCGAGCAGGGCTGCACCGTAGGCGCCCATGCAGCCGGCGATGTCGGGACGCACGGCATGAACGCCAGTGAGCTGCTCAAACGCGCGCAGCGTGGCATCGGACATAAAGGTGCCGCCCTGGACGATCACCTGACTGCCGATCTCCTTGGGGTCGCGCAGCTTAATGACCTTGAACAGGGCATTCTTGATGACGGAATAGGACAGGCCGGCCGCGATGTCACCCACCGTGGCGCCTTCCTTTTGCGCCTGCTTGACGCGCGAGTTCATAAAGACCGTGCAGCGGCTGCCCAGGTCGACGGGGGCCTTGGCATGGATGGCGGCGTCGGCGAACGCGCGCACGTCCATGTTCATAGACACGGCGAAGCTCTCGATAAAGCTGCCGCAGCCCGACGAGCAGGCCTCGTTGAGCATGATGTGCTCGATGACACCGTCCTTGACGCGCAAGCACTTCATGTCCTGGCCGCCGATGTCCAGGATAAACTCGACGCCGGGCAGGAATGCCTTGGCGCCGCGCAGGTGCGCAACGGTCTCGATCTCGCCGGAATCGGCCTTGAGGGCCTCGATGAGCAGCGCCTCGCCGTAGCCCGTAGTGGTCACGTGGCCGATGGTGCAGCCCGCGGGAATGTGGTTGTAGAAATCGGCCATGATGACCTTGGCCGTGCCTAGGATGTCGCCGTTGTTGTTGCCGTACCAGGTGTGCAGCAGCTGACCGTCCTCGCCCACGAGTGCGGCCTTCATGGTGGTGGAACCGGCGTCGATGCCAATGAACACGCGGCCGGTGTAGCCGTCGAGCTTGCCCTTGGGGACGACTTCCTGGTCGTGGCGGGTTTTGAACTCAGCAAAGTCCTCGTCGGTGGCAAAGAGCGGATCCAGGCGCTCGACCTCGGCACCCTGCGTGTCGCCTAAGCTGTCGATAGCCTCGATGAGCTGCGGGAACGTGCTGAGCTTGTTGGACTCGTGCGCCATGGCGGCGCCGCTCGCCACAAACAGGTGGGCGTTTTGGGGCACGATACGATGCTCCTCGTCCAGGTTGAGCGTGAGGTAGAAGCGGTGGCGCAGCTCGGAGAGATACTGCAGCGGGCCGCCCAGGAAGGCGACGTTACCGCGAATGGGACGGCCGCACGCCAGGCCCGAGATGGTCTGGGTCACGACGGCCTGGAAGATGGAAGCGGCGACGTCCTCGGGGCGGGCGCCCTCGTTGAGGAGCGGCTGCACGTCGGTCTTGGCAAATACGCCGCAGCGACTGGCGATGGGATAGATGGTGGTGGCGTTGGCCGCGAGCTCGTTAAGGCCGCTCGCGTCGGTGTGCAGCAAGGTTGCCATCTGGTCGATGAACGCGCCCGTACCGCCGGCGCAGGTGCCGTTCATGCGCTGCTCGATACCGTTGTCAAAGTAGATGATCTTGGCGTCCTCGCCGCCCAGCTCGATGGCGACGTCGGTGGCCGGGATGAGAGTCTCGACGGCGCGTTTGCTGGCGATGACCTCCTGGACAAACTCCAGGTCGAGCCACTGGGACAGCAGCAGGCCGCCCGAGCCGGTAATGGCGCAGGTCATCTGGGCCGTCGGCAGCACGGTCGCAGCGCCCGCGAACAGGTCGCGGGCGCAAGCGCGGACATCGGTGTGATGACGCTGGTACTTGGCGTAGACGATCTGGTTGTCGTCGTTGAGCACGGCGAGCTTAACGGTGGTGGAGCCCACGTCGATGCCCAGGTGCAGGTTGCCGCGGGCGGCCTCGGGGTTGAAGATCGCGCCTTCGGGGGCGTGGGCGGCGGCTACGGGCTCAGCGGCGGTGGCGGGCTCGCTAGCGGCGGACGTCTCCCCTGCCGCGTTCTTGGCATCGGCAACTGCCTCGGCAACTTTCTCGGCTGCCGCGGTCGCGGCCTTCTGCGCCGCGTCCACCACGGCGGGCGCGGCCTCGCGTGCGGCAGCGACCATGCGGTCCTTAATGCCTTCGACGAGTTTGCTCATTGTCTCTCCTCTTAGTTGTTGGACTCGACGGCTGCGGCGGTGTCGACCGCGTCCTCGAGCTGCAAGTTCAATAGCTTCATGCCGTATTCCGGCACGTTGATATCGATGGGTTGGCCATACAGGTCACCAGGGCGCACAAAAGCGAGCACCGTCATAATGCGCGCCATGGCCTCGGGCGATTCGGTGAGCCCACGCTCAAACCAGCGCTGAATCATGCCGACCTCGGCACTCACGACATAGGTGACGTAGTAGTCAAAGAACGTGCCCAGCGCCAGGCCCAAAATGCCCGTCTGCGCACGCGGCACCACAGCCTCACGCGCAGTGTCGATAATCCTTTTAATAAAGGCCTGGTCGCCGCCCGGACCCAGCAGCGCACCGATTAAGTCGCGGTTGGCCGCAAGATAACGCAGCAGCTCAACCGAACCGGGCGCCGGCTCGAGCTCATCGATGTTGTGATAGAGATCAGGCAGCTGAGCTGCGGTGATAAGCTCAATGCGTTCACGGATCTCAGCCAGCAAGCCGTCCTCGATTTGATTGATGAAGTCGGGGATATCGCGGTAGTGCGAATAGAACGTGCGGCGCGTAAGGCCGGCGCGCTCGGTGAGCGACGCGACATTAATGCGCGAAAGGTCGCCGCTTTCGGCAAGCTCGCTGGCAAGTGCCTGGCGAAGGGCACGCTGCGAGCGAAGGGACCGGCGATCGCATTTCTCGAGCTGGGACAAGCGTCCTCCTTGTTACTCAGCCTGTGCGCTATTGCACAGTGCGAGTATTATTGCACACCGTGTGTATCAACACGTAAAGGCAATATTTTGGATGCGACAAAGGGCAGCCCCTTTGTCCCAGCCTGAAGCGACATTGCCGATTGTCCAAAATGTCATTCGTGGGTAGAATAGTGTCGACGGCAGCCCAAGTTCTGGAAAGCTGGGCAGCGCCGTTGCTTGTTTTAGGGGGTCAACGCCTTAGCGGCGGCGACCCCTTCTGTTACGCTTCGAGCGTTGCTTGAGTGCCTCGGAAAGTCCGATAAGCGTCGTAAGAAGCGAGACCAATGCGGTCAGGAGCCTCACGAAATCAATCAAATCGGTCATGGGCATCACCTCCCATCAGATGGAGGGCGCTGCCCGGCACATGGAACTGCCGTCAACGATACCGATTCTATCAAAGCGCAGTTAAATATGCGAATATATGTTCGTGTTTAAAGAAGCTAGTCCCCACTGTGACAAAGGGACAGTCCCTTTGTCACATTATTCGATGACGGTGCAGGAGTTCTGCTTGCGCATGGTGGCGAGCATGTGTTTGGGGACGGCGTGGACCATGCAGTTGCCGATAGTTGCGCTCGCGGCGGCCTTAGCTGCATCGCTTGCGTTTTTGGTCGCGTAGCTGTGGCGGAAACGCTTGAGCATGGCGATGTCGTTGCCGCCGTCGCCGTAGACCGCGACCTCGTCCTCGGCAATACCGTAGTAGCCCGCTAGCCAGGCCACGCTCTCGCCCTTGTTGCACGCCACGTCCGTGATCTCGAACATCACCGGATCGAACGGCGCGTTGACCACGCGGTTCGATCGCTCGGCCAAATATGCCTTAAGGTCACGCTCCAGCTCGGGCGAGGTCACGCGACAATTGATCTTGCATACATCGTGACGCAAGATATCGCCGATCGACTGGTCGAAATACTGCTCCTCGTGATAGCCGCCACGCGCACGCATGCCGCGCATCACAATACGCTTGATGGGGCTGTCCTTTTTAAAGCCCGCCTGATGCATCTCGAACGATCAACTCGAGAACATGCCATCGGGCGTGGAGCAGTCAAAGCAAATGTCCGGGAACGCCTTGAGCAGCTCCTCGGTAACCTGCGGGTCGATGGTCCAGGTCTTGAGCACCTCGCCATGGCTGTCGCGCACGATGGACCCATTGGAGCAGCAGGCGTCAAGCGCCAGGCCCGTAAAGCCATGCTCGCCGATCGGCAACGTCGAGCGTCCAGTCGCGGGAACCACATGCAGGCCAGCCTCAGTCAGCTCGCGAATGGCGCGGCGGATAGTCCCATCTGCCTCGTGCAGGGCGTTAAGCAGCGTTCCGTCTAAATCACTCGCGAACATCTTGATCATGGACATACCTCTCTTTCGTCTGCACGATATTGTAGACGAGCAGGAGAACTGGAAACGGCGGGGGAAGCAAACCTTACGCGAGGGCTTACACCGCCCAAGGCCTTACTCGCCCGCCCCTTTGCGTTCAAACATGCCGAGCAAAAGAGCGACGAGCACGCCGGCAGCGACCATCGCCGCCATAACGACCGCAGGCGTTGCCATGTCGTAAGCGTAGCCATAAACCATCTGCCCTATCGGAGTGGTACACGAAAGCAGCAGGTGAACAATCGAGAGAGCCTTTCCTCTCACCCCTCTTGCAGCCTCGCGCTGCACGCGCCCAATAAGCTCGATCGAAGCAACATTGGCCCACAGCATCACCCAGAATATGCCGAGAGAATAGGCAATGCATGCGGCCCATGCGGGCGCGCCGGTCGCCAACGACATCCAAACCGGAACAACACCAAGAGTCGACAACAGGATGTATCGCCCCATGTGTCCCGTGTTGAACCTATGCGGCGACACACCGACCATAAGTCCGCCAACGAGTCCGCCAGCCCCAGCCGCCCCCTCAATGAGGCCAACCCATTGAACGGGCGCCCCGAGATGTACTGAAACGACAACGGGGGCACCCAACGAGGCGCCCGCGAGCGCCAGGTTGAACAGCGCTGCCAGCAAAACTGTAAGCAACAGCGTTTGGTTGGCCCCAAAGAAAGCAATCGCATTACGTAGGCCAAGATCGGGGCCCTGGCCCTTTTTCGCATCTCTTTCTTTGTTGCATGAAGACGCCCGAGAAACCAGCGTGCCAACAATTACGGAGACGGTAAAGCCCAAAGATGCCACGGCGCCTGCGCCATCGATTCCAGCCCAGCCGTAAAGGGCCGCCCCGGCAAAGGGGCCCAGGATGTTTGCTCCCATTGTGACTTGAGAAGCCCAAGCGCACCCTCGCTCCACCTGATCATCACCCAACAGCTCGGGAATAGCGGCCTGGACCGCAGGCTTGCAAATCGCCTGCGCCGCGTAGACGGCACACAGCAACACTATTGTCGACGCGACGCTGCCAAACGCGTTCCGGCACAGGGGCATACAAGCAGTCACCGCCGCGAGCCCCGTCCCAAGAACGGTGAAGATGCGACCACAATCCGCGCGGTCCGCAAGCACACCGCCCAAAGGCGTTGCCGCAAGATAAGGAAGAAAGGACACTGCCCCCACAAGGCCATACGCGGTGGCGGAGCCTGTCTCGTCCAGCACATAAAGCGGACAAGCGAAGCAGAGAATGGCACTTCCCAGAAGCAAGCATGCCTGGGCCAGCAGCAAGGCGGCAAACCGCCGTGTATTCGCGCGCCGGACTCTAGCGGCACCCGCCGCGTCAAGTCTTTCCCGCTCGATGGACATGCAAAGCCCTCCCCAGATACATACTGTTGGTATGTATTATGTACAGCGCATTTGCTTCGGGCAACGCCGGCGCGTTCCTCCACGCAATACATACCGTTGGTATCTATCTAGATGTCTGCCGTCCAGGCCTTCCAGACCTTCTTGGTGGTCTCGCAAACGTCCTGCCCCAGGTCGATTCCAAGCGCACGGGACATCCTAGAGAGGCACTCTGCCCTCGCGAGCATCGCCTCAAGCGAATCGTTTGGCCTGAACAGCGGAATCAGCCAAAGATTCGCAAGGAGCGCTATGGCCTCTGCCGCCTGCTCCGGGTACTCGCATGTGAGAGAGCCATCCGCCACGCCTTCCCGGATGATGGGCAATAGGTAGCGATTGGCGGACTCATCAAATGTGCCCTGAAACTGAATCGCCAATAAGCGCGAGCTCTTGATGGGGTCGGTAGCGGGGCTCATACGTCGCCACAGCTCTACCTGGGGAACGATCGAATCCGCAGAGTACAGGCGCTGGAGCTTCTGCGCCCCGTCAAGGCGCTGGTCCTCGAAAAGCTTTTGGCGAGCCTCAACAACGGGGGCCATCGCCCGATCAAACGCGGCGTTGAAAATCTTCTCTTTGCTCTTGAAGTGATGATAGACAGCGCCCTTGGTCATGCCATCGAGACGGTCAACGATATCTTGAATGCTCGTCCCCTCATAACCCTGTGCGCAGAATAGCTCCAGTGCCGCGTCGAGAATCTTCGCGACCGTCTCCTCGGGATATTTATTGCGACCCATAATCCGCCCATCCGCAACGCAAGCCTTGTGCCTCATTGCAGCATTTTAACGTTGCGGATGGCAGACGGTCGATTCTACACCGCGGCGGGGCCGTGTTCGCCGGTACGGATGCGGATAACATCCTCGACCGGCTCGACCCAAATCTTGCCGTCTCCAACGGCACCGGTGCGGGCGGCGTTGCAGATGATGTCGACAATGCCATCGACATGTTCATCAGCGCAGATAAGGGTGAACTGCACCTTAGGGATCGTGTTGACAAGCAACTCGTTGCCGCGCACGTATTCCTTCCAGCCATGCTGCGCGCCGCAGCCCTGCACCTGGTTGATAGTCATGCCGCGAACATCAGCAGCAAACAGCGCGTCTTTAAGAACCTCAAGCTTTTCCTGGCGCACGATAGCCGTGTTTTTTTTCATAGTGAATTCCTCTCAATAATCAACGTATCCCTTTACATGAGACGCGGGTTTCCCAGGTGCCGCAAACCAACCTCAGAGATCAAAAAGTTCAACTGACTGGTCTTAGCAGGTTTCCCAAGTGCCGCAGATTGCCGTGAAAGAGGAGCGAAGCGTACTTAAGTACGTGAGCGACGATTGAACGGCAAGGTGCGGTGCTTGGGGAAGCTGCTAATCGAGTCCGGAGAAAGAAGGATACGCGCTCTCGCCGTGCTGACTCGCGTCCAAGCCCAGCGCCTCGTCGCCCTCGTCCACGCGCAGGCTGCCGTGGAACAGCGCCTTGACCACCGCGGCGATCACCAAGTCGAGCACCAGCACAATAGCGACCGTCACCACAATGCCCAGGACCTGCGAGATGAGCAGCGACACGTCGCCCGTATAGAACAGGCCGCCCTTACCGGTCCACGAGAGCTCCGGCACGCAGAACAGACCCGTGAGCGCGCCGCCCAAAATGCCGCCGATGCCGTGGCAACCAAATGCATCGAGCGCATCGTCGTAGCCGAACTTGGTCTTAAGATGGCTGATGGCCAGGTAGCAGACGGGAGACACGATCAGGCCCATGACCAGCGCCGCCCACGGCTCGACAAAGCCCGCGCCCGGCGTGACCACCACAAGGCCTGCAACCAGACCGGTGCTGGCATCCACCAGCGTGGGACGACCAGTGTGCACGCGCCCGACGGCAAGCCACGAGACCATGCCCGCCGCGCTGGCCGTCACGGTGTTGAGGATGGCAAGCGCCGCCACGGCGTCGGCCTTAAACTCGCTGCCGCCGTTAAAGCCAAACCAGCCAAACCAAAGCAGACCGGCGCCCAGCGCCACAAACGGCACGTTATGCGGACGGTAGCTCATCATGCCAAAGCCGCGACGACGGCCGAGCATTAAGCAGAGAATCAAGCCCGTAAGACCGGACGAAATGTGCACCACATCGCCGCCGGCAAAGTCAAGCGCGCCGATGATGTCGCCGATAAAAGAGCCATCGCCGCCCCAAACCATGTGGGCGAGCGGCGCATAGACCACAAGCAGCCAAATACCCAGGAAGGCCGTCATGGCACCAAACTTAACGCGACCTGCCAGACTGCCCGTGACGATAGCGGCGGTGATCATGGCAAACGCCATCTGGAAGGCGATGTTGATGATCTGAGGGTAGACGGCACCGTCCACAGCATTGCCCTCGGCCGCCTGCAGCACCTGGTGGAGCACCGGCAGGCACAGCAGCTGGTCAAGGCCTCCAATAAACGGACTGGAGCCGTCGCCACCGTAGGCCAGCGACCAGCCGGCGACAATCCACAGCACACCAACCAGGCCAATGGCACCAAAGCACATAAGCATGGTGTTGATGACATTTTTGCGCCTGGACAGGCCGCCATAGAAAAATGCCAGGCCCGGTGTCATTAAAAACACGAGCATGGTGCAGATGAGCATAAACGTTGTCGATCCCGTATCGTACATTCGCTCCCCCTTGGTCGCATGAACGTTGTCGGCGCCCATAATGCGGTCGAGGGGCAACTGGTGTAGACCAGATACGGCGTTGTTAAACGCCGCGTTGTCGAATGGAAACGGTGCCGCAATCTTGGAAACGGCGCGGCAACGGGCGCGAAACGAACGGGAAATGTGCGAACAAGAAGGGCGCGCTTGGCCCCGCTCTGGCTAGCGCCGGAACAGCTCGCGGGCTCGATCGCGGAGGTCGGTAGCTCGGATGACGCCTTCGTAGCGATTGATGCGCAGACGCGGGAAGGCGTTAAAGAAGCGTAGGTCGCGGCGGCTGAGCGACACGCTCGGCACCGGACGGCTCATGCGCTTTCCGGCAAGGCGACGACTGAGCGACGGACGCGGCATGCTCGGCGCGGCATCGGCCACGCGGCGGGCAGCGAGCGCCAGGCCGCGAGCACCATCCGAGATAAATGTCGGCATCGAAGCCTTCTCGCGCAGGGCATCGAGCGCCGCGTCGCCCAGCTCGGCCAGCCACGCGTTAACGGCGCGACCGCGGATATGCGTCTGCGCCACCGAATCGATCGCCGAATCGGGAATACGTTCGAGCATAGAGTCGGAGGCATCGGCAAGCGACTCATTGATGCGGTCGGCAAGGTCGGCACGCACACGCTCCAGTTGATCGGACAGGCGGCGCCAGCTGGCCAACGAGCACACCGCATCGACCATCATCGCGACCGCGACGATAAAGGCGGACAGCCGCACAATCAGCACCGGCAGGTGACCAAGCAGCCCCAGCAATGCCGGCTCCACCACGCGACAAATGCACAACGCGCCCAAGCCAAACGCGCAGGCCCAGTACAGGCAGATGCGTCCGTGCAGGTTAAACGGCAGGTGCGAGTAATCCCAGAAGCGCGCACCTGTTGTTTTTTCCAACAAAACGCCTACGCTGTACTCAATCAAGCTGCATACGAGCGCCGCGGCAACAAACTGGCTCGAGGCATCCGGAATCCCGCGCAGCAAAAGCCAGCAGGCTATGCCGCCCACACCATAGATAGGGCAACACGGCCCCAGCAAAAAGCCGCTGTTGGCAAATCGTCCGTGATTGAGCATGGCGCAAACCGTCGACTCCCACGCCCAGCCGCAAAACCCGTAAAAGGCAAACGAGAGCACCGGTGCCGAGAGTGGACAGGCGGCAAGCGTCGCGCCGCCAAAAGCCATATCAATCGCGGTTCCCACCGTCTACCCTCTCCTCTTTTCGCTCGATTCGCTGCTCACGTCATCGTCCGCCTCGTCCTTGCGCCGCAGACGACCGGCAACCGTCTCGCGCAGCGCACACCATTTATCGGCCAGGCACACAATCCATGCCTCGCGACACGTCGGCGGCACCGGCACCAGCGGAAACATATGCCGCACGATGATATTCCGCTCGCGCGACGTCAGCTCAAAATCTTCCTCCGCACGCGCCAGGGCAAAAAACGGGTGACGAAAGCCATGCAGTCGATGGCTTGGGTCGGGATCGTGCCAGTCATAGAGAAAGTAATCGTGCAGCAGGGCACCGCGCAGCAGCGAGGCGCGGTCGACCGAAATGCCCGCACGGCCCAAGCGCTCGGCAAATGACAGACTTGCCCGCGCCACCGAGGTCACATGCGCATACACCGTCACATCGCCATGCTGGATAAACTCGCGCGTCAGGTCCAGACGGCCCGCCTGTGCCAGTTGACGGGCAGCATGGTCTACTTCGCACGCGATTTTCTCGGCACGAACGGTATCGGACATGCGGCCTCCTTCCGGCGGCGCTCGGCGGCAAGCCACAGCCTGCACGCAATGAATAAAATCATCATGGAACTTATCAGTATGGCATCGGACAAAACGTTTTGCCCCACCAGTTGGCGAATTACCGCGCCGCCGTCACATATCAAACGCCAAAATGTGCGAGACTGTCTTGTGCAATTGTGCCGGCCGAGGGAGTGCCGGCGCACGATTCGCATGGAGTAACCCACAACGATGCTGCTTACGCAAACGACAACGCCCGAGGACGTCAAGGCTCTCGATCGCGCCGAGCTTCCGCTGCTCTGCGGCGAGATCCGCCACGCCATCCTCGAAAGCTCCGCCGCCGTCGGCGGGCACGTTGCCCCCAACCTGGGCGTCGTTGAGCTTACGGTTGCGCTCCATCGCGTGTTTAACTCCCCCATCGACAAGATTGTCTTTGATGTTTCGCACCAGACCTACGCCCACAAGGCGCTGACTGGGCGCGCGTACACTTATATCGACCCGGCACGCTACGGCGAGGCCTCTGGTTTTGCCAATCCTGACGAGTCCGAGCACGACCTGTTCGCCATGGGCCACACCTCCACGTCGGTGAGCCTGGGCTGCGGCTTGGCGCACGCTCGTGACCTGGCGGGCGATGCGTACAACGTCATCACCATCATTGGCGACGGTTCGCTTTCGGGCGGTCTGGCGTTTGAGGGCTTTAACAATGCCGCCGAGCTCGACAGCAACCTGATCATCATCGTCAACGATAACGACCAGTCCATTGCCGAGAACCATGGCGGCCTGTATCGCAATCTGGCCGAGCTGCGCGCCAGCAACGGCACCTGTGAGCGCAACGTTTTCCGCGCGACGGGGCTCGACTACCGCTATCTGGACGCCGGTAACGATGTGTTGGCCCTAGTCGACGTGCTGCAGGAACTGCGCGATATCGATCATCCCATCGTGCTGCACGTCTCCACCGCGAAGGGCAAGGGCTTTGAGCCGGCCCAGAGCGACCCCGAGCGCTGGCATCATGTAGGTCCGTTTGACATGGCGACTGGGCGCAAGCTCTGCCCGGGCCATCCGAGCGAGCCTGCGCCGCGCACCTATGCCGACATTACGGGCGAGGCCCTGAGCGCTGCCATAGAGCGCGATCCGCAGGTTGTGGGCATCACGGCCGCAACGCCCTACATCATGGGCTTTACGCCCGAGCTTCGCGCCGCGGCAGGCAAGCAGTTTGTTGACGTGGGCATTGCCGAGGAGCACGCCGTGACCTTTGCCACCGCGCTTGCGCGCTCGGGCGCCAAGCCAGTCTTTGGTGTGTACGGCACGTTTTTGCAGCGCGCCTACGACGAGCTGTGGCACGACCTGTGCCTCAACGACGCCCCCGCAACCATCCTGGTATTTGGCGCGTCGATCTTTGGCACCACATCCGAGACGCATCTCTCGTTCTTTGATATTTCCATGCTGGGCGGTCTTCCCAACATGCACTACTTGGCGCCGGCCTGCATGGAGGAATATCTGTCCATGCTGAGCTGGTCGCTCGATCACCGCGAGCATCCTGTGGCGATTCGCGTGCCCGGCATTGGCCTGGTAAGCCGCCCCGACTTGGCGCCTGCCGAGGACGCCGATTACGGTGTCGCGCGCTACAACGTGGTGCGCCAGGGCCGCGACGTGGCCGTGCTCGCGCTCGGCGATTTCTTTGAGCTGGGCGAGCGTGTGGCAAACCGCTTGGCAGCCGAATACGGTATCGAGGCCACGCTCGTCAACCCTCGCTTTGCAACCGAGCTTGACCGCGAGTTCCTCGACAGCCTTGCCGCCGAGCATCGCGTTGTCGTCACCCTCGAGGACGGCATCTTGGACGGCGGTTGGGGCGAACGCGTCGCGTGCTACTTGGCCTGCACGCCCGTGCGCACGCGCACCTTCGGCATCGCCAAGGGCTTCCCCGACCGCTACGACCCCAACGAGCTGCTCGCTCAGAACGGCATGACGGTCGAGAACATGGCCGCCGAGGCCGTAAGGCTACTCAACGAGTAAAAAACCTCCGCAAGGGAAGCACCCATGCGGAGGTTTTTATTTTCGCGGCGCGATTATCTCAATCTGTAACATCTAGGGCCCGAATTCCCGTCTAACTGTTACAGATCTAGACAAACCGTCTTTGCCCCTGACCTTTGTCTCAATCTGTAACAGAAAGGGAGCTTTTGTCCGCCTAACTGTTACAGATCGAGACATTCGAATCCCCCTAAGGAGATGATCTCGATCTGTAACAGTTACTCGGCAAAAATGGCTGCAGATGTTACAGATCGAGACAAAACAGCAAGGCATGCCGCTGCATCGGCCAGAACCACCACAAAGGTGCCTGTCCCTTTTTGGTAGGTTGAATAACCCATAAGGTAAGTATGTTTCTGATTTATTTCGTGTTGACCCATTTGAGCGCGATAGGGTATAACTCTACTCAACCGCTAGGGATTTTATTGAGAAAGGTGTTCTACCATGAGCAAGAACCTCTCCCAGCAGGTCGTTCTCGACCGCCGCGGCTTCGTCGCCGCCACCTTCGCAACCGTCGCCGGCCTTGGTCTTGCCGGCTGCTCCGACACCAGCGCCGAGGCCGACAAGGGTTCCGCCGCCGGCTCTTCCAAGAGCTCCGAAGATGCCGAGGCTTCCACCACGCTCGACGCTAAGGCATTCGACAAGCTCGTCGACAACGGCCCCAAGGCCGATGACGATGCCATCGCCGCCAGCACCTGGGCCACGGCCGTCAAGGACGCCGGTGTCTTTAAGATCGGTGGCGTTCAGACCTCCACGCTCTTCTCCCTCCTCAACGAGAAAGACGGTCAGACCCGCGGCTTCGACGCCGGTATCGCACAGCTTCTGTCCAACTACATTCTGGGCGAGAACAAGGTCGAGATCACCCAGGTGACCTCGGACACGCGCGAGTCCGTCCTGCAGAACGGCCAGGTCGACGCCGTCTTTGCCACCTACACCATCACTGACGAGCGCAAGAAGCTCGTCTCCTTTGCCGGCCCCTACTACTACACCCAGCAGGCCATCCTGGTGCTCGCCGACAACGACGACATCAAGAGCGTCGACGACCTGGCCGACAAGAACGTCGCCGTCCAGTCCGGCTCCAACGGCCCCGCCATCCTGGAGGAGTTCGCTCCCAAGGCCAGCCAGCAGGAGTTCAAGACCGACGAGGAGGCCCGCCAGGCACTCCAGCAGGGTCGCGTTGACGCCTACGTCATCGACAACAACATGCAGCAGAGCGCCCTGGTCCGCGAGCCCGGTAAGTATAAGATCGCCGGGAAGCCCTTCGGCAGCAAGGAGCCCTATGGTATCGGCCTGCCGCTCGATTCCGACGGCGTCGCCTTTGTCAACGACTTCCTTAAGAAGATCGAGGACGACGGCACCTGGACCGAGCTGTGGCAGATCTGCATCGGTGACCGCACGGGCGACACCAATGTTCCCGAGCTGCCCGAGATCGGCGCCTAGGCAACACGCCTAGTAACGGCCGCAACGAAACCATACGGAAACGCACGGTGCGCTTTATTGCGCTAAACTGTTTCTTCACTGAGTTGTCGGGGCTTCCGTACACACGGGAGCCCCTTTCCTTATCGGCGGGAGGTCCGCATGAGTCTCTCCGAGCTCTGGTCGCTCTATGGCCAGAACTACATTGACGCGCTGCTAGCAACCTGGGGCATGACGCTTGAGTCGTTTGCCATCGCCATGGTGTTGGCCGTCGCCGTCACCGTGATGCGCGTGTCGCCGCTCAAGCCGCTGCGCGTCTTTGGCGACCTGTATGTCCAGGTCTTCCGTAACATCCCCGGCATCGCGCTGCTCATTATCGTCGTCTACGCGCTGCCGCCGCTCAAGGTCGTCCTGCCCTACCGCACCTGCGTCATCGTCGCCACAGTGCTCTTGGGTTCTGCCTTTGGCTCCGAGAACTTTATGAGCGGCATCAACACCGTCGGTGTCGGCCAGGTGGAAGCCGCCCGCTCGCTGGGCATGAGCTTCAGCCGTATCCTCGCCAAGATCGTGATTCCGCAGGCGCTGCGCTCGAGCGTGCTGCCCATGACCAACCTCTTTATCGCCGTCATGCTCACCACCGCGCTCGGCAGTCAGGTGCCGCTGAAACCGCAGGAGCTCACCGGCGTGGTGAGCTACATCAACACGCGCTCGCTCGGCGGCGTCGCCGCGTTCTTTATCTCGGCGCTCGGCTACCTGGGCACAGCCTTTGTGGTGAGCCACATTGGCAACTATATCGATAAGAAGGTGAGGATCCTCCGATGAGCAAGCACTCCACCTCCGCGCTCACCATGCGCGATGCGCTCTACGAGGCTCCCGGCCCCAAGATGCGCGCCAAGATTCGCGTCGGCACCGCCATCTCACTTGTTGCCGTGGCCGCGCTCATCGCTCTGGTACTGCAGCGCTTTTATGTGACCGGTCAGCTTTCAGTCCACTATTGGTATTTCTTTACGCACCTCACTACCTGGAAGTTCTTACTTGCCGGTTTTGAGGGCACGGTAAAGGTCGCGCTCACCGCTGGCGCCATCGCGCTGGTACTGGGTCTGGCCCTCATGCTCGGCCGCACCAGCGACATCAAGCCGCTGCAGCTGGTCTGCCGCGTGCTCACCGATTTCTTCCGTGGCGTGCCGAGCCTACTGTTCATCTACTTCTTCTTTTTGGTGCTGCCCCAGTACAAGATCGCGCTGCCGTCGTTTTGGATGCTCACGCTTCCCGTCGCGCTCGCTGCAGCCGGTGTGCTTGCCGAGATCTTCCGCGCCGGCGTCAATGCCGTGCCGCGCGGCCAGGTCGAGGCCGCCCAGGCGCTCGGTCTCGCCAAAGCTAAAATCACCTTTAAAATCGTGCTGCCGCAGGCGATTCGCTTTATCATTCCGTCGTTGATTTCGCAGCTCGTGGTCGTCGTCAAAGACACCACCGTCGCCTACGTGGTGAGCTACCCCGACCTTATGCAAAACGCCCGCGTACTCATTACCAACTACGACGCCCTCGTGTCGGTCTATCTGGTGATCGCGGTCATCTACATCCTCATCAACGTTGCAATCAACAAGGCCGCCGTCTACGTCTCGCACAAGACCGGCGCGACCATCATTCGCTAACGATTTACCATTTCGAGTCATAAGGAGCCGAGCACCATGGCACAGAGCACTTCTTCCACCGGCAATCAGCCGCTGATTGAGCTCAAGCACGTCGATAAGCACTATGGCGATCTGCACGTCCTCAACGACATTAATCTCTCGGTCGATCGCGGCGAGGTTGTCGTCGTGATCGGCCCCTCGGGCTCGGGCAAATCGACCATGTGCCGCACCATCAACCGCTTGGAGACCATCGACTCGGGCGAGATTCTCATCGAGGGCGAGCCCCTGCCGCAGGAAGGCAAGGATCTTGCCCGCATGCGTGCCGAGCTGGGCATGGTGTTTCAGCAGTTCAACCTGTTCGCGCATATGACCGTGTTGCAGAACGTCATGCTGGGACCGGTCGATGTGCTGGGCGTCTCCAAGGACGAGGCCCGCGAGCGCGCCATGGATCTGTTGAGCCGCGTGGGCGTTGCCGAGCAGGCCGACAAGGTGCCCGCACAGCTCTCGGGCGGCCAACAGCAGCGCGTAGCCATCGCCCGCTCGCTTGCCATGCAGCCCAAGGCCATGCTCTTTGACGAGCCCACAAGCGCCCTTGACCCCGAGATGATTAACGAGGTGCTCGAGGTCATGGTCCGCCTGGCCCAGCAGGGCATGACGATGATCGTGATTACGCACGAGATGAACTTTGCCCGCCGCGTGGCCGACCGCGTCGTGTTTATGGCCGACGGCCAGATCGTAGAGACCGGCACGCCCGACGAGTTCTTCGACCATCCCCAGACCAAGCGCGCCCAAGACTTCCTCAACTCCATCAAGGGCCACTAACCCAATTGCCACGCGGGACACATTCATCTGCAGCGTTTGCCCCGCGCCGCCCTGCGCCATGTCCACCCGGATTCGAAAGCCACGCCCATGATCGGAACTCGCACTTCATCGTCATACACCCCGCACGTCGACGTCGATCCCGCCGACCGCCCGCTCATCCTGGTGGCGCCGCGCTGGGAAGAGGCGAAGCCGTTTTTAAGCGAGACGCTCTCCCCCAACGAGGAAATCGCAAGTGTCTTTGTCGATGCCATCCTTGCCGCCGGCGGCCTGCCGCTGCAGATGTCCATCACCGAGGACATTGAGGTCATCCGTCATTACGTCGATATCGCCGACGGCATCGCCATTCCCGGCGGCCCCGATGTCAATCCCAAACGTTGGGGCGATGATCGACCCTACGACCCCACCCTCTGTTGCGAGATCCGCGATAGCTTTGAGTTTAAGCTGGTCGGCGAGGTGCTCCGCGCCAAAAAGCCGCTCTTTACCACCTGCCGCGGCACGCAGTTGCTCAATGTCGCCACTGGCGGCACCCTGTGCATGGACGTGCCGAGCCTGGGCGCTCGCGAGGGCCGCACGCAGTGGCGCCATACCCACGTGCTCAACGACCCCGTGCATCCCGTCGAGGTCGTGCCGGGCTCGCTGCTGGAGCGCGCGCTTGGCGGGCACAGGCTGATCCAGACCAACTCGGCACATCACTGTTGCGTCGACCGTCTGGGTAAGAGCACGCGCTTGGTCGCCAAGGCAACTGACGGCGTTCCCGAGTGCATCGAGGTCGAAGGCCAGCCATTCTGCTTGGGCGTGCAATGGCACCCCGAATACACCTGGCAGACGCTCGAGACCGACTTTAACCTGTGGAAGTCGTTTGTCGAGGCAGCGGCAAAGGTTAAGCAGGCCCGCTAGTTTACGAACCACACAGGCTAAAGCCTCACATACTAGGGGGGCGGACACCAACTACGGTGCCCGCCCCCCTGTATTTGATATGCTCGGTATGTTCATCCCTCACAAACAATCAAAGAAATCTCGACCGCAATCGGTCGACGGTAAAGCAGATGGCAAAAACGCTTGCTACGTTTATGAGGCAGTCAATTAAAATCGAGGTGCATTGACCATCCCCCAACGGGGTCACGCCGCAAATCCACATGAGCATCGAGGACGGAAACGGAAGCATGGAATTGGCTCCGACCTGTATGTAGAGCGTTACGACATTGACAAGCAACAGCATGCCAATAGGACCGAAGCCGGACCCAAAATAGGAAACAACGATCACGCAAGAGACCACATATGCAAGGCAGACGGCACTCGCCAGAAGAAGTCGATAGCAAAACATATTCAGGTTGAAACACTGTTGAGCATCCAAAACGATTACACAGTTAAGACAGTACAAAACGACACTTGACAGGATAAACGCGCCCAATAGGGCGAAAGAAGACAGCACCGTTCGCGCAACGGTAACGCACGCCCGCTTCCCTCCCCGAGCCTCCGACAGCCCCCACGGTTCCTCGACAAAGCCCGAACTGACAAAGCGCGGCACAATACAAGCCGCGATGAACGGAAAGAACAATGCATGAGCCAACGGGGCTACGTTGAACAGCAGACCGCGAAAAACCTCTGCATTACCAAATAGAAGGACATCCTCCGCCGATAGCAGAAGCGTCGGGTCTGGGAAAAAGCCCAAGAAACTGTTCTCACGGAGACTACAGAACCACATCGGGAAAGAATTAAGCTGCAATACCACCATGCACGCATAAATTACCAGGATTAAGGCGTACGTCCATTTACTCACGTGCTTCAATTCTGAATGGAGGAATCTTTTAATCTGACGAGCCATTGAGCACACCCCCAGCACGAAAGCTCACGAGAGCGTAAATCAATACCGATAAACAGCTGGCTGCCACGCCATAGCCCAGAAGCGCCAGTTGCCCCATATCGCTATACCCAAGGGCACATCCGACTCCAAGGTACGGCCCCGGAAGAAGGAAAATCCATCGCAAGGATGGTATAGGTGCCTGAAGGAAGGCTCCGTAGAGCGTCAAGCTCATGACAAATCCGATTATTATTGCAGCCCCGCTCAATACAGCGCTGCCTGTAATCCGATAGATGGTCACCGTCTCCAGCGCAATCGATATCACCAATGCGGTGTTGACTATCATTGCAGGCAAAAATGCAGCCAGCATGCCATGCGCGTAGTTATGCCCTCCACGTATTATGGCTATTGCAAATAGAAGAAGGCAAAGCGCACTATATGCTGCGCCAATTATTAAAGCAGACGAAAATGCATGGGCTAGAGCCCCATAAAAGCGGGTAAGACCTCTTGCTGAAGAAATTCGGTATCCCTCTTCATAGCCGCGCTCCTGTAAAATCGCCAGGCAAACGATGAGTGGAACGAACAGAGAGGTGCCGGCAAAAGCACTGCGCACAAGGGACTCATCGGGTGCAGAAGGATCGATTACATTCCAGAAGAAACCAATATCCTCCCCAAAAACGCTATTGCCAAAGGCTAGCAGCGTTGTTCCGTTTTTTAGAAAGACACCGAAGAGAAGGCCGAACGCCAGCATAAGCGCAAGACCAAACTTCGCCGGAAACATCCTGTGCAAACGCATCATATCTGCCTTTATGGGATGGATCGCCCGCTTCATAGCGAGACCGCCTTCATCAAGCGCCTGTAATACTCTTTTAGGGACGACGCCTCATCCCTTATGACGGCCATCGATTCCTTTTTCAGCAGTTCGCCGTCATGAAGAAACAGGCAGCTTGTTGCAACCGATGCCAGCTCATCCAAGTCGTGGCTAGAGATAAGCATGGTTTTGCCCTGCTCCCGATTCAATCGACCGATAAGGGTCCATATACTCTCGATGCCCAACGGATCCAATCCATTTGCCGGCTCATCGAAAATTAGTACGTCGGTGCCGCCCAACAAAGCCGTAGCTATATCCAGTCGCCGTTTCATTCCCAAAGAAAAACTGCTCACGCTCTTTTTCTCATCGACGTCCAGCCCGACTAGGCCCAAGACGCGAGGAACCTCACGTTTCTCATCGAGCCCCCATTCCGCACATCGGATTTGAAGATTCTCAACCGCACTGAGGGATTGGTATGCACCGCTGGAATCTGGCACGTAGCCGACACGCGCCCGCATCAAGCTCAGGTCTTTTTTCGACTTGCCTCCAAAGAGCTCCACGCTCCCCGACGATGGCTCACAGAGGCCCAGCACTATTTTAATAAGCGTGCTTTTGCCCGCCCCGTTTGCACCAACAAGGGCGCAAAGCTCAGACTGATCCACCTCGAAGGAAACGTCATGCAACACACGCCGTTTTCCATAGCGCTTCGACACCTTCGATAGCTTTATCGCTGATGCGCTCATATCGTTCCTCCTTTCTTTTATCGTGGTTACTTGTAGTTATTGTTTTTCGATAACTCGTATTTGTCAAGATAATCTAGAAGAAAGAACCCGTGTTAGACACGGGTCCCTTCACGCTGATATTTCGTTTTAGTTGTTCGCCTTAAGCTACTCGTCACTCAAATCGACAGCAAAGACTGATGTCGGAAGCGACGCCTCATTGCCTCCGCCGTCCCGCATCTGCCTCACAACGTTTTTTGCACGCTCAACAATAAGCTCCTCAAGCTCTTTCTCGCTCACGCGCTGAATAATATCTCCCGGTTGACAATCAAGCTCATCACAGATTTCGAGAAGCGTCTTAAGGCGAATAGCTTTTATTTTTCCGTTTCTTAGCTTTGAAATATTAGCCGGAGTATGCCCCGTCGCCCGAATCAGATCAGCGCTGGTCTTTCCGGTCTTAAGCAGCTGCGTCTCAAGCTCGATGATGAGATAGCTCATGTTTCCTCCTACACAAGCTCGTCAGACTGCTCTTGGAGCAGCGAGGCATAACTCCAGATCGCCGAGATAAACAAACAGACAACTGCGCCGATAAACGACCCCGCATCAAAGGTAGCGCCTTGGCAAATCTCAATAACGAAGGAATGAGGCACGATGTAAAGCTCCAGTCCGCCAATGGTGAGACTAACCGATCCATAGGCACCAACAAGCGAAACCGCGGCGTTAACAGCAAAGGCAAGCGCGAGAACACGGATAAGCCGCACATGCGTCTTGGTAAAGGGCGAGACGCCCCGAGAGATATTACGGCTGATCCCGCACAAAACGACAAGCGAAATACCCACGACGAGCGCCAGGCACAGTCCGCTTGGGATAACGATGCACCCGCCATCGAGAAGCGTCACGACACCGAAAGAATCGACAGAAGCAACGTTTGCAACCGCATACCAGATCACGTAAACAACCAACGCGGCAAAAGCGACGAGCATCCCTGCAAAAACGGCTGCCATGCAAAAACCAAGCTTCCTGATATTTTCGCCCGCCTTGGCCATACGCTGAACGCTGTTGGACATACACTCACCCTCATCGAATCTATCGTTATTCGAATAGTTTATCGAACAACGATATGGATTGCATGCGGAAAGCCCCACCAGTGCGCATAGCCCATTCACTAATCAGAAGGGGTGAGAGTGGATTTTTGGACACGTATCGAACGAGAGTGGATAATCTCCCACTTTGAGGCCGCCACCGGGCCTAAAACGGGAGATTATCCACTCTCATAGTCATCAAGGCTCGCAAGCCCTTATTCAGCCGCCTCGCGCAGGGCCGACATCGTGGCCGCATATTGCTGCTGCAGCGCATGCATTCCCGCGCGAGCGCCGTCAACGGCATCGGCGCCGCGCAGTGCCTCGGTCACCACGACCGCTGGCTCGTACAGATTATCGAATCCCAGGTTCTGGCTCACGCCTTTGAGCGTATGCGCTGCCATAAACGCTGCCCTGGCGTCTCCTGCCGCCATGGCAGCCTCCAGCTTGTCCATGCTCTCGTCATCCAAAAACTTGAGGGCAAAGCGGGCAAGCATTTCCTCGCCCATCAGCCGAGCGCACGCATCGTCATAATTAGCGCCGATCTTCTCATACGCCTCACGCATGGAAATCATGGATTAAAAACTCCTTTGGTCAAACTAAATCGTGGGAAACGCGACGACGTCGGCGGGGCGTGCCAACGTCTCGGCAATTTGGTCTTGCACCTCGAGCAGGCAATCGAGCAGCAGCGGGTTAAAGGTGCCGCACTTACCGTCCAGGATCATCTGGATTGCCTCCTCGTGCGGGATAGCGTCCTTGTACACGCGCACACTCGTCAGTGCATCGTACACGTCGGCCACCGAAACCACCTGCGCGGCGATGGGGATATCGTCGCCCTTGAGGCCATCGGGATAACCCTTGCCGTCCCAGCGCTCGTGATGCCAACGCGCAATCTGGTACGCATATTCCATAAGCGCATTGCCGGCGTGATGGCTACCCAGCTCAAGCAGCATATCGGCGCCGATCGTGGTATGCGTCTTCATGATCTCGAACTCCTCGGGCGTAAGGCGTCCGGGCTTGTTGAGAATCGCATCGTCAATCGACATCTTGCCGATATCGTGCAGCGCCGAAGCCAGGGCGATCGTGGAGCGTTCCTCATTGTCGAGGAAGATCGTGCCGCTACGCTGGACCAGACAGCCAAGCAGCAGCTCGGTCAGCTTCTCGATGTTCGTAACGTGCCTGCCGCTCTCGCCGTTGCGAAGCTCCATGACGCCAGCCATGATGTCGATGAGCATGCGACTGTTCTTGACGCGCTCGTTGTACTGCTGGGACAGCAGGCTCGTCAGGCGGCGCTGTTTGGCGTACAGGCGGATGGTGTTGTTTACGCGGCGGCGCACGATACGGGAGTCAAACGGGCGGTTGATATAGTCTGAGGCGCCCAGCTCGTACGCGCGCAGAACCATATCATCGGAATCTTCACTCGAAATCATCATGACAGGCAGATTGTCGATGCCCGATCGGCGCGACAGATCGGCCAGCACCTCAAAGCCGCTTATGCCCGGCATGACAATATCCAGCAGCACGAGCGACAACTCATCGCCATAGCGGTCGACCATGTCGAGTGCCGTACGACCGTTGTCGGCCTCGAGGATGCAATACTCGTCCTTGAGCATCTCGTTGAGAATGACTCGGTTCATCTCGGAGTCATCGACAATAAGCACCAAAGGCTTTTCGCTTTGGAAAGCCTCGATGGAATCGGCGTCGGTCACGACCGTACCGGCTTTTGCCTTAGCGCGGCTCAATAACTGGACAGCGCGGCCAACGCCCTCATCGACCGTCTCGCCATGAATGCGAACACCACCAACACATGCCGTCAAGCTCACGTACTCATGGCCCGGAATAATCGTGGAACGAACGGCATCGGACACCTGATGCAGGCGACGGGTGAAGTCATCGGAGGGAATATTGGGCATGACAACCACAAACTTGTCGCAGCCATAGCGCACAAGCTCGTCAGTCGAACGGATTCCGCTGCGCATGGCTGTCGCCACAGCACCGAGCGCAAGGTCGCCGGCATGACGGCCACATGTATCGTTGAAGACCCTAAAATCATCAAGGTCGATCATCGCAACGCCGGCATTCATGCGGACGCTTCGGAGCTTTTCCTCGTAATATCGGCGATTGCGCACACTCGTCAGCACGTCGGTGTAGACAAGGTCCTCTTCTGCGGCCTCTTGCTCATCAATCGGACGCACCATCAGCAGGACATGAGGCTCGCCCTCGACCTTCAGAGGGCGCAGGCGAGCGCGGTACTCAGTACCATCATTGAGCAGCTGCTCCGACACCTCATCGGAGTCTGCCAAGGCCTCAAGACTCGACTGACGCAGACAAGGGCAGCGATCGCCGGCGAGCAAGCAGTTAGGCTCCCTCTTAATCTGATCGGCCGACAGCAAACGCACCACGGGGTAGGTCTTCGCGACACGGGCGACCTCAGCGGCAGCCTCCTCGTCGGTTAGATTGACCTCGTGATTATTGAGCATATGGGGCCCTTTCGATAGTTTCGCATGGTAGCGGTGGGTTCCAAATGCTACAAGGGTAACACCTTGTCGATGCAGGTAAGTACGTGAATGCTGTTACATTTTTATGAGTTGGCAGGCGGCGCGATTGAAGTCGCAGACGTGAGGTTTTGAGCACATTTGTTAACACGGCCGAAACGTTTGCGGGTGAAGCCTGCTTTGGCCATTGCGAGTGTTAGAGCCCCAGGATGCCACGGACAGCCCGGGCAGCCGCTGCCGGGCGATCGCGCAGACCGTTATGCGCACCCGGGATCGTCACGAGAGGGCAATCGAGATATTCGGCAGCCGCTCGCGTGCCAGCCTCGCGGGGCGTGCCAATCGAGAGCTCGCCCAGGAGCACGGCGGCCACCGTTTTTGACGCGCGAACGCTATTCCAATCGGGAACGCGGGTCATAGTAATCCCGTATTCGTTCGCCATGAAACTGCGGCCGTTGCGCAGGGCATACTTGGCTTCTGCCTCGGTTAACTTGGGGGCCTCAGGGTCCGAATCGCCGATGGTGCCCAGGAAGGCCCGTAATGCCCTGGAGACCTTTCCCGCGGCGATCATCTCGAGCAAAACTGGGGCCGCGCCCAGGCCGGCACCATCATCCGTCACGGCGGGTTCATGCAGAATCGCACGCGAGATTATGGCGGGGTTTGCACGGAGAAGCTCCAGGGTCACCAGCGTACCGGCACTGTGCGCGAGCACGTTTGCCGGAGCGCCGATATGCTCAATAACGGCCTGCAGGTCGGCGGCTTGGGCGGCGAGGTCGTAGCGTCCGTCTGCAGCGTCGCCGCTCTCGCCGCAACCGCGGCGATCGTAGGCAATGACGCGGTAGTCACAGGCGAGCTCGCGGGCGATGGCGTCAAAGAAGACGCCGTCGACGCAGGCGCCGTGCACGCACACCAAGGCGGGCGCATCGGACGATACAACCGGGCCGGCATACTCGCGACAGGCGATCGTGGTGCCCGCATTCTCAACCGTAAAATCCATACTGTGTTCCCATCGTCAATGCCCATCCAGTTGCCCGTCAGTACGGTTGGATAGACCCGCATTGCTTTACGCTTTGTTAACAGATTAACTGTACCCGACCTGAGGCTTTTCATGGCACGGCATAATGAGCGACGTGCAAAAACGAAACTTGTAAAGCAAGAGCCCGCACCTTGCTTCGGAGCCGATGCTATGCTTAGGCACAATTGTCTTGAGGAGCATATGTCTATGTCTACGTTTTTGAATGCCAGCCCCATCTTTGGGCCCGTTCGCAGCCGTCGCCTTGGTCTCTCGCTCGGCGTCAACATGATGCCGGCCAGCGGCAAAATCTGCACGTTCGACTGCATTTACTGCGAAAACGGCCTCAATGCCGAGCGCCCCTGCCACGAGCCGTATAACACGGCTGCCGTGGTGCTCGACGCGCTCGAGGCAAATCTGCGCGAGATGGCAGCCGAGGGCGAGCTCCCCGATGTGATCACCTTCGCAGGCAACGGCGAGCCCACCGCCGCGCCGGAGTTTCCGCAGGCCATCGCCGGCGCCGTCGCGCTGCGCGACGAGCTTGCCCCAAACTCCAAGATCGCCGTGCTCTCCAACGGCACACGCGCCGACCGTCCCCAGGTACACGATGCGCTCATGATGGTCGACGACAACATTCTTAAGCTCGATACCGTCGACCCGGCGTTTATCCAGCTGCTCGACCAGCCTGTTGGCCCCTACGACGTCGAGCACCAGATTGAGACGTTCGAAAGCTTTGACGGTCACGTTATTATCCAGACGATCTTTTTGACCGGTGAGTATCAGGGCAAGCCCATCGACAACACCGGCGAGGAGTACGTTGCCCCCTGGCTCGTGGCGCTTGAGCGCATTCGCCCGCAAGAAGCGACCATCTACACGGTGGCGCGCGAGACACCGGTCGCCGGCCTTGCTAAAGCGGCGCCCGAGGTGCTCGACGCCATTGCCGCGCGCGTCCAAGCCCTCGGCATTCCCTGCCAGGTGAGCTACTAGCGCGCAGCTGCCCTGTGAGTGGGCTATACTAGCTGCGAATGAAAGGAAGTTAGCCATGTTTGACAATGGACCCGTGCCCGGCCGCAACGACGCTTGCTGGTGCGGCAGCGGCAAGAAATACAAGAAATGCCATAGCGCCTTTGATGAGCGCCTCGAGCGCTTGTGGGAAGAGGGCTGGGAGGTTCTGCCCCGCACGCTCTACAAGACACCCGCCGACATCGAGGGCATCAAGCGCTCGGCCGCCATCAACGTGGGCGTGCTCGACTACGTAGGCGAGCACATCGCCGCGGGCATGACCACCAACCAGATCGACCAGATGATCTACGACTACACCATCGAACACGGTGGCACGCCGGCTGACCTCAACTATGAGGGCTACCCCAAGAGCGTGTGCACCTCGATCAACGACGTGGTCTGTCACGGCATCCCCTGCGATACGGACGTGCTGCACGAGGGCGACATCATCAACGTCGATTGTTCCACGATCTTGGACGGCTACTTTAGCGATTCGAGCCGCATGTTCTGCATCGGCAAGGTCTCTGCCGAGCGCCAGCGTCTGGTCGACGTCACTCGCGCCAGCGTGGAAGCGGGTCTAGCCGCCGTCAAGCCATGGCTACCGCTGTCCGTGATGGCCGAGGCCGTGCAAAAGACGGTCGAGGACGCCGGTTTTAGCGTGGTGCGCGAGTACGGCGGACACGGCATTGGCAAGGAGTTCCACGAGGACCCGTTTGTAGGCTTTACCACCGAGGCGCCCGATGTGGACACCATCATGGCTCCGGGCATGGTCTTTACCATCGAGCCCATGGTCAATGCCGGAGCGCCCGACATCAAGATTAGCAAGGGCGACGGCTGGTGTGTGCGCACCAAGGACGGCAGCGATTCGGCCCAGTGCGAGGTACAGCTCGTAGTGACCGAGGACGGCTACGAGCTGCTGAGCTGGTAGCCGTGGATGCGCCGGATGCTGACGGGCACGCTCGTCTAGCATCCGGCGTTTTTGTTTGAACGTTTTGCCTGATAAAACCCGCCAAAATAAACCTGTCCCTTTTTGGCGGGTCAAGCGGAAAGGACTACTTGTGAACATCTTGGTTTTGCTGCCCGTCAACGACCACCATCGCGCAATTCTTGAGTCGAGCGCTCCGGGCGAGGACTTTATCTACACGAGCGCCGACGCTATCACGCGCGAACAAGTCGCCAACGCCGACGTGATCTTGGGCAACATAGACCCTGCCCTACTTACCGCATGCGAGCACCTCCAGCTGCTGCAACTACAGACCGCGGGCTATGACGATTACTTGGCCGCCGGCACCGTGCCAGCCGACGCCAAACTGTCTTGCTCGGTGGGCGCCTACGGCCAGGCCGTGAGCGAGCACATGTTTGCCATGGTCCTTTCCATGATGAAGCGCCTGCCCGGCTATCACGACTTGCAGCGCGAACATCGCTGGGAGGATTTGGGGCCAGTTACCTCGCTCAAAAACGCCAACGTGCTGGTGCTGGGCGCGGGCGATATCGGCGGTCACTTTGCCACGCTCTGCCGCGGCATGGGCGCGCACGTCCGCGGCATCAAGCGCCATCCACTCGTCTACCCCATTGTGTTTGAGGACATGGACGGCATGGACGCCCTACCTGAGCGCCTGGCAGAGGCCGACATCGTCGCATCCTTTATGCCGAGCACGCCCGAGACCCGCGGTCTGGCGAACGCCGAGTTCTTTGCCGCGATGAAACCAGGTGCCTTCTTTGCCAACGGCGGCCGCGGCGACCTTGTGGTCACCGATGACTTGGTTGCCGTTCTGGAGTCGGGACATCTCGCCGGCGCCGCGGTCGACGTCACCGACCCCGAACCGCTGCCCGCGACAAGCCCCCTGTGGGATGCGCCCAACATGCTCATCACGCCGCACGTCTCCGGCTGGTTCCACCTGGCAGCCACGCTCAACAACGTCGTCGACATCGCCGCGGAGAATCTGCGTCACCTGCAGGCCGGTGAAACCCTGCGCTGCTGGATCGAGCACTAATTGTTCCGGCGTTTTGCCAAACGCCGGAACCCCTCGACGCTGCGAGCCCGCCAGAGCGGCAATCTGCCTTTCAACTTCGGCGGCATGACCAGAA
>UQPJ01000007.1:0-51251 GCA_900543015.1 uncultured Collinsella sp.
GTCCACAAAACCGTCCTTGTAGGGGTCCTTGTAGCCCATGCCGTTCTCGGTGATGTAGATCTTCTTGTAGTTGGGGTAATCGTTCTTAATGCGCAGCAGCAGGTCGTAGAGGCCCTCGGGATAGATGATCCAGTCCCAGTCGGTGGTGGGTACGCCTTCGCGTACGCATGACTCGCCCACGCCCTTGAGGAACCAGCGCGAGGAGCCCTTGTCGCCGGTGCCATTGTGGTTGATGTCGTTTTCGCCCTCGGCGGCACGCAGGAACTGGCACTTGTAGGTGTTGACACCCAGGCAATCGTTGTAGGGGAGCGCGGCGGTCAGCGCGGCGATGTCCTCGTAGCGGACGTCGAGCTCGCCGCCGGCGATATGGGCCAGCTTGGTCGCAGCCTCCATGGTGTCGGCTGCATAGTGGCCGCGGAAGGTGGCGTCGAGCACCCAGCGGTTGTTGATGACGTCGGCCATGCGAGCTGCCTCACAGTCGGCGGCATTGTTGGGGTCGAGGGGATACTTGGGCTCCAGGTTCTGGACAATGCCGATCTCGCCCTCAAAGCCGCCCTCATGGAAGGCGACGACAGCCTTGGCGTGGGCCACCATCATGTTGTGCATGAGCTGGAAGGCCTTGTCCAGGCGGTACTTCTCGCCGTGCGGCCAGTTGCCGACGATAAAGCTGCCCTCGGCGGTCGCGGGAATCTCGTTAAAGGTAAACCAATGCTTGACCTCGGTGAACTCGGCAAAGCAGAACTTGGCGTACTCGACGAAGGCGTCGATGGTCGTGCGCGTCAGGAATCCCTCGCCGCCGTCCTGGTAGAAGGCCTCGGGCGTATCGAAGTGATCGAGCGTGACATAGGGGATAACGCCAGCTTTGTTGCAGGTGGCAAAGAGCTCGTGATAGAAGGCGACGCCCTCGGGGTTAATCTCGCCGGTGCCACTGGGGAAGATACGGCTCCAAGCGATGGAGACGCGAATACCGTTGATGCCGAAGCGCTGGCACAGGTCGATATCGACCGGATATTTGTTGTAGAAGTCGCTTGCAGGATCGGGGGAGAAGCGACCCTGAGCAGCCAGGAAATCGTCCCAGGGCACTTTGCCCTTGCCGTGCGTACGGGTCTCGCCCTCAACCTGGTAAGCGGCGGTGGCGCCGCCAAACACAAAGCCGTCGGGGAACTGCATGGGGTTGGTCATGAGTCATCCTTTCTGTGGAATACGAATAGGGAGAGGTGCCCGAACTGGGGATCCGGGCACCAACAGAGGGAGGAACTAGTCGAGGTTCTCGCGGAGCCACTTGATGGCGCCAGCGGGGTCGCGGGTAAGGTCGATATATTCCTTACCGCGGGGAGCGAGCAGCTTAATGCCCAGACGATCGGTGTCGGCCTTCATGTCGTTGTAGTAGCTACGAACCTGCGGGGCAAGCACGATAACGTCGTACTGATCCATGATGGCAGTGTGCTGGCCATAGGCACCTGCGGAGGAAGCGATGTTCTCTCCGGTCTGTGCGGCACCTTCCTTGATGGCGTTGGCGAGCATGGCAGAGGTGCCGGCGCCGGCGCACAGGACGAGGACCTTCAGGCCGTCAACATCCTTCTTAGCGGATGCGTCGGCGGCGGGCTCGGGCTGATCGGCGACAGGCTTGCTGTCGGCGGCAGCGGCGGTCGTCTCGACGGAAGCGGTAGCCTGCTCGACAGCGGGCGCAGGGGCGTTGGCGGCGATGGCAGCGGCACCATTGGACTCGAGACCCAGCTCGGCGGCGCGCTCGGCCTCCTGGTCGCAGAGCAGCTTATCGTATGCCTTCAAGAACGGTAGGTAGATGATGGCGTCCAGCAAGATGATAATCGCGACAAATATCAGGGCGATAAGCTGGAAGTTCGTGGTGATGAAGATGCCGATGGGAGCAGGGGTAGCCCAAGGCACCACGAAGGAGAAGCCGTTCATGCCCACGTTATCGATAAAGAACTTGGCAACACTCACGTTGACGCAACCGGCGGCAACAAAGGGGATGAGCATGTAGGGATTAAGGATCATCGGCGCGCCAAAGAGCAGCGGCTCGTTGACGGCAAAGGCAACCGGTACGATCGAGGCCTTGCCGACGGCCTTGAGCTGCTTGGACTTCATAAAGAGAATCAGCAGAAGCGGCACGATGAACGTGGCGCCGGTGCCGCCGAACTCACCCACGAGCGACATGTTAAAGGTGAGGGAGTGGGCGGGGTGGCCACCGGCAAGCAGAACCTGCAGGTTCTCGGCCTGGTTGGCAAGACGGATGGGGTCGATGCCCGGCTGGACGATCGAGGGGCCGTGGACGCCGATAAACCAGAAGAACGCGGTGGCTGCCTGGATAAGGATAAGGCCAGGATAGGTTTCTGCGGCGGTAAAGAGCGGGGAGAGCAGTTTGATAAGCAGCTCGGAGAACGGAACGCCCATGAGGTTGCGCACGACGACATCGATGATGCCGCAGATGATGACGGCGCCGCCAAAGGGGATGATGTCGCGGAAGTTCTGAGCGATGGCGCCCGGGACCTCCTTGGGCAGCTTAATGGTCAGATCGCGCGAGACGCAGAACTTATAGACCCACACGGTAATGAACGCGGCGATATAGGCCGAGAACAGACCGCGCGTACCCATGCTGGTGCAATCGAAGACCGAAAGTTCGGAGCCGTTGAACTTGGTGGTGAACTGCGTAACGGCGAGCAGCAGCATGCTGCACTGGGCGGCCACCATGGTGGAGCCGTCGTTGAGCACCTTGCCGGCGGGCATGCGACGGTTCATGGAAGCCGTAAAGTTCTTGGCGGTGGTGCCGGCAACCATGATGCCCATGACGCCCATGGTGAAGTTGTACAGCTTATTGCACCAGTCGATGAGCGGCTGGGGCAGCGTGATGCCAACTACGCCAGGAAGGGTGGCGATCAACAGAAAGATCGAAGAGGTGAGGACGATGGGCATGCACCCAAGGAATCCGTCCTTAATGGCCTGGAGGTAGATGTTCCTCGAGATCTTCTCAAAGAACGGCTGATGCTTTTCGAGCATCTTTACGATGGCGTCCATAGAGCTCCTTTGTTGCTCGATGCGCGATGCATGTGGATGGAACTGGTCGTCGATGGATGGTCAGGACTGCCCGGAAACCTTCCTGCTTAAGGAAGGCATTGCGAAATGACAACGTTGTCATTTCGTTAATGACAACGTAAGACATTTTTGGAAGAGCAACAAGGATATACGGGTGAGTGGTCGATATTGTTCGGTAAACGGTTGATTTATCAGTCAGGCAGGTAGTGTATGCTAGAACGCAAAAACAAGCGATGTAAAACCGACTGGAGAAGCAGTGGCAACGATGGACAAGAAAAATGTCTCAATGAATGATGTGGCGATTGCCGCTGGTGTTTCTCTCAAGACGGTTTCGCGCGTGATTAACGAGCCCGATAGCGTGCGAGAGTCGACACGCGATAAGGTTCATTCGGCCATGGAGGCGCTCGGGTTTCGAGCCAACTTTGCCGCGCGTTCGCTCAAGTTGGGCCGTTACGGGTGCATCGGCGTCGTGCTGTTCCACTTGTCGGGCGGTGCCGTGGACATGATCGACGGTATCGCCGATGCCGCCGAAGAACGCGGCTTTGCGCTCACGATGATTAAGAAGCGCGCAGGGGAAAAGATGACCCTTGCCGATGCGGCGCGTAGGATGTCGCAGCTGCCTGTTGATGGCATGATCTTTAACCTGCGTCAGATGGTCGATGACTTTGATACCTTCGAGGCTCCGAAAGACCTCAAGACGGTGATTATCACACCGATGGAGCATCCTACCTGCTCTACCGTCAGTGACGATCAAGAGGGTGGTGCGCGCATGGCGTGCGAGTACTTCTTGAATCACGGGCACAAGAACGTGTACTTCGTTTCGGGTAAGAAAGAGTCGCTGTCGAGTCAGTGCCGTATGAAAGGTTGGCGTGCGGCACTCGAGGCGCGTGGCATTGAGCCGCCCGAGCCTCTGCAAGGCGATTGGAATGCGGATAGTGGCTATGCCGCGGGCCTTGTGCTTGCCGATAAGCCCGATTGCACGGCGGTCCTCGCTGCTAACGACTGCATGGCAAACGGCGTGATGATGGCTCTACGTGACAAAGGGCTCAATGTGCCCGACGACGTGTCCGTGATCGGTTTCGACGATGAGCTCTACAAGACGATTCCCAACTCGATTCTGACGTCGGTGAAGTTTCGCCACCGCGAGCTGGGCATCCGTGCGCTTAACGAGGTCGTCGCAGGTCTGGAAGCCCCGAGCTCCAGAAGCCGTACGCTCGTCTCGGGTGTGTTGGTCGAGCGCGCGAGCGTGCGGGATCTGCGGGCGTAGACGTGCTCGGCCTGCTCGTCTAAATCTGTAACAGGTGGGACCCGAAAACTCGGCTAGATGTTACAGATTGAGATGAACAGGAGGACGGGTGCGGTCTAAACAAAATGGCCCGCGCATCACACATCGATGCACGGGCCATTTATTGTCTGCGAGCGGCAGGTGGTGTCAGCGTCTTATGCCTCGAGGTTTTCCTCGATCCAGGCGACGGCACCCTTGGGATCCTTAGTGAGGTCGATGTACTGTTTGCCCTTGGGCGACAGCAGCGTGATGCCCAGGCGGTCGGTGTCGGCCTTCATCTCGTTGTAATAGGTGCGAACCTGCGGAGCCAGGACGATGACGTTGTACTGGTCCATGATGGCGTAGTGACTGCCGTAGGCACCGGCGTTGGCGGTAATGTCGATGCCCAGCTCGTCGGCGCCTTCCTTAAGCGCGTTGGCGAGCAGTGCAGAGGTGCCGGCGCCAGCGCACAGAACCAGAACCCTCAGATCCTTGCCCTTAAGGGCGGACGGAGCTGCGGAGGCCTCAGTGGCAGAAGCGGTCTCGACAACAGGAGCCTCAACGGCGGGGGCGTCAGCGGTCTTGACGGTCTTGGTCTCCTCGGCCTCTTCTTCGGCCAGGGTCTCGGCCTCCTGCTTGCACAGGACGTTGTCGTAGGCCTTGCAGAACGGGTAGTAGATCAAGAAGTCAACGACCAGCAGGACGACAACCAGGACCAGAGAGATCGGCTGGAAGTTGGTGTCGATGAAGGTGCCGATCGGTCCGGGGAGTGCCCACGGCATGGCATAGATAAAGCCGTTCATGCCCAAAAAGTCGATGAAGAACTTACCAATGAGGACGTTGGCCACGGGGGCAAACAGGAACGGGATCAGGAAGTACGGGTTGAGGATGATGGGCGCGGCGAACAGCAGCGGCTCGTTGACGGCGAACATCACGGGTACGACAGAGGCTTTGCCGACGGCCTTGAGCTGCTTGGAGCGCATAAAGAGCAGGAAGATGATCGGGACAATGAACGTGGCGCCGGTGCCGCCGAGTTCGCCGATGTAGTTACCGAAGTTCTCGGTCAGGGCGAGGGCGGGGTGACCGCCGGCCTGCAGCGTGGCGAGGTTAGTGGTGATGTTGCCAAACAGCGCGGCGTTGAGGGCAGGCTTAACGACCGAGGGGCCGTGGATGCCCATGAACCAGAACAGCGGGATCATGAACCAGATGAGGGCGAGGCCGGCGTAGGAATCGGCAGCGGCGAACAGCGGGCTCACCAGCGTGGAGATGACGTTGGCAAACGGGACGGCCAAGCAGGTGCGGCAGATAACGTCGATGACGGCGACAAACAGGATGGAGAAGCTGAAGGCGAAGATGTCGCGGAAGTTCTGGGCGATGGCGCCGGGGACTTCTTTGGGCAGCTTGATGGTGATGTCTCGCTTAATGCAGAAGGCATAGATGTTGACCGTGGCAAATGCGGCGACAAAGGAGCTCAGCAGGCCCTTGGTGCCCATGTTGTCGGTAAAGAACACCGAGACATCGGCGCCGTCGATCTTGGCACTCGTCTGGGTAACGGCCAAGATGAGCATAGCGCACATGGCGGCGACCATGGTGCTCGTGGCGTTGATGGCCTTGCCGGCAGGCATGCGGCGGTTCTTGGAGCCGGTCAGCGCGCTTGCGGTGGTGCCGGCGACCATGATGCCCACGACGCCCATCGTGAAGTTGTAAACCTTGTTGCAGAAGTTCACGACGTCGACGTTCCACCAGTCGGGCAGCGTAAAGCCGCCGACCGTGGCGACAACGCCCGGCAGGGTCGAAATAAGCAGGAAGACAGAAGAAGACAGGATGATGGGCATTGCTGCCAAAAAGCCGTCTTTAATGGCCTGAAGGTAGATGTTCTTAGAGACCTTGTCGAAGTACGGCTGACCTTTCTCCAAGAACTTAACGATCGATTCCATAGTTCACGCTCCTCTTTGCATGAAATCTTAATGGCATGGACGTTGAAAACCTATATGGTCTCCCGCTTGCTAAAAGCCCGGGTGCAGGCGGGGTCGGTCCCAGGGGGAGAGAGGGGAGCGGCTGGGTTTGTATCGCATGGGGCCGCTCCCCCTCGGGGGAAAGCGAGGCGATGCGCTACTGCGCGTCCGCCATAGTGTCGGCGAGCTCCTTGTACCAGAGTGCCGACTGCTTGATGTAGCGTTTTTGCGTGTCGAAGTCGATGTAGAACAGGCCGTAGCGCTTGTTATAGCCATTGGCCCACGAGAACTGGTCCTGCAGGCTCCAGATAAAGTAGCCCTGGACGTCGACGCCCTCGGCACGCGCCTGGAGCACCTTCTCCATGTGCTGGTCGACAAAGTCGATGCGCTCGGGATCGGCGACGATGCCGTTTGCGTCGGGCTCGGGGTCCTTGTGGCCCAGGCCGTTTTCGGTGATATAGATGACGGGGAGGTTGGGATAGGTGGCGCTGATGTGCTTGAGCGTGTCGTAGAGGCCTTGCGGGTAGATGAGCCAATCCCAGTCGGTGGTGGGGATACCCGGCATATCGACCTGCTGCCCGACGCCCTTAAACTTAAAGCACGAGGTGCCCTTGTCTCCGGTGCCGTTAAAGCTGTTGGTGGACTCGCCATCGTAGGCGGCGATAAACGCCGACTGATAGTAGTTGAGGCCGAACATATCGTTGCGGGGCGCCGCCTTGGCGAGCTCCTCCATGTCGCTGTCCTCAACCGTAAGCGTGGCGTTGTTGGCACGCAGAATCTCGTTGATGAGTGAGAGGGTGCGCGCGGAGTAGTGACCCAGGAAGGCGCCGTCCATGATGAAGTCGGTGTAGAAGGCGTTGTACAGGTCGGCGGCGTGCTGGTCGGCGGGCGAGTCTGTGGCAGGATATGCCGGCGTCAGGACGTTGACCATGCCAATGCGTCCGCCCAGGTGCTCGGTCTCGTCAAGATCCTTATACAGGTTGACGGCGCGGGCGTGGGCAACGAGCTCGTTGTGCTGGCTCTGGATGCCGCTCGTCACATCAAAGTGATGGTTGGGCGGGAAGTTGCCTTGGATGTATTGGGAGTGCGAGAGGCTGATGAGCTCGTTGATGGTGAACCAATTCTTGACCTCGCGGAACTCGCGGAAGCAGAACTCGGCATAGCGCACATAGGCGTCGACGGTCTTGCGGTTGAGCCAGTCGCCCTGGTTGAACAGGGCGGCGGGGGAGTCAAAGTGATGCAGGGACACATAGGGCTCGACGCCATACTTTTTGCAGCAGGCGAACAGCTCGTGGTAGTGCTTAACGCCCTCGGCGAGGGGCTCGGCATCGTCGCCGTTGGGGAAGATGCGGGTCCAGGCGATGGACACACGGATGGCGTTGAGTCCATGCTCGGCAGAAAGGCGGATATCCTCCTCGTAGCGGTTGTAGAAATCACTGGCCGGGTCGGGCAAAAAGCGACCCTGGGCGACAAGGTAATCGTCCCACATGGTCTTACCCTTGCCTGCCACCTTCGTGGAACCTTCCGTTTGGTACGCGGCGGTTGCGGCGCCCCAAACAAAGCCCTTCGGCAGCTGCTGTACGCGGTTTAGCAAAGACATATGCATACACCCTCTCGTCTCGCTGTTCGATATTGTGCGTTTGCGCTCAGGAGGCTCCCTGGTTAGCGTTCAGCGGTGAAAAAGCCCGATAAACACTATCTTAAAATGATTAGAACCAAAATGAGCACGTGAACATTTGACAATGAGCACGTTAACATCCGGCTGGGATGTATAGAAACAAAACAACTTCAAACAGCCGCGAACGGTTGTATTTGTTCGGTAAGCGGTTTTGATTGACAGAAGTTTTCATGTTGTGGTATATGGCTCGGGTATCATGAGCACGTTATCAATGTATGTACGATGCGCCATGGGCGCGGGGAATAGTTGGGAAGCAGGTTAGCGTGGAAGGCATGGCTCAGCAGACAAGGAATGGTCATTCGGCGAGCGCGGCAGAAGTTGCGGCGCTCGCTGGCGTGAGCCGCCAGACTGTGTCTCGCGTGGTCAACGGTATGCCCAACGTGACGGAAAAGACGCGCAAGCGTGTGCTGGCCGCCATGGAAGAGCTGGGCTTTCGTCCCAATTTTGCTGGAGCGGCGTTGCGCGGCGGGTCGTATCGTTCTATTGGCCTGTGCATGTACAACATCACACGTGTCGGTAACCTGGCGACGCTCGAGGGTATCATGCAAGCGGCGCGCGAGCACGATTTTGCCGTCACTATGATCGAGATGGGCGGCGACAAGCCCTATACACTTGCCGATGCCTCGCGCCGCATGGTCGAGCGACCCGTCGACGGCATGATTCTCAACATGAACCGCATGGCTCCCGATTTTGAGGAGTTTGTTCCCCAGCCGGGAGTGCGAACGGTCATCCTGTCCATGTATGCGCATCCGCGCTGCACGACGATCGACTCCGACCAGTATGGTTCGTGCGAGCTGTTGACCAATTATCTGCTGGAACATGGTCACTCGAATATGCGGTTTGTGGCGGGTCCGGAAAACTCGATTTCCTCGCGTTTTCGTGAGGCCGGTTGGCGCGATACGCTGGGTCGTGCTCATGTCGATGCCGCTCCGATGCTGCGTGGCGATTGGAGTGCGGACAGTGGGTACGCCATGGGCGAGCGGATTGCGGCCGAGGTGCTTGCCGGCGGGTCGCAGGCGCCGACTGCCGTGCTTGCGGCAAATGACCAGATGGCGCTGGGCGTTATCGCCGCGCTCGAGAACGCGGGCCTGTCCGTGCCCGACGACGTGAGCGTGGTTGGTATCGACGACGCACTCGAGGGACTTGTTCCTCACAATCGACTGACGACGCTGCGATTTGATTTGCGCGGTGTCGGTAAGCTTGCGTTTGAGGCGGCGATTGGAGAGAGCTCGTCTATCGAGGCGATTCATGTGCCGAGTACGCTGGTCGAACGCTCGACTGTTAGGGACATACGGGGTTAGGTCCTACTCCGTTTGTCTCGATTTGTAACAGGTAGACGGTCAAAAGCGGGCTACGTGTTACAGATTTAGATTCTTCGGAAAGAGCAATCCTGTTCGTCTCAATCTGTAACAGCTAGGACCAAAAAACTCGGCTAGATGTTACAGATCGAGACAAACGGCTCCCGGTCCGCCCAAACACAAAGGCCGGGGGCGGCGCGCCGTGTGACGTGCCGCCCCCGGCTGAGAAATGGGGACAAGTTATGTGAGCAGGGCAATTACGCCAACTGCAAGCCACTAGTCCAGACGACGGGTCTGCGCCACGTGCTTGTACCAGTAGGCGCTTGCCTTGGGCGTGCGCTTCTGGGTTTCAAAGTCTACGTAGAAGAAGCCGTAGCGCTTGTTGTAGCCGTTGGTCCAGGAGAACTGATCCTGCAGGCTCCACAGGAAGTAGCCGCCCACGTTGACGCCTACCTCCATGGCCTTGAGCAGCCAACGCAAGTGCTGCTCGATGTAGTCGATGCGCGGCTGGTCGTCCACAAAACCGTCCTTGTAGGGGTCCTTGTAGCCCATGCCGTTCTCGGTGATGAAGATCTGCTTGTAGTTGGGGTAGCGCTGCTTAATGTAGACGAGCAGATCGAACAGGCCCTCGGGATAGATGATCCAGTCCCAGTCGGTGGTGGGGATGCCGGGCTTGTTCACATGCTCGCCAATACCCTTAACGCGCCAGCGGCCGGTGCCCTTCTCGCCCGTACCGTTGTGGTGCAGGTCGTTCTCGCCATCGTAAGCCTTGAGGAAGCGGCACTGGTAGTTGTTAACGCCCAAGTAGTCGTTGTAGAGCGCTGCTTCGCGCATAATCTCGAGGTCCTCGTCCAGGATCTCGATGGTGCCGCCCGAGATGGCGGCCAAGCGGTTGGCGCACTCGAGGGTGTCGGGCGCGTAGTCGCCGCGGAAGGTAGCGTCGAGCAAAAACTGGTTCTGCAGCACGTGCTCGTTGTTGGCGGCCTTGATGTCGGCGGGGTCGTTCTCGTTGAGCGGATACTTAAACTCCAGCGACTGGATGACGCCGATCTTGCCTTTAAAGCCGCCGTTGTGGAAAGCCAGCACGGCCTTGGCGTGGGCGAGCATCATGTTGTGCTCGCACTGGAAGGCCTCGGCAAGATGCGCCTTGACGCCACCGGGGAAGGTGCCCTCGATGTAGGTGTTGGAGGCATCGGCCCAGATCTCGTTAAAGGTGAACCAATAGGTTACCTGGTCGGCGTACTCCTTAAAGCAGAAGGTGGCAAAGTCCACAAAGGCGTCGATGGTCTCGCGGTTGAGGAAGTCACCCTTCTCAAAGAGGGGAAGCGGCGTATCGAAGTGATGCAGCGTGACAAACGGCTCAACGTGGTGCTTGTGGCACTCGGCGAAGAGATCGTGGTAGAACTGGACGCCCTCGGGGTTGATTTCGCCGGTGCCGTTGGGGAAGATGCGGCTCCAGGCAATGGAGAGGCGAATGCCGTTGATGCCAAACTCCTCGCACAGCTCCAGATCGACGGGGTACTGGTTGTAGAAGTCGGAAGCGGGATCGGGGGAAAAGCGCCCCTGGGCCTCCAGGAAGTCGTCCCAGGCAACCTTGCCCTTACCGTGAGTGCGGGTCTCGCCCTCTACCTGGTAGGCAGCAGTGGCGCCGCCAAAGACAAAGTCCTCGGGAAACTGCGCAGGCGGATTGGTGACGCTAGCAGGATTAACGGACATGATGATCCAATCGTCTAAATCGAAGGGCCAGCCGGTCTTGGATGGTCGGCTGGCCCTGAGCGTTACTTACTTCGAAAGCTGCTCGGAGACGAAGGCGAGAGACTTGTCGCCGTTCTGGGAGAGCTCAATGTACTGCTTACCGCGGCAGGCGACGCATTTGTTGCCCACGCGCTCGCAGTCTTTCTGCAGGTCGGCCAGGTAGCTTGCGGCCTGCGGGGCCAGGACGACCAGGTCAAAGTCGGGGAGCATGTCCACGTGGTTGCCATATGCCTCGGCAGCGGTCTCAAGATTGATGCCGCGCTCCTTGGCAGCCTTGGCCAGCGCGTTGGCGAGCAGACCCGAGGTTCCGCCGCCCTGGCAGAGCACGAGCACGCGCTTGCCGTTGAGGTCGCTGGCGGTCGTTGCCTCGGCAGCGGGTGCTGCAGAAGCGGCAGGGGAGTCGACCTTCACGGCCTCGGCAGCAGCGCCGGCGGCAACGCTCTTGGCGTCAGCCTTGCCCTGGAAGGCATCGTTGAGCTTGGCGGCCTTCTCGGCGTTCTTGGCGGCGAGCTCCTCCTGGGAGATCTCGGCCTCCTCGGCGCACTTCTGGGCGTCATAGGCACGGAAGAACGGGTAGTACAGGACAAAGTCGACGACCAGGATGAGGGCGAGCATCACAAAGGCGAGCGGCTGGAAGCCCAGGCCCATGATGGTGCCGATGGGGCCGGGGACGGTCCAGGGCAGGGTGTACATAAAGCCGTTCATGCCCAAGAAGTCGATAAAGACCTTGAGGATCCAGATGTTGGCGATCGGGGCAAAGACAAACGGGACATAGAAGACGGGATTGAGCACGATAGGTGCGGCGAACAGCAGCGGCTCGTTGACGGCAAAACACACAGGAACGATGGCGGCCTTACCGACGGCGCGCATCTCCTGGGACTTGGCCAGGAAGCAGAACATAAAGACCAGGACGAGCGTGGCGCCGGTGCCGCCCATGCAGACGACGAAGTACTGGGCTCCCTGCGTCAGGACGGCGGTGGCGTGCTCGCCGGCCTGGAATGCAGCGAGGTTGTCGGTCATGTTGGCAACGAGGGCGGCGGCGATGGCGGGCTCGACGATCGAGGGGCCGTGGACGCCGACGAACCAGAAGAGGCTCATAGCGCCGTAGATCACAGCGAGGCCGATATAGCCGTCGGCGGCGGTGAACAGGGGCTGGAACACCTGGATGACGCCCTGGGCAAAGCAGAAGCCAAAGGCAGCGCGGAAGGCGATGTCAAAGACCCAAAAGACGGTGATGCAGACGGAGAAGGGGATGATGTCCTTAAAGGTCTGCGAGATGTTGGGCGGAACCTGCTCGGGCATCTTGACGGTGATGTTGCGCTTGATAAAGAACTTGTAGATGATGCCGGTCACAAACGCAGCGATGAAGGCGGTCAGCAAGCCCTTGGAACCAAGGTAGGTGGTGTTGAAGCCGCTGGCGGCGTCCGTGGCGATCGTGTCGCTCGAAAGGAGCAAGAAGCCGATGATGGCCGCGCACATGCACGAGATAAAGTTGATCTGGTTGTTCTTGGGCAGATCACGGTTCTGGGCGTCGGCGAAGTGCTTGGCCGTGGTGGCGGCGCAGGCGATGGCCAGGATGCCCATGGAGTAGTTGTAACACTTCCACAGGGCGTTGTTGATGTCATCGGGCCAGTAGAAACCCCAGATGTTGGGGACCGAGGCTACCAGGCAGAAGATGGACGAGAAGATGATGATGGGGATGACGGAGATAAAGCCGTCGCGGATCGCCTTGAGGTACTTGTTGCGGGCGATCGCGTTGAAAAAGGGTTGGCCCTTTTCGATGATGGCGATGAGTTGCTCCATGCAATGCTCCTAAGAGTCGGTGGGTTAGCAACGATGGTAACTTTTGGCGTTCGGTTGCCAAAATGTTGACGTTGCCATTTTGCGACACAAAAAAAGACGCGAACTGATGGTTCCTGTGCCTGCGAACCGTCGATTCCTTATGCGTAAACGTTTGAGCCGCCCGGTGGCTCTGTGTTTGCACAATGGCAACGTTAACATTTGGACTACAAAAGCCGTTCGGGGAAGCAAAAATGTCGGTGAACGGTAGGTTTTGGGTGGTGAGCGTATGGCGGAGGAGGCGTTAGATATACTTAAAGACGTTTCATTTGACTGCGTAGGGTGCCACCAATGGCATCGTTGACATAGAAAGATCGACCTATGGCCGCTGTTAAAAAATCGGTTTCCGTTAAGGACGTGGCGCGTCTCGCGGGCGTCTCGGAGCAGACAGTCTCGCGTACGGTGCACGATTCGCCCAGCGTGCGCCCCGAGACCAAGGAGCGCGTGCGTGCCGCCATGCGCGAGCTGGGGTATCGCCCCAATTTTGCCGGTCGATCGCTGCGCCGCGGCAAGTTTAAGACTGTCGGTGTCGCCATGTTCAACATTACCGGCACCGGCAACCTCGACCGTATGGAGGGCTTTACCGCTGCGGCCGACAAACACGGCTATGCCATCACCCTAACTAAAGTAGACGGGCATCCGTATACCCTCGAGAGTGCATCGTCGCGCATGAGCGCACTTCCGGTGGATGGCATGGTTGTGATCATGAATCGCATGCCGGCGGACTTTGGCACCTTCGAGCCGCTGCCCGGTATGCAGACGGTGCTCGTTACCATGCTGGAGCACCCGCTCTGTTCAACGGTCGATAACGACCAGTTCGATTGCTCGCGCCAGGTGGTCGAGTACTTGCTGGTGCAGGGGCACAAGACCGTGCACTTTATCTCATGCCCCGAGCGCTCGCTTTCGGGCATGCAGCGCGAGGAAGGCTGGCGTGAGACACTGCGCGCACATGGTATTGAGCCGCCGCGACTCGTCCGTGGCGATTGGACGGCACAGAGCGGATATGCTGCCGGTCAGGCTCTAGCGGACGATCCGACCTGTACCGCCATCTATGCTTCCAACGATGCCATGGCCTACGGCTGCATTCGCGGGCTCGAGTCGCGCGGGAAGCGCGTGCCCCAGGACGTGAGCGTAGTGGGTGTTGACGATAGTCTGGGCGACATCGTGCCCGACCGTCGCCTGACCACGGTGCGCTTTGACAACAAGCGCGTCGGCATGTGGGCTGTCGACAAGATTGCCGGCGCCGAGGGGGGTGCGTCTGGCGTGGAGCACATGCTGATCCCCGGCATGCTCGTAGAGGGTGATACGGTACGCGATGTACGCTAGGGTGTGGACCTGTTTGGGTTGCCACTAATTGTGTTCGATATTGTTCGCATTGGTTTAAAAACCGTTCACGGGCGAAAATCGACCGTTCATAGCTCGAAATTGCGTTTTGCATTGTTCTGTTTTGTTTGAATGTTAATGTTTCTGTCATACACAACGCAGCGCGTATGCCCGGACGCGATGCTCTCCATTGGTTCATATGTGAAAGGAACGCAATATGGCAACCAAAGAAGAAATCTCGATGGTTGGATTCGAGATCGTCGCATACGCGGGTGACGCCCAGACTGATCTGCTTGCAGCGCTCGATGCTGCTCGCGAGGGTGATTTTGAGAAGGCCGAACAGCTGCACAAGGATGCGAGCGATGCACTCATTGGCGCCCACGACACGCAGACCAAGCTGCTTTCGCAGGAGGCCGGCGGCGGCGAGATGGAGATGACCTTCATCATGGCCCACGCTCAGGACACCCTCATGACCACCATGATCCTGGAGAAGCAGACCCGCTTTACCATCGATGCCTATAAGCGCATCGCCGCACTCGAGGCTAAGCTCGCCTAACGAGTCTGCACAACTCGTCCCCTTCCAAAAGCCCTGCCGCTACCTGCGGCAGGGCTTTTTCTGTATCCCATCTGTCTTGGTTGCGGTGAAATAGGGACTGAATAGGGGCCGGCGGGCGCAAAACAATCCCTATTCCACCGCAACTCATCCCGAAATAGTCATTGGGGACAGTCTTGTTGCGCTCCGTTGGTCCTCCCGTTCGATTTTTGCTCGGTGGGTATACTTCCTTTCGCATTAAACGCCGGACTGAGGAGGTATCCAAATGCCGGATAACGGGTCAATACAAAAAAGAGGCGCGCACGAGATGGCTCATGGGCGTCCTGTCCAGATAACCGAGCACACGACGGTAACCGAGCTGCAGCCCAGCCTGTCCGATGTCGTGTGCGCAAACAAAAAGCTGCAGATTGGCTTTATTGTTGCGCTCGTGGTGCTGGCGTTGCTGTCGGGCTTTGTAGCTCGTCCGCATTTCGCCGATACCAAAACTTGGGACTCCACCATCGAGGTTATCGACCAAAAGAAAGGTAACGTACTGGCGCTCACGACCTCGTGCGTGGCGCTGTCTGCGGGCATTACCGCGCTGCCTGGTGATACGGGAACGCCGGTCGCCGAGCAGCTCGCGCAGCTTTCGGGTAACCTGGGCATCGTGCTCGCCGTGCTCTACCTCGAGAAATATTTGCTCACGATTTTGTGGTCGGTTGGCTTGGGCATCTTAATCCCGTTTGCGTTGGTGCTCTTTGCGGTGTCGCTTGGCGTTCATGGGCGCTGGAGCACGAGCGCTGTCCTGCGCCGTGTGGCGACGCGCGTGCTGGTGGTTGCCGTGATCGGCATGGCGCTTGTGCCCGCGAGCGTATGGGTATCGCAAAAGGTCGATGAGACATATCGCGTCAGCATTGAACAGGCCGAGCAAAAGGCAGCGGACGCTGCGGAAAAGACCGATACCGCGGAGAAGTCGACCGAGACCAGCACAAAATCGAGCAAGAAAAAGTCCGAGACCACGGAGTCCAAAAACGTGCTCGAGCAGTTGACTGACGGGGCCTCGAGCCTGGTCACGTCGGTGACCAGCGGTGCCAAGCAGATGACCGACAAGATCGTGCAGCAGGTGACCGACCTCATCGAAGGCGTCATCGTGATGATCGTGACCTCGTGCGTGATTCCTCTACTGGTGCTCGTGGCGTTCCTATGGCTAGGACACGTGCTGCTGGGGATTGATGTCTCCGGTCCCGCGAACTATCTGACGGGTCGTTTCTTGAGCGCTCCGTCCAAACATGCCAAGAAGAGTGGGCAGTCTGAGTAGGCGGCAAAGCGATCTTTGGAAGATCAACCGTAAGAAGGGCGGCCGAGACACGTTCTCGGCCGCCCTTTTGTCTGTTGAACACATGGTCGCTACGTCTGCGCCGGGCTCAAACGGTCGGCAATCAACCGTGAACGGTATTTGTTCAAAAAAGAACAAAGATAAACAAATAATGGTTGCACCCGATGTTCGAATGTGTTCAAATAAACATGAACAGTGAAGAACCGCACATTCAGATGCCCGGACCTGAGCGCGATTCAACACTTCCAAACAGAAACTACGCACCTGCGTATCTCTCAAGGAGGATGTCATGAGGGTTGTAATCGCTTCCGATGCCGACGGTATGTCGATGAAGGAGTCCATCAAGGAGATGCTCATCGCCGACGGTCACGAGGTCGTCGACTATTCCGAGACCCCTGCTGCGGACTTTGTCGATTCCGCGACCGCCGTTGCCAAGGACCTGCTGGAGCACAAGGATTCCCAGGGCTTCGCATTCGATAAGTACGGCGTCGGCTCCTATATGGCCGCCGTCAAGATCAAGGGCATGGTCGTCGCCAACATTTCCGACGAGCGTTCCGCCTACATGACCCGCGAGCACAACGGCTCGCGCATGGTCACCATGGGCCCGGGCGTTGTGGGCACCGAGGTCGCCAAGAAGATCGCCCGCGAGTTCCTGCGCGCTCAGTACGCCGGCGGCCGTCACCAGATCCGTGTCGACATGCTCAACAAGATGGCCTAACGAGAGCCACCGAGAACTCGAACTTCTACCTCAACTTGTGAATTCAGACGAAAGGACGTTCTGATGAAGAAGACCATCGCAATCGGTTGCGACCATATCGTTACGGACGAGAAGATCTATCTGGCCGACCGCCTGGAGCAGGCTGGCTACAAGGTGCTCGACTGCGGCACCTACAGCCACACCCGTACGCACTATCCCATCTATGGTAAGGCCGTGGGCGAGGCTGTTGCCAGCGGCAAGGCCGACTTTGGCGTGGCCCTGTGCGGCACCGGCATCGGCATCACCAACGCCGTCAACAAGGTTCCCGGCGCTCGCTGCGCCCTGGTTCGCGACATGACCTCTGCCCTGTATGCCCGTCGCGAGCTCAACGCCAACATCGTGGGCTTTGGCGGTAAGATCACCGGTGAGTTCCTGATGGCCGACATTATGCTTGCCTTCCTGGAGGAGCCCTACGAGAAGACTCCCGAGCACGACGCCCTGATCGCCAAGATTGACGCTTGCAATAAGGCCGACGCCGAGGCTCAGGCCGACCCGCACTTCTTTGACGAGTTCCTCGAGAAGTGGGACCGCGGCGAATACCACGACTAAGGGGGTTCCGGCGTTTTAACAAACGCCGGACCGGTCGACGCTGCGAAGCCATCTGGCGGGCAATCTGCCGCTCAGCTTCGACGGCATGACCAGAAGGTCAATGCCGTCTCGCTTCACGGCACCTTGCCTCGCCAGCTGGCTTCTCGCTGATGTCTGAGTGACCTGTGGGGTTACCGCTGTTGTTGCGAAGCGTTCTGGTATGGCAAGTTGCTCCGATAACACGTTTGCTTGCGTGGCTTGAGTGCTTCGCTCCTGACGGCCCCCGGCATCCTGTAGCTTTTCAATTGACGGCTCGCGTTTCTGTGAGGGGGCGCGGGCCGGTTTTCTATCAGCCCTATTGACTTGGCGGGCTGTCGTAAGAAAGGGAAGGCTCCTATGGAGTTTGTTCTTGATAACGGTTCTATTCGTGTGGCGCTGAGCACGGCTGGCGGATCGTTCACTTCGATTAAAGCCAGCGGTCGCGAGTACCTGTGGCAGGGCGATCCTTCGGTCTGGTCGGGCCAGGCACCCATTTGCTTCCCGATCTGCGGTGGCCTTCGTGACGGCCGCGCGATGACCATGGGCGGCCGCGAGGTCAAGCTCGCTCGCCACGGCTTTGCGCGCAAACAGGAGTGGAAGCTCGAGGAGCAGGGCGACAACATGGTTGCGCTGAGCCTAAGCTCTGCCGACCATGCCGAGTTGCTCGAGCAGTACCCGTATCCGTTTAAGATCGTTGCTCGTTACACGATCGATTCGGAAAAGGTGGCCGTGTCGTACGAGGTGACCAATGAGGGCACCGAGGACATGCCGTTCTTTGTGGGGGGTCACCCCGGCTTTAAGTGCCCGCTCGACGAGGGCGAGTCCTATGACGACTATGAGCTTCGTTTTGAGCGGTGCGAGGCCACCGAGCTCTGTACCGCCGTTCCCTCGACGGGCCTGATTGATGTTGAGCATCGCAGCAAGAACCCCATGATCGGCCAGAACCTGCCGCTTACCCACGAACTCTTCGACTTCGCGGAGACCATCTTTGACGTGCTCGAGAGCCGCGTGGTTACGCTGACCAAGAAAACCGAGGACAAGGGCGTGCGCCTGACGTTCCCCGATATGCCGTACCTGATTGTGTGGAGCAAGCCCGAGGGCGACTTTGTGGCAGTTGAGCCGTGGGGTGGTCTGTCCACCTGCTCCGACGAGGACGATATTCTGGAGCACAAGCGTGGCTGCCTGGTGGCCAAGCCAGGGGAGACCGTCATCCGCGGCTTTGAGATCGAGATCCTTTAACGAGTTATCGTATGTTTGGGGCCGCGCGTGTCGTGCCCCGGAAACAGGAGTTCAACATGATTCTGACCGTTACCATGAACCCGTCGATCGATACGCGCTATCAACTCGACAAGCTGATCATCGACGACGTGAACCGCGTGACGCCTGAAAAGACCGCTGGCGGCAAGGGCCTCAACGTGAGCCGTGTGCTGCTGCAGTTGGGCGACGATGTGCTCGCGACCGGCCTGCTCGGCGGCCACATGGGTGCCTATATGGCCGAGCTTATGGATGTCGACGGCGTCAAGAACGACTTTGTGCCCATCGCCGGTGAGACGCGCATTTGCCTGAATATCCTGCACGAGGGCAATCAGACCGAGCTGCTGGAGAGCGGCCCGCAGATCGCTCCCGCCGAGCTCGAGGCCTTTACGGCTAAGTTCGCCGAGCTTGCAGCGAAGGCGGATGTTGTGACGCTTTCGGGCTCGCTGCCGCGTGGCGTCGATGCTGGCTACTATGCCGAGCTCGTCAAGATCGCCGAGGAGGCGGGCGCCAAGGTGCTGCTCGACACCTCGGGTGCATCGCTGGAGGCTGCGCTGGAGTCCGACGCTAAGCCTGAGCTCGTAAAACCCAACCTGACCGAGATTAACGGCCTGCTGGGCACGTCCTTTACGACCGATGATGTCGATGCCCTGCGCAAGGCGCTTGCTGCCGATGGCCGTTTTGCCGGTATTCCCTGGGTTGTCGTTTCGATGGGCGCTGCCGGTTCGGTGGGCTTCCATGAGGGTCGCGCGTTCCGCGCCAAGACGCCCGCGATTGCGGCTGTGAACGCAACGGGTTCCGGCGACTCGACCATCGCCGGTTTTGCGCATGCCATTGCTGCTGGTGCCGACGACGTCACGGTGCTCAAGACCGCCAATACCTGCGGTAAGCTCAACGCCATGGATCCCAAGACCGGCCACCTGGTCATGGAGCGCTGGGATGAAATCTTCAACAACGTTGTCGTGACTGAACTGTAGAGTTACGCGGTTTTACCAAACCGCGCAACCAGCCGACGCTGCAAGCCCGCCAGAGCGGCAATCTGCCTTTCAACTGCGGCGGCATGACCAGAAGGTCAATGCCGCCTTGTTTCAAGGCACCTTGCTCGCTCTGGCGGGTTTTCGCTGTCGTTGCCAAAACATCGACGTAGTCATTGGGGACGCTCTTTAATGACTGGTCGTTTAAGAACGTCCCCAATGGCTACACTCAAAAACGGCGCCCGTCGGCGATGTTGCCGGCGGGCGCCGTTGTCTTGAAGACGAAATAGTCCGTTTTCCTCCGTCTCCAAGGGATCATTACAGTGAGTCGATAAAGCGCTGCTGGGCGGCGCGGCCGGCTTCGTCCCACTTAAAGACGCCGGCGTTGTCGAGCACGTGGCCAAACACCACGCCGACCTCCTCGTGCAGGATGTCGATGGCGTTGTCCGCCGTAAGCTCGTCGGCGCGGCGGGCATAGACGTCCTCGGCCCACGCGGCATGGCTGCGGCAAAGGTCGTCGCCCTCGAGCGCACTGGCAAGGTCGTAGCTGGTATCGGCTTTGGCTGCCAGCAGGTGCTCGCGGACAGCGCCGAGCTCGGGAACCAGGCGCGGCGGAAGAATAGCCAGGCCCATAACCTCGATCAGGCCGATGTTCTCCTTCTTAATATGGTGAAACTCGGCATGCGGGTGGAACACGCCCAGCGGGTGCTCGTCGGTCGTGATGTTGCAGCGAAGCGCCAGGTAGGCCTCGTAAGTCTCGCCGCCGGCATTGCCGCGGGAGTCGACGCGGCGGATGACCGGCGTCACGGTGTTGTGCGCCACGCCGTCGGCCGTGTGCGCGATGACGCCCACCGACTCATCGGTCCACTCGCGCCAGGCGAGGATAATCTTCTCGGCGGCGTCGAGCAACTGAGCACGGTCGTGCGAGCGCAGGCGCAGCACCGAAAGCGGCCACTGCAACACGGCGCCCGTAACGCCGTCAAAGCCGGGCACGCTAAACTGCGAGACCTCGGCGGCATGCATCATGGGGAACTCGTGCGCGCCGCCCTGGAAGTGGTCGTGCGACAAGATCGAGCCGCCCACGATGGGCAGGTCGGCGTTGGAGCCGATGAAGTAATGCGGGAACAGGTCCACAAAGTCGAGCAGGCAGGTCAAGCCCTTGCGGTCGACGTGCATCGGACGATGCTCGGAGCTCATGGCAATGCAATGCTCGTTAAAGTACGCGTACGGGCTGTACTGGAAGCCCCAGCGCTCGCCGTTGAGCTGGATGGGGATAATGCGCAGGTTTTGGCGAGCGGGGTGAGCGCCGCCGTCGGCTGCGGCGGAGCGTCCGGGATAGCCCTCGTTTTCGATGCAGAGCTGGCAGGCGGGATACTTCTCGCCCGTGTTCTTTGCGGCACCAGCCGCGGCGATATCGCGTGGGTCCTTCTCGGGCTTGGACAGGTTGATGGTGATCTCAAGATCGCCCCAGTTGGTGGGGGTGCTCCATTTGATGTTGCGCGCGATGGCGGCACGGCGCACGTAGCCGGCGTCGCAGCACAGGCCGTAGAACCAGTCGGTTGCGGCGCGGGGCTCGTTGACGCCCATGCGTCCGTTGAACTCCTCGTTTACAACCGAAGGCCTCGGCATGAGCGCACCCATGATGCGCATGGCGATGCGGTCGCGGCCTGACGCCGTGTCCTCGGCGGCACCGTTGGTAACGGCGGCCTCGGAAAGCGCGGCAAGCGTGCCTTCAAGATCAAAGTCGGGCAGGGTATTGGGGTGCAAGAGCGAGAGTTTCTCAACCTGGAGCGCCCAGGCCATATCGAGTGCGGGACCCGTGGCGCCGATGCACTCCAAAATGGTGTTGTATGCCCAGATCCGGTCGTCCTGGCCGATCATCGATCGGTGGATGGCGTACTCGATCAGGTTCTGCGCGGCCTCTCGCACGTCAGTCATTACAGCCATGCCGCGTAAGCCCCCTTGTCAGAGATGGCGTAGTGACGGGCAGAGCCCTCGCCCAGCCAGCCGTTCATCTTGGCAATGAAGGTGTCGACCAGATCGAGCGGCACGAAGGCCTGGATGGTGCCACCAAAGCCGCCACCGTGAATGCGAACGGCGCCGCGGCCGTCGAGCACGTGCTCGGCCAGCGCCAGGGCATACATGGAAGGCTGCTCGGAACCCAGCTTGGCAACAACATTCTGCAGGTACATGGCAGAGCTGGCGCCGGACTCGCGCGTCAGGACCAGGAACTGGTCAATGTCGCCAGCGTTCAGGGCTGCCCAGCGCTTGTCGACCAGGCCGTTCTCGTACCAGTAGTGAACGGCGCGCAGGCAAGCGCGGTCGCCCAGCTTGGCGCGCAGCTCGGGGAGCTTGGCGTCAAAGTCGGCAACGTCGACCTCGCACAGGCGTGCCTTGCCAAACTCGGCGGCGACGTCCTGCATCTCGCGCGGAACGGCGGCGTAGTCGTCGGTAGCTGCCACGTGGTCGGCGCCGACCTTAACGAGCACGAGCGCATAGCCGTGATCCTCAAAGTTGAGCTCGAGCTTCTGGGTTTTAGGCTGAGCCTGGTCCTCAAAGTCCATGTAGGCGAGGCCGCCCAGGCACACGGCGGCTTGGTCCATAAGACCGCAGGGCTTGCCGTAGTAGTTGTTCTCGGTTCGCTGGCTCATCTGAGCGAGCGTGACGGGCTCAATGGCGGGCGCGCCCCAGAGCGTCTCCATGGCACGGCCGTACGCGGCCTCGACGGCGGCAGAGCTGGAAAGGCCGCCGCCCGAGGGGACGGAGCAGGTAAAGGCAAAGTCGAAGCCCTGGGGCTCAACGCCCAGAGCAGCGATTTCGTGGGCCATACCGCGCACGAGGCTTGCGGACGTGCCCTTCTCGGACTCCTGGACATCCAGCGTGTCGAGCGTGATCTCAAACGTAGGATAGCCCTCGTCGGCTACGCGAACCTTGTTGGAATCGGTTGCCACGGCGATGCCGTCAACGGCGACATCGAGCGAGCCGGCGATAACGTGGCCACCCTCGTGGTCGGTGTGGTTGCCGCTGATCTCGGAGCGGCCGGGCGCGTGCACATAGAGCACCTGGCGATCGCCGATGGGGCCAAACTCCTCCTCAAACAGCTTGGTGAGCGTGGCGAGTGTCTTTTCGTCGGGGGTGGTCATGAGGGTCCTTTCCTTGGCGCATACTGACGAGTTTTCCGTCGTAGTGAGTACGTTAACAATTTGAAGCGGCATAAACTCAGCATCTACGATGCCGCACGTTACGGGCTATGTTAACGTACTCATAACACAACACTTATCACTTTTTGAGAATCTGGTAATCGGTAGAAATTCAGCCGTGAACGGTACTGCCGTATGGACTTATAAAGCAGAAGAGATGCAGATAGAAAAAGTAGAGTACGTTAACATGCGTCCGACGATAGCGGGCCTCGGCGCGGGATGTATTTCTGCCCGGGCCGGCATTCACGCTATTCAGATCTCTCAAGGGTGAAGGTGATCCTGTGGCAAGGCGCCCGTCCAACGATACCAGTTCGCGTCCGGTCTCCATGGCCGACGTCGCCCGCGCTGCTGGCGTTTCGCAGCAGACGGTTTCGCGCGTCGCCAACGGCTTGCCCAACGTTAACGAACAGACGCGCCGGCGCGTGCAGGCCGCTATGCAAGAGCTTGGCTTTCGTCCGAGTTATGCCGGTCGCTCGCTGCGTGACGGCCGTTACCATTCGGTCGGGCTGTGCGTCAACGATGTCACCAAGTTTGGCAACCTTTCAATGATCGACGGCATCGCCAGTGCTGCTCGCGAGCATAATTGCGCCATCACGCTGGTCGAGATGTCCAAGACCGAGGAGTTTTCGCTTGCCGAGGCCACGCGTCGTATGGCCGCGCTGCCCGTGGACGGTATCATCATCGGCATGAGTCGCATGGCGCCCGATTTTGAGACGTTTGATCCACTGCCGGGCATTGGCACGGTCATCGTTACCATGTACGCGCATCCGCGCGTGACCACGGTCGATTCCGACCATTACGGCTGCTCGCTATTGCTTATGGATCACCTGTTTGAGCTGGGACACGAGCGGATTCGCTATATTGGTGGCCCGTCGTTCTCGGTTGACGAGCAATTTCGTCGCGCCGGTTGGCAGGATGCGCTCGAGCGTAAACACATTAAGCCGCAGGCGCCGCTCGAGGGCGATTGGTCTGCCAACAGCGGTTACGAGGCCGGCAGATATCTGGCCGAGCACGACCGCACCATGACGGCGATTTACGCGGCAAACGACCAGATGGCAAACGGTGCCATCGCCGCGCTGCGCGATAGCGGCTTGCGCGTGCCCGAGGACGTGAGCGTGGTGGGCGTCGATGATTCGCTCGATGATTTTGTAGCACACAACGAGCTCACGACCGTTCGATTCGACTTGCATCAGCGTGGGCGCGAGGTGTTCGAGCATGCGGTTCCCGAGGCGGGGGCATCGGACAAAACCGTCGCCATTCGTATTCCCGGTCAGCTCATCGTTCGACACACCACGGCAGCGCCGCGCGCATAGTTTTCGCAGGTCAACGGCTCGGCGTTGCATATCAATAACAATCGGTAAGGATGCCGGCAGATAGCCGTGACTATGAAGGCGAGTGCTATGATAGACGGGTTCATTTGTCTATCTAGGAGGCTTTGCCTGATGGAGATCACCAAGGATATCCGCTACATTGGCGTTGACGATCATGACATCGACCTGTTCGAGGGCCAGTACGACGTGTCCGAGAACGGTATGGCATACAACAGCTACGTTATCTTGGGCGAGAAGATCGCTGTCGCCGATTCGGTCGATGGCGGATTTGTCGACGAGTGGCTCGGCAACCTCGAGACCGTACTCGACGGCCGCACGCCCGACTACCTGGTCATCCATCACATGGAGCCCGATCACTCCGCCGGCATCGCCGCCTTTATGGAGCGCTATCCCCAGGCGCAGATTGTGGCAAGCATGGGCGCCTTCCGCATGATGGTCAACTACTTTGGCACCGACTTCCCCGAGCGCAAGATGGTTGTCAAAGAGGGCGACGTGCTTGATCTGGGTGGCCACAGCCTGACCTTTGTCGGCGCCCCCAACGTTCACTGGCCCGAGGTACTCTTCTCCTACGAGGCTACCGACAAGGTGCTCTTTAGTGCCGACGGCTTTGGCAAGTTTGGCGCCAACGACATCGAGGATCCGGAAGGGTGGGCCTGCGAGGCGCGCCGTTACTACTTTGGCATCGTGGGCAAGTTCGGCAAGTTTGTGCAGGCCGTGCTCAAGAAGGCCGCCGATTTGGACATCCAGATCATCTGCCCGCTTCATGGCCCCGTGCTGACCGAGAACCTGGGCTACTACCTCGACACCTACAACACCTGGTCGAGCTATCAGCCCGAGGACGAGGGCATCACCATTGCCTACGCGAGCGTCTACGGCCATCTGAAGGCTGCCGTTGAGGAGCTTGCATCTGCGCTCGAGGCTCGCGGCCAGAAGGTTTCCGTCTTTGACTTGGCTCGCGACGACATGGCCGAGGCCGTTGAGGACGCGTTCCGCTATGACCGTCTGGTACTCGCTTCCATTACCTATCAGGGCGAGATCTTCCCATTCATGAGCACCTTTATCCATACGCTTGCCGAGCATGCCTACCAGAACCGTACGGTGGCGCTCGTCGAGGGCGGCTCCTGGGCGCCCGCAGCTGCCAAGATTATGACCAAGGAGCTCGAGGGTATGAAGGACATCACCCTGACGCAGAACAAGGTGACCGTCCTGGGTTCGCTCAACGACGCCTCGCGCGCTCAGATCGAGGCCCTCGCTGACGAGCTCTCCAAGTAGCGATACGTTCACGTTTAACGCTCAAACCACCACAAAGGGGACGGTGAACCTTTGTGGTGGTTTTTGTTTAAGCGCCGGCGATGAGGAGATTTGGGCGGGCGTTGTCGACGATTTCGGCGATTGAGGTGGCGACGGCGTGATCGGGGTCACGGTCCATCACGATGGCGTTGACGTCGGTCAGCTCGGCAAAGCGGTACATGCCACGTCCGTTGACCTTACTGGCGTCCATGAGGGCGACACTTTGACGAGCAGCACCGACCATAGCCGCTTTGGTCTCGGCCATCTGCGGAAAGTCGGTCGTAAAGCCGCAGCCGGGAACGAAAGCGCCAGGGCACATGACGGCCAGATCGGCATGGACCATTTGGAGCGCCTGCATGGTAAGTGGGCCGTACAGATAGCGATGGCCTTTGCGCAGTGCCCCGCCCAGCATGACGACATCGACTGAGGGCATGCTCTCGTCGATGTAATCGGCAATGGTAATGTCGGCCGTGATGACGGTGATGCCATCGCGCTGGTCGAGGAGCCGAACGAACTCGAGTGCCGTGGTGCCGGAGTCGACAAGCACCGTGTCGCCGTCGTTAACAAGCCTGATAGCGCTTTGGGCAATGGCCTGCTTGGCGGCGACATTGACGTTGATGCGGCGATCCTGGGTGGATACGGTCAGTCGCTTCTGGAGCGACACGGCGCCGCCATGCGTGCGGCGCAGCTTGCCGGACTCGGCGAGCGCGTCTAGGTCGGCGCGGGCGGTAACGGAGGACACGCCAAAGGTCTGGGCGATTTCTGCTACTTGCACCGAGGCGTTATGTTCAAGCATCTCCATGATGGCGGCGCGTCGCTCATCGGCGAAAGCTCGGGTTGTTGCGTGGGCCATAGCTGCTCCATCCTCAGCCTAAATTTGCAGGAATTGTGTTGAGTCTATTTTCGTTCATTTTCTTTTTGAGCAAGTAAACGCCTTTCGATTACTTATCTTTTCTATAAAAGAAAGATGATTCGCTTGAAAACGGTAATGTCGGATAGGGGAATTTAGCCTGAATCCCTTCCGTTTGCTTTTCAAAAACGAGCGTTTTGGCCTGCGTGCCGGCGATATCTCGTACATGCGACAGATGCGATTTTCATACAATGAGCGCAGCAAAACGCAAGGTAAAACGCCTTGCGGACACGTACGCCCGATGTCCAGATGCGGGCGAGGGAGAGGAGCAAACGCTCATGGCACTTGTTACCACCGAAAAGATGCTCAAGGACGCTCAGGCCGGCCACTACGCCGTCGGCGCGTTCAACGTCGAGAACCTCGAGTTTGTTATGGCCGTTCTGGCTGCTGCCGAGGAGACCAAGTCCCCCGTCATCATGCAGACCACCCCGGGCACCATCAAGACCGCTGGTCTGGACTACTTCTACGGCATGGTCAAGGCTGCCGCCGAGCGCGCTTCCGTGCCCGTTGCCCTGCACCTCGATCACGGCGATGGCTATGACCGCTGCATGCAGGCTTTCCGCACGGGCTACACCTCCGTCATGATCGACGGTTCGCACGAGTCCTTCGAGGACAACATTGCCCTGACCAAGTCCGTCGCCGACGCTGGCCGCGCTATGGGCGTGCCCGTCGAGGCTGAGCTTGGCAAGGTTGGCGGCAAGGAGGACGACGGCCCCGCGGTTGAGGGTGAGAGCCCCTACACCGATCCGGCCGAGGCCAAGGAGTTCGTCGAGCGCACTGGCTGCACCTCCCTCGCTATTGGCGTTGGCACCAGCCACGGCGTGTACACGAGCGATCCGCACATCGAGCAGTCCGTGGTCAAGGCCATCCGCGACGCCGTCGACGTGCCGCTGGTTCTGCACGGCACCTCCGGTGTGCCCGATGAGCAGGTTGCCGAGGCTGTGAAGAACGGCATCTGCAAGGTTAACTACGCCACCGAGCTGCGCCAGGCCTACACCAAGGGCTTCATGACCTACATGGCCGAGAACCCCGCCTGCTTCGACCCCAAGAAGCCGGCCAAGGAGGGCATGCGCGAGATCACCGAGCTGGTTAAGATCCGCATGACCAACCTCAACTCTGTGGGCAAGGCAGAGTAACAGCAAGGGTACTCCGACTCGCTACATATCCCGGGGAGGGACGAGGACTTAGTTCCCCAATCGTCCTCGGGCATGCAAAAAGCCTCGCTGCGCACTTCGTGCGGCGAGGCTTTTTGCCCCCTGCGGAAAGATTGGGGAACTAAGCCCTCGTCCCTCCCAGGTTGACCTACTCGAGGTCGTCGCCCTTGTGGCGTTAGGGCGGAAAATAATAAGAAGCCTTCGCGCTGCGGAATGATTTTGGAAACTAAGTACGGGGACCCGCCCAAGCCGTTCTGCTCAATCGCCCTTGTGGTGTTGGGACTGAAAGGGTGGGACGCGTGGGTTATTTGGTTGTTAGGGTTAGTAGGTCGTTGGGGGTTTTGAGGTTGTAGGTGGCGTTTGGGATATCTTGGTGTGATCCCCATGCTGCTCGGGCAAAACTGACCCCTGCTGAAGTTGCGCATTGTTCGTCGTAGACGGTGTCGCCAACGTAGACGACGTTGCCAGGATTCGCGCCCGCACGTCGGAGATATTCGAGCATGGGTGCGGGTGCGGGTTTATGTTCGGTTGTGTCTTCGACAAGGATGATGTGCTCAAAATACTTATCGAAACCAAGGGGTGCAATTTCTTTTGCGTATTCGTCGCGCGCACGTGAGGAGACGATACCAAGTTTGCAGCCGCTATCGGCGAGTGTTGCGATGACTTCAAGCAAACCTGGAAACACGCTGATGGTGCTTTTAAAGCTGGCGGCAACTTGGCACCAGCGATCCAACGTTGCCTGCGAGTAGATCCCAAGTTTCTCAAGGGCATCCTTGCCGGGTATGCCGAGGGCAAAGTCAAGCTCGTGTCGGGGAAGCGTTTTGCTGGTCTCTTCTTGGACAATCTGGACAAGCGATGACAGAACGCTTTCTTCTGTATCTGCCAATGTCCCATCAACGTCAAATACGATATGGTCAAAGTGCTTCATATGATTGCTCCTCTCTGTTGTTTGCCTGCAAGTTTGATGCAGTGACAGAAGAAGGGTTAGCGGGATTTCTGCCTGGTGCTATCGAGATTCTGCCTCGCTGCTCGATAGCTCGAAGGAGTGCACCCCATTTGTTCTTTAAATACCTGGCCAAGATGGCTTGCTGTTATAAATCCGCATTGGCGCGCGACTGTCTGCACCGTTCGCGTGGTGTGTGCCAAAAGTTCGCAAGCACGGTTTACGCGGTATGCGCGCAGATATGCCGCCGGGGTCGTTCCTGCGCAAGCTTCGATAATGCGGTAACACTCTCTTTCGCTTACGCCGGCTGCAGATGCCATCTGGGGCACATCTATAGCGGCTGCATAGTTTGCGCGGATATAGTCCAGGATTGCCTTGAACTGTACGTCGCGGTTGGTCATCCAAGAGGCGTTGTCGGAGGAAAAGAGCGGTTCGGCCTTGGCGTAAATCTGAATCCAGAGCTCTGACAAGCTATTCCGAAGCGCCATCTCGTTCTGCGGACGTTGAAGGTCGTGGTTAAAGGAACTCTTTAGCAAATCGATAAAGGGCATATCGTCGGGATTGGTGGGCGACCATTTGAGCACATCGACGCCTCGACATTGAAGCAATGGGTTGATGTAGCGCTTTTGGAGACGTCCCGCGGGATCGCCGAGCATCGACGGCTGAAAGATGTGCAGCATTTGAATGGCTGGCGCCGAATTGGGTGATTGCAGCGTGCTGTGCAAAACGCCGCCGTTGATAAAGCCGGCGGACCCTTCCTCAAAGCGTACGTGCTCATGAGCCGCGTGCGTTCGATAGTCAATCGCTCCCTGCTCCATGTAGAAAAGCTCAACTTCGGAATGCCAGTGCCAGGGGACGGAATTGCCCGGATAGCGAGCGAATTCTGCGCGTTCGGCAATATAGGGCCAGTCTTCGGCGGTCTCGGGAAACGCTTCCTCGCGTCCTCCGCGGTGCAATTCTATGTGATCCATGTTTCGCATGGCATCAGTATAAAGCGCGATGGGCTTAGATTGCTCTTGCCTGTTCGGGGAACGCCTTGTCTAGGGATGCTTGGAGCTTATCGAAGGATGCTCGCAAGTTGTGGCTCTGGTCGGTTGAGCGTTTGGCTTTTGTGGTGGGGGAGTCGGGGAGGCCGTTTCTCTGTGTCGGGGGGAAGGAGAAAAGGTTTGCATGTTTTAGGGATGGCTGCTGTGCTGCGTCATTGGAAGAATGCATGCTTTTGCGGCCTCCTCGATATCCACCAAAAGGATGCGCTCGGGGTTTGCTGCTAGGTCCCGTGCGCTGGCTACATTATGCCGCGGCTGCCGCAAAGAAGCGCTAAAGAAAGGCTTAACCTGGTTTGGTGTTACGATGAAACTGCAGGTCAGAGGTATCGAGTAACACTCTTGAAAGGTTTTGAGCTTAAGGGCTTTCTAAGGTTTGTGACGTGGATGTGGCGCGGACGTGCGTAGCGTGTGAATGCTCGCTGTTAGCGCTGCGGCTCTGCGGCGCGCACCTGCTCGATGACCTTTTCCATCGTGGCGTCGATGCGGTCCTTTTTGAGTTCGCATTCCCAGATGGTTATGGGCGTCCAGCCCATTTGAGTGAGTGCTGCCACGGCAGCGCGGTCGCGCTCGACGTTGCGACGGAACTTTGCCTCCCAAAACTCAACGTTGCGCTTGGGCTGGCTCGGATTGCACTTAGGGCAGCGATGCCAAAAGCAACCGTTGACGAAGATGGCGATCTTGCGCCCGGGGAAGGCGATGTCGGGCTTGCCGGGAACCTTCCATTCCAAACGATAGCCCGTAAGGCTCGCTGCCCGCAGGCGCTGTCGTACGAGCAGCTCGGGCTTGGTGTTGGCGCGCTTGTTGCCCTTCATGGACTTTTTGATGGCGGCGCGACGGCGGACCAGTTCGCGCTCGTCAGCGGAGAGGTCCGAGGTATCGATGCCGTCGAGCAGACCGGGCTTGGGACGCTTTTTGCTGCGGCGTTTAGGTGCGCGCTTGGGTTTGGTGGCGGGTTTGTCGGTTGTGTTGGGCGCGGCGTCATCAGCGGAGCTTGCCTCAAGCCGATTTTCCTTCAGCTCAATCAGGGCATCAATGAGCCCCTTGTCGGCGGGCATCCACTCCACCGTGGCAAGCGAGGTGCGCGGAATCCAGCGGATATCGAGCTGGCGGTCGTGCTTCTGGGGCTCATCGGATTCATCGGCGAGCGAGCAGTAGTAGCACTCCATGGAGAGATGGAAATCGGGATAGTCATACTCAACGGTGTAGAAGTCACGCAGGTTGGTGACCTTCACCTGCAGCTCTTCCATGAGCTCGCGGCGCACGGCGTCTTCTGGCGTCTCACCGCGCATGAGCTTGCCACCGGGGAACTCCCAAAGTCCCTGCATGTCGCCATAGCCGCGCTGCACAGCCAGTAGCTCGTCGGATCCTTCCTTGCGAATGATCCCGGCGGCAACATGAACAGTCTTCAACAGGAGTCCTCTCTCAACATCAACACGTGGCAGACTACGCTTACCTTACGCAACGGTAAGGCAAGCGTAAGCCATATCGATGGTAGCCGACTCGGCATCTTGCGACTATAGATGCCGTAGACTAATCGCAAGAAAGGACTCGGTATGCAAACCACGCACATGGCGACCCCGGTACTGGAGGTCGCGCATCTCGAAAAGGTATATGGAGCGCTGGGCAACGTGACCCGCGCGCTCAACGACGTCAGCTTTACCGTCAACCGCGGTGAGTTCGTTGGCATCATGGGCGCCTCGGGCTCGGGCAAGTCGACGCTGCTCAACTGCGTGTCGACCATCGATAGCGCCACGAGTGGCACCATCCGCATCAACGGCCAGGACGTGACGCGCATGAAGCAGGCCAAGCTTTCGCAGTTCCGCCGCGAGGAGCTCGGCTTTATCTTCCAGGACTCCAACCTGCTCGATACGCTCACGGCACGCGAGAACATCGCCCTGCCGCTCACCATTGCCCGCACAAACTCGGCAGAGATCTCGACCCGCGTGCAGGACGTGGCCGCGCGTCTGTCTATCAGTCAGGTGCTCGACAAGTATCCCTACCAGATGTCCGGCGGTCAGCAACAGCGCGTTGCCGCGGCTCGCGCACTCGTCACCGACCCCACCATGATCATGGCCGACGAGCCCACCGGCGCCCTCGATTCCAAGAGCGCTCGTCTGCTGCTCGAGAGCCTAGAGGCCCTCAACCGCCGCCTGCGCGCCACCGTGCTCATGGTTACGCACGACAGTTTTGCCGCCAGCTACACGAGCCGTGTGCTGTTTATTCGCGACGGCAAGATCTTCACCGAGCTGCGCCGCGGCGACACCGACCGCCGAGAGTTCTTCGACCGCATTATGGAGGTCGTTGCCATGATGGGCGGTGAGGGCTCCGATGCTCTGTAAACTCGCTTGGGGCAACGTCCGCCGCGCCGGGCGCGATTACCTCGTCTACTTGTTGACGCTCACCCTGGGTGTCACGGTCTTCTATGCCTTTAACACCATCTCGATGCAGGTCGACATCGCTGGCATCGATGAAGAGGGCTTGGCACAGGTTATGGGCAGCATGCTCGGCTACCTGACGTACTTTTTGGCCGGTGTCATGGCCTTTTTGATGGTGTATGCCAATAACTTCATCATGAAACGCCGCAAGAAGGAGTTTGGCCTGTACCAGGTGCTCGGCATGGGGCGCGGGCGCGTCGCCACGATCATGGCGCTCGAGACGGTGATCGTTTCGGTCGGCGCCTTTGTCGCCGGCATTGTGCTGGGCGTGGGGCTTTCCCAGCTCATGACGTTCTTTACGGCTTCACTCTTCAAGACGCAGATCGCCAATTTCCACTTCTTCTTCTCGGTGCATGCGTTCAACCTGACCCTTGCCTGCATGCTCGTAATGTTTGTGCTCACGCTGCTGCTGAACCTTCGCGCCGTGCGTCGTACCAAACTCATCGAGCTTATGGGTGCCGAGCGTCGCAACGAGAGTATCAAGACACGCAACCCCTGGATCGCGATTGCCATCTTTGCTGTGGGCGCGGTGCTTGTGGGCGTGGCCTATTACCGTCTGCTGCGCGACGGGTTCCCGCTCACCGCGACCGATACCAAGCTGCAGGAGGCCATGAACCAGTTTGGTATCACCACGGCCATGGTTACGGTGGGTACCTTTGCCCTGTTCTGGGGCCTTTCGGGCATGCTTATCAAGCTGCTGCAGGGCCTGCGCAGCGTCTATTGGCGCGGCCTCAATATGTTTACCGTACGCCAGCTTGCGGCCAAGGTCAATACGGTGTGCTTTTCGATGGGCGTCATCGCGATGATCCTGTTTTTGGCCATCACCTCGGTGACGTGCGGTATGTCGATCGCCAACGTGATGAACGAAAACCTGGAGCGCTATAACCCTGTTGACGTGTCTCAAACGTATGTCTATTACACGCCCGAAACGCTCGACTACTACAAGGAGTATGTCAATCCGTCTGAGGCCGATCGCATGGTGCTGGCCGATGCAACGGTCGATTTGTACGCTGCATGGCATGGCGAGCGCAAGTCGGCGGACAACAACGACGAGACCGGCAAAAAGGTCAATATCGCCGATGTTGCCGGTGAGCATGTGCAGATCGATTCGTATCTGAGTTACCCGCTTGGCGGCTCGGGTCCTTCGGTAGCTGCAGGCGAGATGTGCAAGGCCATGGGCGAAAAGCTCCCCAAGGTGCTCGAGGGTAGCAATGCCGATGATATGGGCCTGTTTGTGACGCCGGCGAGCCAGTACAACAAGCTGCGCCAGATGATGGGCGAGGAGCCGGTGAGCATTGGCCGCGACCAGTACGTGCTTACGTGTGATATGGGCGGTGAGCTGGGCGACCTGTACACCAAATATATGGCCGGCGGCCATACCCTCACCTTGGGTGGGCATGAGCTCAAGCCCGCAACCGATAAGTCGGACAAGGACACGGCGGCCATCGCCAACTCGGGGCTCGGTAGCAATCCCGGTACCGTGGTCGTTGCCGATGAGCTGCTGTCCCAGCTTAATCTGCAGCCGTATGCCAGCAACCTGCTCGTTAACTACAAGCGAGGGATGGATGTTGCCGAGGCCGATGAGCTCATTAAATACACTATGCTCGACAATCTGCTCGTTGACGGCAAGGAGCCGGGTTCGTGGGGAGTCTTCATGACACGCTCCGAGCTATATACGCAGGCAGCGCAGATGAACGGCATGATTAGCTATCTGGCTATCTACATCGGCTTTGTACTGGTCGTTGCATGCGCGGCAATTCTGTCGATCCAGCAGCTCTCCAAGGTGGCAGATGGCAGCCGCAGCTATCGCGTGCTGGCGCAGATCGGCTGTGACGACCGCCAGATTCGCCATTCGGTGATGGCACAGCAAGCGGTGTTCTTCCTGTTCCCGCTGGCAGTGGGTCTGGCGCACTCCTTTGTGGCGCTCAAGGTGATCATCGAGCTGGTGAGCACGTTTGGCAACATGAGCATCGGCGGCACGGTGGGCCTCACCTGTGCGATTTTCCTGGCAGCCTACGGCGGCTACTTCCTGGTAACGTACCTCATGAGCACCGGCATGGTGCGAGCTGCCATCGCCACCCGCTACAGCGAGTAGCAAGCGGGCAAAACCGTCGCATAACCACAGCGAACAAACGCCGCGAAGGGAGCCGGGCCCCCTTCGCGGCGGTTTTTTGCCCGCCTGATGCATCTCAAAACTAAGTGAGTAGACTTTTTTGGATCTGCCGAGCACATTGCGACAAACGCTCAACAAAACCGCAGGTCAGGGCGGTGGTGTTTTGGGGCGTGCTCGGCATCCCGCCAAAAGCCTACTCACTTGGTTTTACTGCTAGAAAACCGCCGCGAGGGAAAGTAGCTCCCTCGCGGCGGTTTTTGGCGTTTACCCAGATAAAACCTGCCAAAATAAACCTGTCCCTTTTTGGCAGGTTATCGCTTCCAAAAGTGGAGGATGAGCGTCGTGCGGTTTTGCTGTTCGGTTTTGACCAGGATGTTGTGGATGTGGGTCTTGACGGTGCCCACGGCAAGGAAGAGCTCGTCAGCGATCTCTTGGTTCGATTTGCCCAGTACGACCAGACGCATAACTTCGGTCTCACGGTTGGAGAGCTTGTAGGCGTTGCGATAGAAGGGCATCTGCTCTTCGATGTGTCGATCAAGATCGCTGACGTTCTTTTCCTCGGGCGCCTCCTGCATGCGGATTGAAAGCACGTGGTAGGAGTAGATGATCAGCAGAATCGCAAAGTAGCAGGCAAAGACGTTTTCGCTAAAGTTGCGCTCGGACAGATATAGTTGCAGCCAAGAGGGCGCCAGACTCATGGGGACAATCAGAATGTTGTAGAAATCCTCGGCAACGATGCAACCGACCAGAATAGCGCCGATAATCAGGTGCTTTTGTTGGTTGTTGACACGTGCCTTCAGCTCGACTTGTGTGCTCTTGCGTGCCGTCCAAAAGATATATAGCCCCACGAAAACAAGGAATACCTGACGCATCGTGTAGTAGAGCCATTGATGAATGGGGCCGTAGGGGACAGCGACGATAATCAGCAGCTCGCTCAGCAAGAACGTTGCGACGGGAATGACAAACTGCTTTTTTGAATGCTTGTCGAGCAAATCCATGGCAATGAGCCAAATAAAAGCCTGCGACGCGGTCGCCACAAAGGTCCGCAACACAGGCATGGTAATTGAGTAATAGTCGCTGGCTGGAAAACTCTGGTTTTGCAGCGTGTATTCAAAAAAGAAAATCTCGGTCATCTCGATGGCATAGCAGATAAATACGCCGCTGCCATAGATAAAGAAGCGTCGACGGGACGAGGCATAGGCGGCAAGCGAAAGCACCGCCGTCACAATACAGATCACGAGTATCGCTAGGGTATAGAAGAACATCAGGGTGTTCATCTGTCACCGTCCCATCTCATTTTAGCTATGGCCGAGCCCTGTATATCTTGTGGGATATAGACGTCTCAACCCTTCGTTCCATTGCGGATTAGGCGCCGAGATACAGGATAGCCGTATACCGTTCGCGGTTCTAGATAGTAAACCCCCTGCAAGCTCGCTACCTGCGGGTTTATATTGGATTAGGAAGGGTGTAACTCCGTGAACGGTCTTTAATCCCGAATAAACTAGGTAAAAATTGCATACGGGTGAATGATGGTCTTGTCAACACGAGGCGTGATGTTCGAGCGCCTCATAGTAATAGTCGGCAAGACCGGCGGAAAGGAAATCGACATGGCACTGCCTAAGGATTTCATCGACACCAACGACTTCACCAAAGAGCAGATCCTGGCTATCGAGGATCTTGGCCTGGCAATGAAGAAGGCCATCAAGGTTGACGGTTATTATCCGCACCTGCTCCGCAACAAGAGCCTTGGCATGATCTTCCAGCAGGTCTCCACCCGCACTCGTCTTTCCTTCGAGACCGCTATGACCGACCTCGGCGGCCATGCTCAGTTCTATGGCCCTGGCACCATCCAGCTCGGCGGTCACGAGTCCCTGGGCGACACCGCTCGCGTTATGGGCTCGCTGCTCGACATCATGATGGCTCGCGTTGACCGTCACAAGGACGTCGTCGGCCTCGCCGAGGGCTCTGCTGTGCCCGTCATCAACGGCATGTCCGAGTTCAACCACCCCACGCAGGAGATGGGCGACCTCATGACCATGCTCGAGAACCTCCCCGAGGGCAAGAATATCGAGGACTGCACCCTGGCCTTCATCGGCGACGCCACCCAGGTCTGCGTCTCCCTCATGTTCATCGCCTCCAAGGTCGGCATGAAGTTTGTCCAGTTTGGACCTAAGGGCCACCAGATCCCCGACGGCGGTCTGCACGTTGGCACCGTCGAGGAGCGCGCCGAGTTCGGCAAGCAGATGATGGCCATCGCCGAGGAGAACTGCAAGGTCTCCGGCGGCTCGGTCGTCATCTCCGACGACATCGAGTGCATCAAGGGCGCCGACTTCATCTACACCGACGTGTGGTATGGCCTGTACGACGAGGAGGTCTCGGGCGAGAACTACATGGACGTGTTCTATCCCAAGTATCAGGTCACCATGGACATGATGAACTTCGCCGGCCCCAACTCCAAGTTCATGCACTGCCTGCCGGCCACCCGCAACGAGGAGGTCGTCGACGAGGTCATGGACGATCCCGAGCGCTCCCTGTGCTGGGTCGAGGCCGAGAACCGCAAGCACTCCATCCGTGCTCTCCTTGCCGCCCTGGGCAAGCGCACCCCGCTTAACGACGAGGGTGTCGAGTACTCCGCCAAGGCTGAGCTCCACGCCGCTCTCGAGGCTCTCGAGCAGCTCTAAGCCTCAAGGCTTCTAAAAGCACGTTTGCGGGCGGCGGATGCTCGTCTCCTGTCGCCCGCTCACCGAGGCCTAAGCAATTGCCTTAATACCTTAGGGCCTCGGATCTGTCCAAGACTGAGCGAAGGAGCTCATCATGAGCGACGGAAAGAAAAAGCTTTCCTTCTTGACGGTCATTTCGACCATCATCTGCGTCGTCTTCGTTTGCGAGGCCGCCGCTCCTGCTGCTGCCATTGGCAACCAGCAGTTCTTCTGGTGGATCTTCCTGATCCTGACCTTCCTGCTTCCCTACGGCATGGTTGTCGCCGAGCTCGGTACCACCTATGACGGCGAGGGCGGCATTTACGACTGGGTACGCGATGGCCTGGGCGACAAATGGGGCGCCCGCATCTCGTACTACTACTGGGTCAACTACCCGCTGTGGATCGCCTCGCTGGCTACCATGTTCCCCGATATTTTGGGCATGGTCTTTGGCGTCGAGTTCAACTTGATCGCCAAGATGGGTATCGATCTTGCCTTTGTGTGGATCGTCTACCTCATGGGCCGCTCTAAGGCGGCCGACTCCGAGTGGGTCCTTAACGGTGGCGCCATCATCAAGGTCGCCGTCGCCGTTATCGTTGGCGCTTTGGGCATTTGGTATGCCATGGAGAACGGTTTTGCGAACGACATGTCCGCTGCCACCTTCCTGCCCGAGCTCACCAACACCAACGCTCTCGGCTACCTGTCGATCATCATCTTTAACTTCATGGGCTTCGAGGTCATCTGCACCATGACCGACGATATGGCCGATCCCGCTCGCGATATCCCCAAGGCCATCATCGTCGGTGGCCTGTCCATTGCCGTCATCTACCTGTTCGCCGGCTTCGGCATCGGCGCCGCCGTGCCGGCCGACTCCATCGATCCCGACTACGGCATGATCGTCGCAGTCCAGACCATGGTGGGCGACTCCATGATCTTTAAGGTCATCTGCATCGCCTTCCTGATCACCCTGTTCGCCAACATGGCCGCTTGGTCCTTCGGCGTTAACTCCGTTGCTCGCTACGCTGCCGAGCACGGCAACATGCCCAAGGTCTTCGCCTCGATGATTTCGGATGACGACATGCCCAACGGCGCCAACCTGGTCAACGCCATCGTTGCCTCCCTGGTGCTGTGCCTGCAGCTCGTGCCCATCGATGCCATCTCCAACGGTGTCTTCTGGATGCTCTTCGGCACCTCCGTCGTCTTCCTGCTGCTGACCTACATCCCGATGTTCCCGGCGTTCCTCAACCTTCGCAAGAACGACCCCAACCGCGAGCGTATCTTCACGTTCCCGTTTAAGGGCGCCATGATGAAGGTCATGCTGGCCATCCCTTGCATCGAGCTGATCCTGGCCATCGTTGCAACGCTGGTGCCGCTCTCCGCCGCCGAGATTGGCGACAAGCTCCCGATGATCGTTATCTTCATCGTGCTTCTGCTCATCGGCGAGGTTGTCCGCGTCGTCAGCGCCAAGGGCCGCGAGACCGAGTACAAGGGCCTCACTCCCGAGCTGGCAGCTCAGCGTCTCGCTGAGGAGGCCGCCGAGGCCGAGGAGAACTAGAGCACCCGGTTCTGGGGCTCCAACCCTCCTCGCGTACCAACGTGCGCTTCGTCGGGCTTGTCGCTCCCGACTCCGGGCACTCTAGCCTCTTCGGAGACGTGCCCAAGCGACAGGTTTGCTAACCATTCCCCGGGGTGGGTGTGAGCGATAGCTCCGGTAACCACCGCCCACCCCAATCTCTCTTCCGTATCCTTCGTGCGTTTTGTCTCCGCGCACTTGGTTACGTCGTCGCTTGCCGGTGCGACTCCGTGAAAACCGGCGCCGGGCGCCCCGACCTTTGCCGGGGAACGGGCGCCTACCATCTCTTGGTTTTAGGCTGCGGGTAACCCGCCCGCAGCAAGCGATCGTTCGATTTGGAGGAAATCTTATGCGTACGATCACCGAGTCCGAGTCCACCCCCAAGGCCGACGGCTTCTTTATGCCCGCTGAGTTCGCCCCGCAGGATCGCGTGTGGATGGGTTGGCCCCACCGCACCGACACCTGGGCCCACGGCGCCAAGCCGGCTCAGAAGCAGTATGCCGCCATCGCCCGCGCCATCTCCGAGTTCACCCCGGTCTATATGTGCGCCAACCAGGTCGACTACGCCAACTGCAAGGCCGTCTTCGAGAACGACGAGAACGTCACCGTCATCGAGATGACCACCGACGACGCCTGGTTCCGCGACACCGCCGCCACCTACGTCATCAACGGCAAGGGCGAGAAGCGCGCCAACCACTGGCACTTCAACGCCTACGGCGGCCTCGTCGACGGCCTGTACTTCCCGTGGGACAAGGACGAGCAGATCGCCCTCAAGATGGCTGAGCTCTCCGGCTGCCGCCGCTACCGTCCCGACGACATGATCCTCGAGGGCGGCTCCATCACCGTCGACGGCGAGGGCACCCTTGTCGTGACCGACCAGTGCCTGCTTTCCCCGGGCCGCACCTGCTCTGCGGTGCTCGAGGAGGAAGAGGATCCCGAGTCCATCTGGCCCAAGTTCAAGAAGAAGTTTGAGCCCTGGAGCGAGGAGCTTCGCGCCTACATGGACGAGCACCTCAAGGATTACCTGGGTGTCGAGAAGGTCATCTGGGTCAAGGAGGGCATCGACCCCGAGGAGACCAACGGCCACATCGACGACGTCGCCACGTTCATCGCCCCGGGCGTCATGGCCTGCATCTGGACCGACGATCCCGAGTATCCGTTCTACGAGCAGTGCCACGCTGCCTACGAGACCCTCTCCAACGCCGTTGACGCCAAGGGCCGCAAGATGAAGGTCTACAAGCTCTGCATGCCCGTGAACCCGCTGTTCATGGACCAGGCTTCCTGCGACACCATCGACGCCGACGAGAACGCCGAGCCGCGCGTCCCCGACGAGCCGCTGATCGCCTCTTACATGAACTACCTGGTCACCAACCACGGCGTTATCGTCCCGCAGTACGGCGACGAGAACGACCAGCTGGCCGTTGACACGCTCCAGAAGATCTACGACGAGGTCTGGGGCGAGGGCGTCTACAAGTGCGTCGGCGTCCAGTCCGAGCAGGTCGTCTTCGGCGGCGGCAATATCCACTGCATTACCCAGCAGGAGCCCTCGGCGTAACTCAGGCACGCCACCTTGGCGTTCACTCGTCGCTTACGTAGCGTCAGTACGCTACGCTCCTCGTTCGCGCCAATCTGGCGCACCTGAGCACGCCGAGTAAACGTCTGTCTTCCCGAGCCGTGATGCTTCGGGAACCCAGCCGATCAATCGGACGGTCGGTGAATCGGACCATCTCGGGGCATTGATGGTCGGTTTATTCGATGTCTTGGTCGGTTGGGTTTTTCTTTGGGCACTCCGTTGCCTCCACTTCGGAGTGCCCGCCTCTTTGATTGAGTACGCGTCTGGCCTGGGATTTTTTGCGGGTTAGGCCAATTGTTCGCTTGAATTTCCCAGGTCAGACGCGTCTTCAATTGCCGAAAGTTATCGGTCGTGAACGCGGCCGTTTTGATCGGAGTATCTATGTACCAGCGTATCGTTATCTACACGCGCCTGTTCCGCGAGCGTTGGTCCAACAAATGCATCCTCTCCTCTCTCTGGGATGGCACCTGCACCGGTGACGCGGCCTGCAACCCTACCTTGGGCTGCGCCTTCGGTACAGATGCCATCCTTTTTGCTGTAGGGGGAGCGCGCCATGGCAGGTAAAAAGTTCTCCCTGATCGAGGTCATCCTTTCGGTTATCTGCGTCGTGTTTACCATCGAGGCGGCGGCTCCGGCATCTGCCATGGGCAACGTGCAGTTCTTCTGGTGGATCTTCCTTATCATTACGTTTTTGCTTCCCTATGGTCTGGTGGTGGCCGAGCTGGGTACGGCGTTTGATTCCGAGGGCGGCCTGTACGATTGGGTTCGCTTGGGCCTGGGCGACCGTTGGAGCGCCCGTTGCTCTTGGTGCTACTGGGTTAACTTTCCGCTGTGGGTGGCAAGTATCGCCTGCATGTTCCCCAGTGTCATTAATGCGGTGTGGGGTATCGAGTTTTCACTCGGGATCCGAATCGCCATCGAGATTGCCTTTGTGTGGGGCGTCACGGTCATGGCAATGCAGCCGGTGGCCGAGGCAGATTGGGTCATGGACGGCGGCGCCGTCATCAAGGTGCTCATTACCGCTGTGGTGGGAATCGTCGGCATTTGGTTTGCCTGCAATAACGGCTTTGCCAACGACATGTCGTTTAAGACCTTCATTCCAGATCCGGGCGACACCAATTCGTTGACGTACCTATCGATTATCCTGTTCAACTTTATGGGCTTCGAAGTGGTCGCGACCTTTGCCAGCACGATGAAGAACCCGTCGCGTGATATCCCCAAGGCGGTTATCACCGGCGGCGTTGCCATTGCGGCGATCTACATCATCTGCGGCATCGGCATTGGAGCCGCGGTTCCCACCGAACAGCTTTCGCTCGATTCGGGCATTGTGGACGCGGTCGCCGCCATGGTGGGGCGCAGCCACCCGCTGACAATGATCGTGGGCGTGGCCTTTTTGGTGACGCTCTTTGCCAACATGATCTGCTGGAGCTTTGGCGTCAACAACGTAGCGAGCTATGCCGCACGTCACGGCAACATGCCGCGCCCCTTTGCGCTGGTGTCCAAGAGGACCGGCATGCCCAATGGCTCGGCACTCATTAACGGCTGTTTTGCCAGCCTGGTGTTGCTGCTTCAGATCCCGCTGGGTGAGGGATCCGACGTCTTTTGGGTTTTCTTCTCAATGAACGTCGTCTTTTTGCTCATGAGCTATATCCCAATGTTCCCAGCGTTTTGGCGTCTGCGTGCATACGACGATCGCCCGCGCGTGTTCCGTGCGCCCTTTGAGGGTAAGGTGCTCGCGGTAGCGCTCGCGATTCCCGTGGTGGAACTTGTGCTTTCGATTGTCGCTACGATTGTGCCGCTCAACAGCTCACCTGCCGAGATGGCAAAGTTGCCGATTCTTGTGGGCGTGGCGATCGGTGTGTTGTTAGGCGAGGTCTCGCGCCTTATATCGCGCCGCGGCCGCAGCATCGACAATCCCGGCGTTGGTGCATAGGGGTCAGGTTATTTTGCACCAAAACAGTAGCGCCGCGAGTTGCGCGGCGCTTGCTGCATCTTGGATTATTGTTCGCGGTGCTCGGGATTAGAAGCGAGCTTAGGCGCAAAGTAGGGGACGTGGCCCAGGTACGGGCGGCTGTCCGAACGCTCCTCGGCGATGCAGGGGACCTCATCGTAAGTAAGTGAGTCGCTCAGGTGGGCGATGGCCTTGGCGGCAGGAGCGACGAGCATCTTGAGCGGTGCGATAGGCGCCATGGCATCTCCTTTCATCGGTGAGACACAGCTTGTTTATCTAAACGATACAGTACGTTTAATCGGTGAGTCTAATCTTGCGGCAAAGAATCTGTCAACATCCTCACGGCATCTAGACAGGGGAGGCGGGCATGAGTTTCGCGTTCTATATCTACACCACGATTATCATGGGTGTGGCTCTGGTGACCAGTGCCGTGGCATTGGTGGTTTGGCTCATGACGCGCCGTCGCGACAGCCTGGTGGCCGCGGCGGGCTTTTTGCTCTACATGCTCGATATGTCGGTCATTTTTTTTGACGAGTACAATCGGCTCAAATACGACTACGCTGTTACCTTTAGCGAGCCGTTGCAGCACCCCTTGCTGCGCTGCGTGCTCGGTATTGCCATCTATGCCTGCGTGGTACTGTGGATGTTTGCGCGCTTGCGCAAAAGGCCGACGTCGCGCATGCTCGGACTTGCTATCGTGCCGTTTTCAATCTTGCAATTGGTGCTGGTGCCTCGCAGCGGTGCTGCCGGAGAGATGCAGCAGTATCTCTTTTGGCTCACGCGTGACCTGGGCAATGTAGGATGTCTTGCCTATGCCGCCTGGCATTACCGGCACAGGGCCACGCGTGTTGAGAAACTCGACCTCGACCGCTCAAAGCTCTTTTGGAAGGTGGCACTCGTTCTTGCGTTTTGCGTAATCGCCGAGGACACCTACATGATTTTGCTCTGTCGCCCCGACTCTCAAAACCCCGTCATCAGCCTCTTTTTGTGGTATCTGTCCGAGCGCAATATCTCCGAAAACGTGCTGCTCATGGCATGCGCGGTCCAACTCTTTTGCCAGTTTAGCCATATCCTGCGCGTGTATGCCCGTCATCCGCGTGCCGATGAGGACGTGGCGGCCGAGAGCGCACGCTCTGGGGACGATCTAGCATCACGCGTTGTGATCTATGCCGATGCCCATAAGCTGTCGCGGCGCGAGCAGGAGGTGCTCACGCTGGTGCTGAAGGGCAACGACGCCCAAAACATCGCCAGCGAGTTGGTCATCAGCCCTGGCACTGTCAAGGCGCACTTGCATCGCATCTACGTTAAAAGCGGTGTCTCCAACCGAGATGACCTCATAGATGCCTTTTGGCGTTCCTAGTCCTATTCTTCCTTGCATGCGGGTCTTGCCGTGTGGGCGGGCACGCCGTTGGGCGTAATGACGCGGTAATAATCTCAGACAATAAACCTGCAGGTAAAGCGTGTAAACCTGCTTAAACTGACCGTTTGCGATCCCTGGCCTTGGCACGGATTTGCCCCTGTGTATCAATGGGTGTAGCGCGAAGCCGCGGACGTGGGACAGACGTCCGAGCACGGCCTGTAGGCACGCGCCGATGCGGGAGCGCTACGCTCCCAACCGAGTGCCCACGCGGGCGGTGCGTCCGCGTTGCAACCAAAGATGCCTGAGGAGGCTCACATGGACAAGGCTGATGTAGTTATCAAGAGCAACGCCGTCTTTACCGGCGATGGGCTCGAGCCGTTTAAGGGCGGCGTTGCCGTGCGCGGTGATAAGATTGTTGCCTGCGGTGACGATGCTCACCTGGCACCGTTTATCGGTCCCGATACCGAGGTGCGCGACTTTGGCGACCAGCTCGTCATGCCCGGCCTGATCGACTCGCACACGCATTTTGCCCAGGGCGCGTTTATGACCGACCCCGATTTTGCCGTCAACCTCATCGACTGCACCAGTTTTGAGATGGCGATGGAACGTGTCGTGGCGTTTGCGGCCGACCATCCCGATAACGAGTGGATTCTGGGCTGCCAGATTATCCAGTTCCAGTGGGATGTCCCCGAGATGCCCACAGCCGCGATGATCGATGAGTACATCTCGGACCGCCCGGTCTTTCTGCAGCAGGTTGACCTGCATACCTTTAGTGCCAATACCTGCGCCATCAACAAGGTGGGAGTAACTTCGCAGACGCCCGATCCCGCAGGCGGCAAGATCCTTAAGGATGCCGAGGGCAATCTGACGGGCGTGTTTTCCAACAACGCCGGCGTCTTCTTTATGGACGAGGTCTACGACCCAGCGCCCGAGGTTGTTGACGCGTCGTTTGCAAAAACCGCCCGGCGCGCCAATGCCCTGGGAATCACTACGGTCGGCATGGTCAATCCTACGTTTGTGAGCATGGAAAACCCGTATGCGGTGTTGGCAGGTCTTAATGCCAAGGGCGACTTGCCACTGCGCGTGTTCCTGTACACCGATCTGTTCGAAAACGAGTCCTTAACGCTCGAGCAGATCAAGGAGAAATACGCCTTCTCGGGTACGCAGGTCGAGTGGCACGGCTTTAAGCAGTTTCTTGATGGCGTGTGCTCCGACCACACCGCTTGGATGCTTGAACCCTATTCCAACGCGCCCGATACCTGCGGTGAGCCCGCGGAGGATCCAGAGCGCATCCGTGCCGCCATTGTCAGGGCGCAGGAATGGGGCGTTGACACGCGCGTCCATACGATCGGCGATCGCTCGGTGCGTTTTGTGCTTGATTGCTTTGAGGAGGGCGAGCGCTTGCATGGTAAGCGGGGTTGCCGCCACTCCATGGAGCACAACGAGACGGTTCAGCCCGAGGATCTGCCGCGCTATGCCGAGCTGGGTATATGCCCTGGTATGCAGCCGTGGCACATGCTGCTCGATATGGCTGACCTTGCCAAGGACGATGCCGTGGGCCCCGAGCGTGCTGCGCTTTCGTGGCCCCTGCATAGCCTGCTTGCCAGCGGTGCCGTGGTGCACCTGGGCAGTGACTTCCCCGTTGTGGGCTTGGAGCCCATGGAGGAGGTGTACGGCGCGGTCTTCCGCATGCTCGAGGACGGCTCCAACCCAGAAGGGTGGTTCCCGCAGGAGCGCATCACCATGGCCGAGGCCCTGCGCGCCTACACCTACGGCAGCGCCTACGCCATGCATGCCGAGGATCGCATCGGTACGCTCGCATGCGGCAAACAGGCTGATATCTGTGTGCTCGACCGTAACCTCTTTGACTGCGAACCGGCTGAGGTCCTCGAGGCCACGGCGTATCTCACGATGATTGCCGGCAAGGTGGTCTACGAGGCCTAGCGGGGCTGCTGCATCGCTGGGCGGTGCCACAGCCTGTGCGTGCCGCCCATCCATTCATGCATCCATTCATCAATCTCTCATGGAAAGGGGAGAACAATGGCAGAAGAAACGACCGCCGCTGTTGAGGAGGAGCGTGAGCTTGCCTCGCAGCCGATTCCCGGCCTGGTGCGCAAGTACACCATCATCACCGGCCAGGGTATGCTCGCCCAGATTATCATGGTGGTCCTTGAGGGCCTCGTGATGGGTTGGGGCCTGGGTGCACACGGCCTGGCCTGTGTTTCGATCATCATGTCGGTCGAGTACATTAACCTGGCCTTTGGCAACCTGTTTGGCACCGGCGTGCCCGCCGTGGTGGGCAACCTTTTGGGTGCCGGCGACATTAAGGGCGCCAGCAAGGCGTTTAGCCAGGGTTTTTGGCTTACCACGATTGTGAGTGTGCTGCTTGCTGTGGTGATGGCTGTGTTTACCGAGCCCATCTGCGCATTCTTCGGCGCCACGCCCGACATCATGGCCGATACCGTTGCCGGCGTGCGCACCTTCTCCGTGCTGCTGCCGCTCACGGTCATTGGTCAGATGGTCACCGCCGTCATGCGTGCGGACGAGAAGGTTCAGATCCAGGCCAACCTCATGACCGTGTCTGCCATCGTCGCTATCTGCTGGCTTGCGCTTTCCACGTTTGTGCTCAAGCTTGGCGTTATGGGAGCTGGCGTGTACTACGGTCTTTCCATCGGTATCTGGGCCATCGGTATCTTCTGGTTCATCGGCGGTAAGAAGTCGCAGCTCCAGATCAGCGCCGCCGACCTCAAACTCGACATGGCCATCTGCGGCCAGATCATCAAGATTGGTTTCCCGTTCTTTTTGGTGCAAGCTGCCACGTTCATCTTCAACACCGTTGCTAACTCGTTGCTTGGCCAGCTCGGCGGCGACATGGGTTCGCTCTACATCGCGGCCTTTGGTGTGATCAACGGCTACATCCTCTACATTACCATGATGGTCGCCCAGTGCTTCTCGTACGGCCTGCAGCCCATTGCCGCCTTCAACGCCGGCGCCAAGGCGTGGGCGCGCCTCAAGGAAACGCTCTCCTGCACGCTTAAGTACCAGGTCGTGACGCTTGCTGCGGTGTCTGCTGTGCTATGGGTGGCCGCAACGCCGGTCTGCGCCTTTTTTGCTGGTAGCGACCCGGCGCTCGTCGAGGTTGCCGCCAACGCCACGCGCATCGTTATCCTGGCCGTGGCCCTGGGCTATCTTGCCATGACCATGTCGATGTACTTCCAGGCGGTTGAGAAGGTGGGTATCGCCACGTTCACCGGTCTGCTCCGCTACGTGATCTGCTCCGTGCCGCTTATGTACCTGCTTGGCAACATGATGGGCGTTCAGGGTGTCTGGTTTGCCTTGGTGGCGGCTGACGCCATCACTGGTCTTATCTCCATCGCCCTCGCCGTCCGCGAATCCAAGCGACTTGCCACGCTCTAGACTCGGGCACGGCCAGCCCGCGATAGTCGAATAAGTCAACTCGCCTGCAAGCCACCACAATGGGGACAGTTCCCATTGTGGTGGCTATTGTTATTTAGGGTCTGAGATTTCGGCTCTATAAATAACGTTTTTGAACTGGGCTACTAAAAGATTGTGGAAAACACTACTACAAGATTATGGAAAACGCTACTGCAAGATTATGGCAAATGATACTATACGATTATGGTAACAGCGTTATAAGGGGCGTTGATATGGCCGAGTACATTAACAGGGATTTGCATGAGTTGCTCATTCGCATGGCGGGTTGGTTTCCTGTTGTGTCGTTGACGGGGCCTAGGCAGAGCGGTAAGTCTACGCTGGTTAGGCATGCCTTTCCCGACTATTCCTATGTCACGCTTGAGGACCCCCAAACGAGGCGCGCGGCCTTGGAGGATCCGGTGAGTTTTATCCGCAACCGAAAGGGCGGACTCATCATCGATGAGGCGCAATACGCCCCGGATTTGTTCTCGATGATTCAGGTTGTTTCGGATGAGCGGGGAGACGCCGGTCAATACATCCTTACGGGATCGCAAAACTTTTTGATGATGAAAAGCATCGGCCAGTCTCTTGCCGGGCGAGTCGGGATCTTAAAATTGCTGCCATTTTCGTTTCGAGAAGCGGAGAGGGGCCAGCAGGGGCAGTTGGAAGTGGATTTGTTTGCGCTCGAAGGGGGATACCCTCGCCTGCGTTCCGCCGGAATGCCGTCCTCGGTTTATTTCCCCAGCTATATTGATACCTATGTTGAGCGCGATGTTGTGGGCTTGCTTGACGTGCGCAATAAAGCAGAGTTTCATAAGTTTCTGTCCATAATTGCCCAGAGCGCCGGTGCTCTCATTAATATATCTTCGCTTTCTCGAGATACGGGTGTGAACGTATCGACCATTAAAAGCTGGTTGTCTATCCTGGAGCAGAGCTACCTGACGTTTTCACTGCAGCCCTATTATGCAAATGCCAGGAAACGTTTGACTAAAACGCCCAAGCTTTATTTTTACGACACGGGGCTGCTCTGCTACTTGCTCAAAATTGGATCACTGGAGCAACTTTTGGAGAGCCCTTATCTGGGGGCAGTTTTCGAAAACCTCATCGTTTCCGAAACGGCGAAGAGCCATCTCAACGTGGGCGAGAATCCCGAGTTGTATTTCTATAGGGACGACGGCAAGCGAGAAATCGATTTGCTCGACTGCACAAACTCAGGGAGTCCCAAGGCTATCGAAATAAAATCATCCAGAACGTATCACGATAAGTACGCCCGCCATTTACAGGCTGTATGCGATGAGATCGACATTGCAAAAGATGCGCGCTATGTTGTGGCCCGCGTGGATTCAACGTATGAGTCGAAAGACTGTAGCGTGGTCTCGGCGCGTGATTGGCTTTTGCGATAACAAGTTCGGCGTATTAACAACCGCCGCGAAGAGGATCGGACCCCTTTCGCGGCGGTTTTTTGCCGATCCAGTGCGCCTCAGATGCAAGTGAGTAGGCTTTTTTGGATCTGTCGAGCACACCGCGACAAACGCTAAATAAAACCGCAGGTCAGAGCTGTGGCGTTTTGGAGTGTGCTCGGCCTCCTGCAAAAGGTCTACTCACTTGGTTTTTCGGCGAGAAGGCCGCCGCAAGGGCAAGCAGCTCTCCTCACGGCGGTTGGCGTTTGCCCAGATAAAACCTGCCAAAATAAACCTGTCCCTTTTTGGCATGTCCCTTTTGGCGTGGCTGATTGGTTTGGGCTGTTTTGGAGAAAGCCCATGAGGCGGCACTCAGGCTAATCCTGCGTGTCGCCTCCGTACATGTAGACGATAAAGCCGTCGCCGGTGTCTTGGCTGTGATCCTCCAGGATGCGTTTCATGTTGAGGTGCTCGTAGAACTGCCAGTCAGAGTTGCAGTCGCTCATCAGGAAGAACTTGGTGCACCCGGCTTTGGCGAGTTCGGCGCGCGCAAGGTCGATGAGCTCGCGGCCGAGTCCCTTGCCCTGCCACTCGGGCACAATGATGATCAGGTTGAGCTGGCCCTGGGCATACTCGTCGCCCGTGGCGGCAAAGCGATCGGCCGTGGCCTTTTCGCGACTGTCGCCAAAGAGCGAGCCCTCGAGTTTGGCATCGGCGGTCTTTGCCATCTCGGTTGCCTGGGCGAACATCTCGTCGTAGCAGGGTACCCACGTGGGGTTGGTACGCGGCTTGCCGTCCTCGAAGATACCGATGCAGCAGGCGGCGATAATGCGGCCCTCTGCCTCGGCGACGAGCGCGATGGGGGAGCGCTGCAGCTGCATGGCAATGTTGAAGCGCGCGCAGAAATCGGCAGCTTCGACGTCGCCGCGGTTGCGCAGCGTGTTGCACCACAGCTGGTTGTAGATGGCGGCGATGCCAGCCAGGTCGTCGAGCGTGGCGGCGCGCAGGGTTACGTTGTCAAGGCTCATGGAGGCTCCTTCCAAGGTGGGTCAGGCCACCTCTGAGTGTGACATGGGCGCACCGCTGCCGCATCAACCATTCGGTAGACGAGCTTCGATCTCTCGGGGACGGAGGAAAAGGGGCCACGAGCGAGGATTTTCGGACGCTTGCTCGACGAGAGTGGATAATCTCCCACTTTTAGCGCGAACATAGGTCAAAAACGGGAGATTATCCACTCTCGTTGGAAGCGCCCGAAAATCCTCGCTCGTTATCCATTCCCTTTTTGGCTGGTTGTGCTTGCACTTTAGCGTGCGACAGCGGATAATGCCGAGCATTCGACAATGTTCTCGTTGCCATCAATTGATTGAGGAGGCCCCGCATGGCCATGGAATTTAAACGCAGGCTGCCGATCCCCATGGAGATCCGCGAAGAAATGCCGCTTTCCGCCGAGCTTACCGCTAAGAAGCAGGCATTCGACGCCGAGGTCGCCAAGGTCTTTACCGGCGAGGACGCGCGCAAGGTGCTCATCATCGGCCCGTGCTCTGCCGATCGCGAGGATTCGGTCCTCGAGTACATGAACCGCCTGGCCAAAACCGCCGAGGAGGTCAAGGACAAGCTCATCATCATCCCGCGTGTCTACACCAACAAGCCGCGCACCAAGGGTACCGGCTACAAGGGTCTACTGCACAATCCCGACCCCGAGGCGCCCGATGACCTGCTCGAGGGCGTCAAGGCCATTCGCCACATGCACCTGCGCGTCATCGAGGAGACCGGCTTCTTTACCGCCGACGAGATGCTCTACCCGTCCAACTACCAGTACCTCGTCGACCTGTTGAGCTACGTCGCCGTGGGTGCGCGCTCGGTCGAAAACCAGGAGCATCGCCTGGTGTCGAGTGGCATTTCGGTGCCGGTGGGTATGAAGAACCCCACTGCCGGTTCCACCACCGTCATGCTCAATTCCATCTACGCCGCCCAGGCGCATCAGAGCTTTATCTTCCGCAACTGGGAGGTCGAGTGCGACGGCAACCCGCTCGCGCATGCCGTCATGCGCGGCTACATCGGCCTCGACGGTCGTACCTACCCCAATTACCACTACGAGCACCTCGAGCGTCTGGCCGAGCGCTACACCGAGTACGCCGGCTACGCCAACCCGGCGGTGGTTATCGACTGCAACCATGACAACTCGGGCAAGCGTCCGCTGGAGCAGTATCGCATTTGCAAGGAGGTGCTCGACGGCTGCCGCCGCAACGAATCCATCTCCAAGCTGGTCAAGGGCTTTATGATCGAGTCCTACCTTGAGGACGGCAACCAGCCGGTTGACGGCGGCGTCTTTGGCAAGTCGATCACCGACCCGTGCCTGGGCTGGGAAAAGACTGACTACCTCATCCACGAGATCGCGGAGCGGGTTTAGTTACGCGGGTTTACCAACCCGCGTAACGGCTCGACGCTGCGCGCCGCCCAGAGCGACAATTTGTCATTCAAAAGGCAAGGTATGACCAGAAGGTCAATGCCCTGCCTTTTTCATGCCAACTTGTACGCTCTGGACGGCGCTCGCTGTCCGTCCTCTACCTGCGGAGTTGTCCTGCTCCAGGGCACTCATTGGGGACAGACTTAAATGAGTGCTCGCAGAATGAGAGTGGATAGTCTGCCGTTTATAAGTAGTTGTTGGGTGTTCCTATAGTTTTGTCAACCGTCGGGGCTACTCCCGGTAGGGCACCCGGTCGCGCATCACGGCGTATATCGCCCTGAGCCGCTTCCTCGCGACGGCCTTGAGCGCCCGCCCGTGCCCCATGCCCCGCGCCCTGCAGGCCCGGTAGTACTCGCCGTAGCGCCCCGACGACCTCACCAGGCTGTTGCACGAGAAGATCAGCAGGGACTTGAGCCTCGCGTCGCCCCGCCTGGACGCCCTGACCGACCTCACCGACGTGCCGGAGCTCCTCACCCTCGGGGCTATGCCGCAGTACGAGGCCAGGTGGTCGTGGTCCGGGAACCTCGCGATGTCGACCGACACCGCGAGCTGCGCCGCCGTCCTCGGCCCGACGCCGGGCACGGTGAGCAGGCACGCGTAGGTCTCGTCGCCCTCGAGCAGCGCCGCCGTCTCGGCCTCGAGGGCCCCGGCCTCGTCGAGGGCCTCCGATATCCGGGCGGCCAGGAACCTGACCTGCCTGTTCTCGGCCTCGACGAGCGCCGGCGGGGGCGCGGTGGAGGCGGCCGCGGCCTCCCCGGCGGCCTCGGCCCGCGGGCCCCCGGCCC
>UQPJ01000008.1:0-46158 GCA_900543015.1 uncultured Collinsella sp.
GTTCACCGCGGCGTGTCGGGCGGTGTTGAGCTCGAACGCTATGTGACTTTCGATGCTGCCGAGCGCATCTGGACGCTCGACCGCGAGCCGCCGTTTATCGCAGAAGGCCTGCGGTCGGGGACGCTTACACAAGAGGAGGTGGACGAATGGAGATCGCTATGCCCCTCGTCGTAGGGGGCTTGGCAGGGCTTTCTGTCGCGACGGTGTGTGGGGCAGAGCCTCGTGTGCCGCGGGTGCCGCCGGCGGAGCTGGCACGTCAGGCGCTCGAGACGGTGGCAGAGAAGCTGCCGCGTGAGCTGGTGGAAAACGATTTGCTGAAAAAGATCGCCCGTTCGTGGGCATCGCTGGCTCCGGCGCATCGCCTTGGCCTCGTGATCGAAGATGCTTCGGGACGTTTGGCGTTTCTGCTGCTATCGAGCGGTGTCTGCTGCGTTTTACTAACGATGGTGTCGTTATCGCCCCTCGGATTTGCCTTGGGACTTGTTGCTCCGTTTGCCGTTGGTGCCGCTTGGGATGGCTTTGAGAGCCGGCGCGAGCAACACGATGCAGAAGAGGCAATGCCCGAGGCGTTTACCGCACTTTCCATGTCGCTTGCCTCGGGACATTCGCTGGCCCAGGGCATGCGCTTTGTGGGCGCTCATGCGCAAGAGCCAGTGCATACCGAGTTTTTGCGGGTGGCGGCGGCGATCGATTGCGGCATCTCGGCGACCGACGCGCTCGATGACTTGCTCGTGCGTATCGACGCCCCCGGTCTTTCGCTTGTGACCTTGGCGCTTAAGGTGTCTCAGCGCACCGGCGCTCCGCTTGCCGACTTACTGTCCGAGGCGTCGAGCATGGTGGGGGAGCGCATTGAGCTCAAGCGCCGCCTGGATGTTAAGACGTCGCAGGCTCGCATGTCTGCGCATATGGTCGCGGCGATGCCGGCGGGCATGTGCGCGGTGTTGGCGCTGCTTTCGGCAGATTTTCGTCGCGGTCTTGCGACGCCCGCCGGCGCGGGCGCTGTGGTGCTGGGTCTTGCCCTCAACGCCGTTGCCCTGGTGGTTATCCGGCGCATTATGCGGGTGGAGCTATGAGCGCCCCGGTTGCAGTTGCGGCTTGCCTGTGCGCCCTGAGTGTATTTGTCGCGACGGGTTTGGATCGGGCGGATGCACGCAAGATCGCAGGGGCCTGCAAGCGCGAGGCGGTGCTGGTCGCTGCCGCGGGTCGCTCGGTGGTCGATGCTCTGACCGCGCGAGTGAAGGGCGCGGTTGGAGCGGGCGGCCCGGCGCGAGTGTCGCTCGGCGAAGTGTCCGAGATGATCGATGTTGTGCGCTTGGGTCTTTCGGCCGGTCTTTCGTTTGATGCGGCGCTTGAGATTTTCTGCGCCAACCGCCGGTCAGTGCTGGCTCTTCGCCTTGAGCGCGCCTGCATGGCGTGGCAGGTGGGCGTGGGCACGCGTGAGGACGAGTTGTTGGCCGCCGCGCGCGACCTGGACGTGCGAGCGCTCGAGACCTTTGCCATCACGGTGGGGCAGGCGCTCGCCCTGGGTGCCCCACTTGCCGAGACGCTGGCCGCTCAAAGTCGCGAGATCCGTGCGGCTCATCGCGCCGCGGTCGAGCGCGAGATCGAGCGTGCGCCCGTCAAGCTGCTGATTCCCACCGGCACGCTCATCTTGCCGGCGTTGCTTCTGTCCATATTGGGCCCGCTGCTGGGAGCAGGCGGGATGATGTAGGGAGGAATACATGAACACGATGACTGACACTGCTGGCAAGGTGCAGGGCTGGGCGTTTTGCCGGGCGGCACATGTTCGTCAGCGCGCCAAGGAACTATTGCAGGAGGAGAGTGCGCAGGGTACCACCGAGTATGCCATCTTGGTCGGCGTGCTCGTGGTGATCGCGATTATCGCCATCGTCGCATTTAAGGGCAAGGTCCAAGATCTATGGAACGCTATCAGCGAGGGCATCAACAGCCTGTAGAGGGCGAGCGCCCCGTCGGGGTGCTGCTGGTGTTTGCTTGCCTGACCGTGGCGATAGCGGCGGTGCTTTGGGGGCTTAACGCCGCGCGGCAGCAGCGTCCTGGGACCGCCTCCGATTTGGGCTCAGATTCGGCGGTGGCGTCTCAAAAAGATGAGATGCGAGATGCGGACGATTCGGATGTCGCTGTCACGGCGCAAACCTTTCTGCGGACGCTCGACAAGCGGTCTGGCACTGCGACGGATTCGCCTGGGGGCAACGCGATTGTGGTCCGGCTTGCATGGTCCGAGGACCGACCGATGACCGAAGCGGCGGCGGATATGCTGCGTTCCTATCGCGAGGTACCCACGGCGCAACTTGCTCTGAGCGGCTATCTCGACATCAAGGGAAACGTGTGGGGCGCCATCGTGCGTGACGGACGCGGCTGGGTCGATATGGTGACGGTTGCTGCGGATACTGGCGATGCTTCGTGTCGTCTGCGCGCCGTGCGCCTGGTTCCGCAAACAATAAGCTCAAAGGAGGGGTCGTGAAATGCATGGCGTTCTGCGTGAGGAGGTTGCCCAAGCGACTGTGGAATACGCCATCGTCACGGTGGCGCTGTTATCGATCGTGCTGGCGATTGCGGGACTTTGGCGTGCTGGCACCGATGGGCGCTTGGCGGCGCTGGTTGAGCGGGCGGCATCCCATGGCGTTGCCTCGATGTCGGTTATCGACGCCGCTGCGGGCGCTAAGGACATCGCGTTGTATTGATATCGCGTGCGAGGACCGGGCGCAGTCTACGGTCGAGGCCGCTTTTTTGCTGCCGACGTTTCTGACGCTCATCCTTCTCGCACTGCAACCGGTGTGCCTGCTCTATACGCGCGCGGTCATGGAGTCTGCCGCCGCCGAGACCGCGCGGCTCATGACCACGACGACGGCGGAGGACGACGATCTTAAGGAGTTCACCCGCCGCCGGCTTGCCGCAGTGCCCAACGTTTCGATTTTTCATGCCGGCGGGCCGCTGTCGTGGGATATCGAGCTTGGCCGGGCCGGTGCGGGTGGCGTCTCGTCCGTGTCCGTTTCCGGCGAGGTCAAGCCGTTGCCCGTGATCGGTGCGTTTGCGCAGGCTATGGGTGGTACCGCCGAGGGCGGCTACGTTGAGCTCAAGGTCGATGTCTCGTATCAATCGCGTCCCGAATGGCTGGAGGGAGATTATGATTCGTGGATTGCTACATGGGATTAAGCGTTTCTGGTCTAGACGCGTTTTGACGCGCCGTCCGAGTTGCCATTGCAAGCGAGGTGGCTTTATGGGTCGAGCCGGTGTCGATCTGTTTATCGAAGACGGTGCCTATACCACGCTTTCTTCTGCCGTGGTCATCCTAGTGGTGCTCACATTGTTGTTTTCGTCGACCGCGGCGATATGGAGCATGTCGCGTGCCGGGGACGCCCAGGTGGCGGCCGATAGCGGCGCGCTGGCGGGTGCCAACGTAGTGTCGTCCTATCACACGGCTGCCACGGTGGTTGATGCGAGTATCTTGAGTCTGGGGCTGGCGGGGTTTGCCACGATCGGGACGGGCCTGGTCGCCATCCTCATCCCGGGTGCCGAGCCGGTTGCCGGCAATATGGTCGACACCGGGATCGAGATCATTAAAACGCGCAACAAGTTTGCCAAAAGCGCATCGGAAGGCTTACAGAAAATCGAGACGGCTCTGCCGTATCTGATCGCCGCGCGTGCCACGCAGGCGGTGTCGGCGCAGGATACCGATAGTGTGACCTATACCGGTACGGCGCTTGCCGTGCCCAGGACATCCGAGTCGGACTTTGCTGCGCTCAAAGGGGCAGAGATCTCGACCGATACCATTAAAGACACATCAGATGATTTAGAGCGTGCGGCCGAGGAGCTGCGGAAGGCCTCGGAGGAGACGGCGAAGGCAAAGGAGCGCGCTTGGCTGGCGGATTGTGGTGGGTCTGACAAGGACTCGGTCGGCAGCTGTTCTTGCATGTGGGAGCGTGCGAAAAGCCTAACGGGTCTCTCCGGTGCTCAAAATCCGCATTACTCATCGAGTGTTACGTGGGAGCCTCAAGTTGCCCTTGATCGCGCGAAGGACTACTACCATCGGCGTCTGACAAATGAGAAGCCCCAAGGCTCGAGTGTCGAGATGAAGGCAGAGTCTGCGGCGCGTAAGGCGTTTTATACCTATGCGAGCGTGGAAGTCGATCGGGCATATATAACCGAGAACGGAGACAGGGTTTCCTCCTATATTCCGCTGCTGCCGCGCAACTCTGATGAGGTTCGGGCGACGGAACTCTATACCGATGCGGTGTGGCCGACTAGCGTGAACGATGACAAGGCGTATCTGCATTACGGGACGACCTGCCCTAACTACAAGAAAGGAACGCCGAGCGGATTTGCTTCGGTTGCCGATTACGATGGACAGGATAAATGCAGCAAATGCCATTTTGGCGTTTCGTCGCTTGGTGCTGTTGCGGCGCCTTCAACCTCTATCGAAAACGGCTTCGAGTATCACTTTGACAAGTTTAAAGACGCCCTGGAGGACTACGTCGACTGTCGCAACAAGGAACTCGAACTCGAGCGTCAGACCGAGGACGAAGCCGACCGTGCGGGCAATGCGTTCGATACCGCCATCAAAGAACTTTCCGGTGAGCGCCCGCGTATCGCCCCACCTGGCCGCAACGGCGTAGTCGCCTTTGCAGTTTCGGGTGATATTACCAGCCCCGATCAACTTAACTCTTCGTTTAACACGGCGGTTGAGCTTGGCAGTCGCGGTGCCATCTCTGCCGCGGTGCTGGCGCCCGATGAGGCGACGGCGCAAAACAACGTGCTTTCGCGATTTTTCTCGACATTGAAGGAACGCTCGGGTGGCGTTGCCGGCGTACTCGATGGCGTCATGGATGTCTGGGGACGGCTGCTTGTGGGATACGGAGACATCCAAGGTTCGGACGACGAACTTATGGACGAGATGATTAAGGGCCTAGGAGGGGGCAACGGTGCGTTGGACTCCATTGCATCGTGGCTCGGCGATACCGTTTCGGCGTCCGTGGCGGCGCTGGGTTTGGAACCGTGCGACTTGCGCCTGCGAAAGCCGGTGCTGACCGATTCCGCCAACGTCATTAAGAGTCCGGGGTCTGACATTGCCGGTCTCTCTCAAGCGCAAGACAAGCTGAGAAGTATTCCGTTGGGCGTGACCGATCCCAAGGCGCTTTGCGAGGCGTTGGAATATCAAGTCGAACGCACCATCAGCGGTACGGTGTTCACGCTTGCGGAGATTCCTCTGCCCGGCGGCGGCTCCATCCCGCTCACCGTCGATGTCGCCACGCTGGTTGGCGCTCTGGGCGGTGGGTCGTAATGAGTATCCGCATGCGTCTGCGCGAGGAGCACGCCCAAGCGACGGTGGAGATGGCAGTGGTTACGCCCGTTTTGCTGGTGCTGGCACTCATCGTGTACAACGTCATGATCTTTGCCAGTGCTGTCGCGCGCTTCGACCGCGTGGTGCCCGACATCGTGTTGGCGCACGCCGTGGCGTCGGAGGGGGAGGGCGACGAAAGCTCTGTCGATGCCTCGGCGACGGTCCAGACTCAAATTCTGAATGCCATGGAAGGCTATGACTTGCAGATCGAAGTGTCGAGCGAGCAAGGCGCGGAGGCATCGGATGGTGGTCTGCTCTCCCTATCCGGTACGTTTAGGACCTACACCTGCACCATGCACTATGAGCCGTGGCCGACTTCTCTCAGCATCGCTGGCGTTCCGCTGGGGGCGCCGACAACGTTGTCGCACGAGCGCGCGGTGACGGTCGATCCATGGCGTCCGGGGGTGGTCATGTGACCGCGGTCTCGTCCTACATCGCCTACGCGCGGGCACTCAACAGGCTGGGTTGGACGCCGGCCGAGTTTGCGGTGGCGGAGTCGTTTGTCGTGCGCCTGCGCGGCATGCTGGGACGGCGTCCGGTTGCCGCCAACGGCTTGCCGCTCGTCATGGCGTTTCCACGCTGCTCTTCGGTCCATACGTGTTTTATGGCCTATCCCATCGACATCGCCTTCATCGATCGCGACGGCAATATCCTCGCGCGCTACGAAAACGTATGTCCCTGGCGTATGTGCTCCTGCCCCGGCGCCTGGGCCGCACTAGAGCGCTCTTCAATCATTGTTTCGACCCCTGCTCTCCAACGCGTGCCGGCTTAAGAATTGGCGACAGCGGACTTTCGTCATACGAAATTGGGTAAGATGGAGGAGAAGATGCATGGATGTTGAGATCCATCCCAACGCTAAAAAGCACCTGACAGAAAAGCAGGTGCTAAGCGCTTGGCTTGCGGTTACTGAGTGCATTCGTCGCGAGTCGAAGGACGAGCCGCCGAGATGGCTTGCGATTGGATGGCTCCCAGACGGACGAAGCGTGGAGCTTGTCGCGGTCGAGCTTGTCCGTGGGTGGCTTATCATTCATGCCTTGTCTCCAGTCCAGAAGAAATTTTGGCAGGAGATTGAACGGGCTCGGCAAAGGGGTCGATGATGGGCAAGACGTATACGGCCGCTAATGGTCAGGTTGTAACGGATGAAACGATTGACGCGTGGTGCGAGTCGTACGAGCGCGGAGAGTTTCCGGATGGCGAACACACCGTTGGTGGGATCGTGCATGGACGGCCCCCACTCTCAGGTGAGGGGACGGCAACGCTGTTGGTCAAGATTCCTCTGGGAATGAAGGAGGCCATTCGTCGACGGGCGGCTGCCGAGGGGATGACGCCAAGTGAGTTTGCCCGTGCGGCTCTGAGCGAAAAACTTCTTGCTGCCGGCTGATGCCTCTGACGTGCCGATTTATAGAACCGAGGCTGTGCTCAAAAACTTTTTTGAAATTCTCGGTTGACCGGAACGCGTCCTTGGTTATACTAATCAAGCCTTGAAACAAGGCACACCTCAAATGGCTGGGTAGCTCAGTTGGTAGAGCAGAGGACTGAAAATCCTCGTGTCAGGGGTTCGATTCCCTTCCCCGCCACCTTGAATTGACTAGGACCTCTGCAAAGGGGTCCTTTTCTTTTATGTAGGGTTCTGCGGAAGCTGCGTCCCAGAATAAGGGCTCAGAACGGGACACACTTTCCGGTGCCTGCCTCCGGCGCGCGTACACACCTCGTCGCACCATTCCGAGCCCGCCCGCCCCAGACATTCCTCCCACTTTCGCGTCACTTTACAGACCGTTCGGTCGCCTGTCCGCACACGCGGGTATACTCAAAACGATACTTATCCTATGCAATACGATGCGGGTTCGACCTGCATGATCCGAAGGGGGCCGTGATGGAGAGGATTCTCGGCGTTAATCTCTCTGGCTGGTTTATTCCCGAGCCCTGGGTGACCCCGTCGCTGTATGCGGCGACCGGTGCATCCAACGCGGCGGAGCTGCAAGAGGCAATGGGCACCGCTGCCTATAATGAGCGCATGCGTCGCCATTACGAGACGTTTGTGAGCGAGGACGATTTTCGTCGTATGGCGCAGATCGGTCTCAACGCCGTGCGCCTGCCGGTGCCGTGGTATGCCTTTGGCTCGCAGGAGTCCGACGCTTCCTACATCTCGGTTGTCGATTATATCGACCGTGCTATTGAGTGGGCCGCCAAGTACAACATCCGCGTACTGCTCGATCTGGCGACTGTACCCGGCGGTCAGGGCGATTCCAACGATTCACCCACGACGCCGGAAGTCGTCGCTGAGTGGCATTCGTCCACCAATGGCCGTCACGTTGCGCTCGATGTGCTCGAGCGCCTGGCCGATCGCTATGGTGAGGCCGAGAGCCTGCTGGGCATCGAGCTGTTGGATACGCCGCAGATGAGTGTACGCAAGAGCCTCTTTACCGTGACGGACGGCATTCCGGCGCACTACCTGCGCAACTTCTATCGTGACGCGTACGAGCTCGTTCGTTCGTATATGCCCGAGGACAAGATTGTCGTCTTTTCCTCTTCGGGACACCCTGGCGAGTGGAAGCACTTTATGCGCGGTGCCAAGTACAAGAACGTCTACATGGACCTTCATCTGTACCATTACCGCGACGAGTATGCGCTCGACATCACGAGCCCCCGCGGGCTGACGACGGCGATTTCGCGTAACAAGCGTGAGCTCAAAGAAGCGATTTCGACTGGGTTCCCCGTTTTGGTGGGTGAATGGTCGGGTGCGGCGATCTTTGCCAACTCGTCGGTTACGCCCGAGGGCCGCAATGCCTACGAGCGCGTGTTTATCGCCAACCAGCTGGCTTCGTTTGCGCCGGCTGCCGGTTGGTTCTTCCAAACGTGGAAGACCGAGAAGCGCATTGCAGCATGGGACGCCCGCGCGGCGCTCGGTACGCTCGAGCGCGGCATGATTGAATAGGTTGATATGACGCAAAACAGCGCCCGCACGGGCAAACTTTATGTGGTCGGTACGCCCATCGGTAACCTGGGCGACCTGTCTCCGCGCATCGGCGAGGCATTTGCCGCCGCCGACGCCGTCTGCTGCGAGGACACGCGTGTGACCTCAAAGTTGCTGATGCACCTAGGCATCTCCAAACCGCTCGTTCGTTGCGACGAGAACGTGATCGCAAGTCGCGCCGCCGGCCTGGTCGACCGTCTGCTGGCAGGGGAGACCCTCGCCTTTGCCTCGGACGCCGGCATGCCGAGCGTGTCCGATCCCGGCCAGGCGCTGGTCGAGGCGGCGCGCGAGGCCGATGTGCCCGTCGAAGTTATTCCCGGGCCCTCTGCTTGCGTCACGGCGCTTGTTTCGTCCGGCATTCCCTGCGAGCATTTTTTCTTCGAGGGCTTTTTGGGCCGAAAGCACGGCGACCGTGTGCGCCGTTTGCAGCGCCTTGCCGTGGTGCCCGGCGCACTCATCTTCTACGAGTCTCCACATCGCATCGTGGCGACGCTCGAGGCCGTGGCGGAGGTCTTTCCCCAGCGTGAGGTTGCCGTCTGCCGCGAACTCACCAAGCTGCACGAGGAGGTCTTGCGCGGGCCCGCTGACCAGCTTGCCGAGGAGCTGCGTGCTCGCGGCGAGGTAAAGGGCGAGATTGCGCTGGTCATCGCGCCACCGAGCGAGGATGAGGAGGCCGGTATCGTGCCGGTCGGCGCCACGGCAGCGGATCCCGACGAGGCCCTGCGCGAGGATATCCGCGCCGCGCTCGAGGAGGGGGAGCCCGCGTCTGCGGTGGCCAAGCGCCTGTCTCAGAAGTATTCGCGCCGCAAGCGCGATGTCTATGCCATGGTGCTCGATATGCAATAGATGGAGGATATCCAGCCCTTGCGCTAGAATCATCCTCTGTATGCAACGTTTTTCTGGAGGACAAACCCCATGGATCAAAGCAAGCCTTCGTTCTTTATCACGACGCCCATCTACTACGTCAACGCCGATCCGCACCTGGGCACGGCTTATTCCACCATCATCGCCGATGTTCAGGCCCGTTATCGTCGCTCCGCCGGCTATAACGTCAAGTTCCTGACTGGTATGGACGAGCACGGCGAGAAGGTGGCCGAGGCCGCAGCCAAGCACAACATGACGCCGCAGGAGTGGACCGACAGCCAGGCCCCGCACTTCAAGGAGCTTTGGAGCAAGCTCGAGATTTCCAACGACGACTTCATCCGCACCACCGAGCCGCGCCAGCATCATGCCGTGCAGTACCTGTGGGAGCGCATGAAGGAGTCCGGCTACCTGTATAAGGGCAGCTACGACGGTTGGTACTGCGTGCCTGACGAGACCTACTTCACCGACACGCAGGTCCAGAAGGGCGACGAGGAGTACGGCAGCGTCGGCCAGCATCTGTGCCCCGACTGCCACCGTCCGCTCGAGCGCGTGCAGGAGGAGTCCTACTTCTTTAAGCTTTCCGCTTTCCAGGACAAGCTGCTCAAGCTCTATGACGAGCACCCCGATTTTGTCGAGCCCGCGTTCCGTATGAACGAGGTGCGCAGCTTTGTCGAGGGCGGCCTCAACGACCTTTCCGTGAGCCGTACGAGCTTTGACTGGGGCATCCAGGTTCCGTTCGATGAGGGCCACGTGACCTATGTGTGGTTCGACGCGCTGCTCAACTATATGACTGCCGTCGGCTACGGCGTCGATACCGATGAGGCCCGTGCCGAGCTGGCCTATCGCTGGCCCGCGCAGTTCCACATCGTGGGTAAGGACATCATCCGCTTCCACTGCGTCATTTGGCCGGCCATGCTCATGGCCATCGGCGAGGCCCTGCCCGAGCACGTCTTTGCCCATGGTTTCCTGACCGTGCGCAATGCCGAGACCGGCAAGGCCGAGAAGATGTCCAAGAGCCGCGGCAACGCCATCGCCCCGCAGGACGTTATCGATATGCTGGGCGTCGAGGGCTATCGCTATTACTTTATGACCGACGTGGTGCCCGGTACCGACGGCGCCATCAGCTTCGACCGCATGGAGCAGGTCTACAACGCCGATCTGGCCAACAGCTGGGGCAACCTCATTTCGCGCTCGCTCAACATGAGTGCAAAGTACTTTGACGGCTGCGCCCCGGCTAAACCGGCGTCTGTCGACGCGTTCGACAACCCGCTGGCAAAGATCGCCGACGGCCTGGTCGAGCGCTACATGGCCAAGATGGACGTACTCGATTACGGCGGAGCCAAGGACGAGGTCATGGAGCTCATCCACGCCGCCAACCACTACATCGAGGACTCCGAGCCTTGGGCGCTTGCCAAGGACGAGGCCAAGGCCGACGAGCTGGCATTTGTGATCTACAACCTGCTTGAGGCCATCCGCATTGCCGCCCACCTGCTGATGCCGCTCATGCCCCAGACTTCTGCCGAGGCCCTGCGTCGCCTGTCCTGCGAGGAAGAGGCTACGAGCGACGACCTCAAGGGCATTTGCGCCTGGGGCCTGCTCGCCGGCGGTCAGCCCGTCGAGAAGGGCGAGCCGCTGTTCCCGCGCCTGGGCTAAGACGTCGCGCGAGTGCCATATCGGCAATTTGCTGTGTAACGGTAAGGGCATGGCCGCAACGGTCCATGCCCTTTTGCTTTACGATGCAGCCACCATGTTAAGGAGGCAACCATGACAACTTCGCCTTTGGCAAACCCCACGGCAACCAGGGAGCTGCTGGAGGAGTTTGGCCTTGCGACCAAGCATCGCTTGGGCCAAAACTTCCTGATCGACAACCATGTAATCGAACGTATCTGTGAGCTTGCCGAGCTTGCGGGCGATGAGCGCGTGCTCGAGGTTGGCCCAGGCGTTGGCACGCTCACGCTTGCGCTGCTGCAGGAGGCATCGTGCGTCACGTCGATCGAGGCCGATCCCGAGCTCGAGCCGGTGCTCGATGCCCATGCCGCCGACTATGCCAACTTCCGTTTTATCATGGGCGACGCGCTCAAGGTGACGCCGGAACAGATTGAGCAGGCTGCTGGTGGCGAGCCCACGGTGTTTGTCGCGAACCTGCCCTATAACGTGGCGGCGACGATCATCTTGCAGTTTTTCCAGACGATGCCCGCGCTCAAGCGTGCCGTGGTCATGGTGCAAAAGGAAGTTGCCGATCGCATTGCCGCAGTCCCCGGCAACAAAACCTATGGCGGCTATACGGCCAAGCTGGGCCTGTATGCGCAGGTGACGGGTCGCTTTGAGGTGCCGCCGCGCTGCTTTATGCCGGCACCGCATGTGGACTCCGCCGTCGTGCGTATCGACCGTGTTGATGGCGCGCTGCCCGAGGGGCTTGACCGCGACTTTGTGGCTCGCGTGATTGACGCCGCATTTGCCCAGCGCCGCAAGACCATTCGCAACTCCATGAGCGCCAACGGCTTTGCCAAGGACGTGCTCGATGCTGCCTTTGAGACTTGCGGTATCGCGCCCACGTCGCGTGCCGAGACGCTTGACGTTGCGGACTTTGTCCGTCTGGCCCAGGAGCTATCCCATGACGCTTAATGCCGAACGCGTGACGTTTACCAAGAAAAAGAAAACGGTCGTCTGTCCGGAGCCGCTGGCACCACTTGCCGATACTCATGCGCATCTGCTCTCATTTTGGGGCAAAGAAGTGCCCGAGACGCTCGTGCGTGCTAAAGCCGCGGGCGTCGACCTGTTGGTGACGGTCTTCGATCCCATCGCCGACAAACGCAGCGTGACGGACTATAGCGACTGGCTGGTGCGCGAGATTCTGCCGATGCAGGATATTCCGCAGATTAAGTATCTCGCCGGCGTGCACCCCTATGGCGCGCCGGACTATACCGATGATATCCATGCCCAGGTTGTGGCTGCGCTCGACGATCCGTTGTGTGTTGGCATCGGCGAAATTGGCCTGGACTACCACATGGACTATGACGACGATGTCGCGCCGGCGCCTCGTGACGCGCAGATTGACTGCATGGCGCGTCAGCTTGAGCTTGCCGTGCGTCGCAACGTGCCGGTGGAGCTACATTTGCGGCACGAGGACACCGACCAAGAGCGTACGTCGCACACGGACGCCTACAACGTGCTTCGCGAGGTAGGTGTGCCTCAGGCCGGTTGTGTGCTGCACTGCTTTGGCGAGGACCGCGCCACGATGGAGCGCTTTGTGGGCTTGGGCTGTTATATCGCCTATGGAGGCGCGGCTACCTTTAAGCGCAACGATGACGTGCGCGAGGCATTCGCGGCAACCCCGTTCGACCGTATTTTGTTTGAGACGGACTGCCCGTACATGGCGCCGGAGCCGATCCGCGGTCTTGAGTGCGAGCCCGCAATGATTTCCATTACGGCAAATGCGCTGGTTAACGACCGTGTTGATCGCACGGGGGAGGATGTCGAGGCTATCGCGCGAGCAGCTTGGGAAAATGCCTGCAAACTTTTTCTATAAACGGCTGCCAAGGGGCTGACAAAACTGGTCTATTACCTGCCTTATGCCTGCCCTTGAGCTTACGACGGGGCGTTTCTATTAATAAGTGCCTACGGTTCGCGTCATGTTCCCGCATCTTCGCGCAAGCATATGACAAGCGATTGCCGTTGATCGAAAAACGGCTTGCCCACAACCCTAATATCTACCACGTCATCGCCGGACGGGACAAATAGAACCCCCGGTCCCTCCGGTGCATTCTTGTGTTGTAAGGAGAAGATTGTGGCAGATATCAAGAACAAGCAAATTTCTCGCCGGTCCTTCTTGGGCCTTTTTGGCGCGAGTGCCGTGACGCTCGGCCTCGGTCTCGTCGGTTGCGGCAGCGTCGACGGTAAGGGTGGTGCGGCGACCGCTGGCTCGGATGCCGCTTCTATCGATAAACTTACCATGGTCTGGCTGCCCAACGAGTCCAGCTCCGAGTTCGACGCGGGCCGCGAGGAGTTTGGCAAGGTTCTTGAGAAGTACGCCGGTGTCAAGGTCGAGCTCATGACCACCACCGACTATAACGTCGCTATCGAGGCTATCGCTTCCGGCAAGGCTCAGCTTGCCAACATGGGCGCCGAGGGCTTCATCCAGGCTCAGAAGAAGAACAGCAAGGTTCTTCCGCTTGTGACCACCTCCGACACCGACGGCAAGCTCGACGGCGCCAAGTACTACAGCCGCATCTGCGTGCCCGAGGCCGAGATGAGCACGTACGCGGATAGCGCCGAGGAGACCGGCTACTCCATCAAGAACATCAAGGGCAAGCGCATGAGCTTTGTCTCCGCTACCTCCACTTCCGGCTTCAAGGTTCCGTGCAGCGCCATCATGAAGGCATTCCCGGATGACGTGAAGTCTTCCGATGAGCTCAGCACCCCGGGCTTCTTCTCCCAGGTGCTCTTTGGCAACTCTCACCCCGGCTCTGCCGTCAACCTGCTGCAGGGCGACGCCGATGTGGCCGCCTTCGACGACGTTGACGTCGATACCTATCTTGACGTTCCCGAGGGCGAGCGCGACGCCGTGAACGCCGCCGGCTCCGTCTACTCCGTCAAGGCCGACGCTCCTCAGCCCTTCGATCGCGTCCAGGGCAAGAAGTTCGGCATCATCCAGTCTACCCCGGTTCTCAACGGCCCCATCGCCGTCAACACCGAGAAGGTTCCGCAGGAGATCATCGACAAGCTCGTCAAGGGCCTGACCTCCAAGGAGACCTCTGAGGACGAGCTGCTCTTTGCCCCCGAAGACAAAGAGGGCAACGGTGCCGTTTGGAGCCTGGGCGATACTGCCGGCTTCATCGCAGTCGAGGACTCCTGGTACGACCCCATTCGCGCGCTTGACTAATGCATGTCCCTGCGCGCACACGTGCAGATGGGCGGCATCGCGTAGACGATTCGCCGCTGCCAAAACGGGCCGGGCGCGAATATCCGCGTCCGGCCTCGACGTTGATGGGAGGGCATGGGAATGCCACAGAACGCACAGCCTCTTTTGCAGGTGAGCGATTTGACCAAAAGCTATGAGGGCAAACGAGGCGCACAGCAGCAGCATCACGCGCTTTCCGGCGTAGATTTTGTCTGCGGCGAGGGAGAGCTGGTCACGGTGATCGGCCCTTCAGGCGCCGGCAAGTCGACCTTTTTGCGCTGCATCAATCGCCTTATCGAGCCCACGGAGGGTTCGGTTGTTTTTAACGGGCAGGACATCACGCACCTGCGCCGCAACAAGCTGCGCGGCGTGCGTACGCAGATTGCCATGATCTTCCAAAACTACAACCTGGTGTATCGTCTTACCGCCATCCAAAACGTGCTGCACGGGCGCCTTGGTTACAAGGGCGCTGTGGCCGGATCGTTGGGCCTTTACAGTGACGCCGAGAAGCTTCGTGCGTTCGAGTTGCTCGACGAAGTGGGTCTGGGCGAGTTTGCCTATCGTCGCGCCGACCAGCTCTCGGGCGGACAAAAGCAGCGCGTGGGTATTGCTCGTGCACTCATTCAAGATCCGCGCATCATTTTATGCGACGAGCCTATCGCGAGCCTTGATCCCAAGAGCAGCCGTGCTGTCATGGAGCATCTGCGCCGCGTGACACGTCAGCATGGCATCACGTGCATCGTCAATCTGCATCAGGTGGACATGGCACTTGAGTTTTCCGATCGTATCGTGGGCCTGCGCGCGGGCGAGAAGGTCTTCGAAGGCACGCCTGCCGAGCTGACGCTCCAGATGATTGCAGCGATTTACGGCGATGATGAAGAGGGCCGTATTCCCGTTCCGGTGGCCGAACCCCAAGCTGCCGCGACGTCTGCATCCGTCGGCGTGGCATCCGCTGTTCCCTCTGGAGCCCTGCGATGAGCGCGGGAGAGTGCGGCGCCGTGCCCGCCGGTTCCTATGGCGATGTGGGCTCGGGAAAGGTTCCCGATCTGAGCTGGTTCAAGAAGCGCCAGCTGCGCACGCTCGTGGCGCTCGTTGCCATCGTTCTTGTTGCCGAGGGCGCGTCGCTCGTCAGCGACTTTAGCTTTGGGTATGCCTTGGGCTCGGTGCCGGCGGCCATCGTATGGATGCTGCAGAACTTCTGCCCCACGGCATCGTCGTTTGGCCAGCTGGGAATGATTGCCGCACAGGTGGTGTCGACGGTGTTCGATTCCATCGCCGCCACGATGCTCGCGGCGCTTTTGGGCATCGTTCTTGCGGTGCTGGGCTGCTCGAGCGTTGGCGTCGAGAACGGCGCCGTGCGCGGCGTCATTCGCGTGTTCGCCAATATCTTCCGCAATGTTCCCATGATCGCATGGGCGCTGCTTTTGCTCCTTTCGTTCAAGCAAAACGAGTTCACGGGTTTCCTTGCGCTCTTTTTGGCGACGTTTGGCCAGATCACGCGCTTTTTCCTCGATACGCTCGATGAGATTCCTTCCGGACCCATCGAGGCGCTGCACAGCTGCGGTGCCAGCTTTTGGCAGATTGTTTTCCAGGCGGGCCTGCCGCTCGCCGTGGCAGAGCTCATGAGCTGGACGCTCTATATGGTCGAGACCAATATCCGCGAGGCCACGTTGGTGGGCCTGCTTACCGGCACGGGTATCGGCTTTGTCTTCAACTTGTACTATGCCTCCTTCCGGTACGACTGCGCTGGCCTGGTGATCCTTGTGACCATCGTTTTGGTGCTCGTGGTCGAGGCGATTTCCAATGCTGCAAGGAGGTCGATGATCTAATGGGGACGTTCGAATTGACTCTCGCTGCAGCCGGTACGATTGAGCGCACGCACGCCGGGCACATTCGTCTCGTGTCCCGTCAGGGGCGCAACTATTCGGTCGCGCTCACCTTGGGTGTCCTGTGCCTTTTGACGGTCGTTGCGTTTGTGCGCATGGATTTTGGCACGGTGGACCTTGGTCGTGCAATCGCTCAAACCTGGTCTGATTTTTGCGCCATGATGTTCCAGCCGGCGTTGGATCCCCCGTTGGGAGCTGCACATTTTAGCTGGGCAAAGGTTGCCGAGAGTACGCTGGTCACCATTGCGGTCACCGTGCTGTGCACCATCATCTCGGCCATCATCTCGTTTTTCCTGGCGCTGGCGGCATCCGAGAACCTCTCGAACCCGCTCGTTTCCAATGCGGTCAAAGGGTTTGTCGCCATCATCCGAGCAATTCCAACGATCCTGTGGGTGCTTGTCTTTACGGTGGCTATCGGCCTTGGATCCGAGGCGGCAGTGCTGGGAATCTCCTTCCACTCCATCGCCTATCTCACCAAGAGCTACTCCGAATCAATCGAAGAGATCGATGCCGACGTGATTGAGGCGCTCTCTGCGAGCGGTGCGAGCTTTTGGCAAATTGTGTTCCAGGCCATTTGCCCTGCCACCATCACCAAGCTGCTCTCGTGGACGTTCATTCGCTTCGAGATCAATTTTGCCAACGCGGTGGCCGTGGGCGCCTTTGCAGGCGCGGGCGGTATCGGCTTTCAGCTGTACCAGGCGGGCAACTACTACTACAACCTGCACGAGGTGGGCGTGATCGTCTATGTGTGCCTGGCCGTGTCGTTTGCGCTCGAGTTCATTTCGGTTCGCCTTCGCCGTCGCTACATCATCGACTCGGATAACTAAGGAAAGATTTACATGCTAACAAGAAGAGAGAGGACCGAGGTCCTGGTTGAGAGCGGCCCTGCGCTTGCGCTCGAACTGGCGAGCCTGGTCGAAACCAACGCTCCTGTCGAGGATATCGTGCCGGCGCGCCAGGGCCTTGTGATGTGCCAGGTGCGCGAGACGGCTCGCAACAGCCGCTTTTATCTAAGCGAGGTGCTTGTTACCGAGAGTCGCGTGCGCATTGGCGAGGCGGACGGCCTGGGCGTGCTCATGGGAACCGATGCCGCGCATGCTCGCGCGCTCGCGGTGATCGATGCCGCCTATGCGATGGAGCCGGCGCCTGCCTGTATGGCGGAGCTTGAGCGTCGCATCGAGGAGGCACAGGCCGCGGTGTCGGAACGCGCGGTTGCGCAAGACGCTCGAACCTATGTATCGCGCGTTGAGTTTGATGAGATGTCCGGTCAAGACATGAGCGTTCAGGCGGTGGTCAAATGAGCGAGCAGGATGAGGTCTTCGACCGCGATCCCTCTTTGGACGAGCGTGCCTTTGAGCTGCAAGGGACGTTTCGCACGGTTCTTGACTGCATGGCGCGTCCCGGCGAGGTTTGCCGCCTGTCTGTCACGGATGCCTATGAGGCAGAGGCCAAGCGCTGCGGTGTATTCCCCGCAACGCTGATGCTGGCCGACATGCTGCTTGATAGCGGCACGACCTTTTGTATGGCGACGGTGGGCTACGAGCATGCCGCTCGGCAGATTGCGAGCCGGACGCATGTGACGCCCGCGGCGCTGGGTACGGCTGCATGCGTGATCGTTCCGGAGGCGTTCCGGGGCGAGGATGCAGCGAGTGCGGTTGCCGAGCTTACGGCGGGGACTCTTGAGCAGCCGCATCTGGGTGCGACGGCTATCGTCGAATGCTCGGTGCTTTTGGGTCTAGACGCGCAGGGCATGCGTGTAGGTTCCGCCTCTCATGCGTGCGCCAAGAGCGCCTGGGAGCTCAGCGGCCCCGGCGTCGACGGCGCTGCGCACCTCTCCTGCGATCGCGGTGATGTATTGCGTGCGCGCGTTGCGCGTAAGGACGAATTCCCCTGCGGCATCGACCTGATGTTTGTAGATGGATTTGGCCATATCGCCGCCGTTCCCCGTTCCAGTGCCTGCAGGGAGGTTGAATCATGGGATATGTAGCTGTCTCCGGCGGCGAGCAGGCGATTGCCGCGTCGCTTGAGCTGCTCGAGCGCGAGCGCGTTGCGGGTGGTCGCACGCTCGATCCCGCGCTCATCATCGAGGCCATGCCGCATGCGGTCGAGCAGGTGCAGTCCGAGGGTTCCGTTTGGGCTCCCGAGGTTGCTGCAATCGCACTCAAGCAGGCATCGGGTTCTATCGAAGAGGCGGTCTTTTTGGTACGTGCCTACCGCTCCACCCTCGAGCGCCTCTACACATCGCGCGTGATCGATACGGGTGAGATGCGCGTTTCGCGTCGCATCTCCGCTGCCTTCAAAGATATCGAGGGCGGGCAGATTTTGGGCGCGACGCGCGATTACAGCCATCGCCTTATCAACTTCGATTTGAGCGAAGAGGAAGATGCCGATGTCCGTGCCGCTCGTGCTGCAATCGATGAGCGTCTGGAAAAAGCATCCGAGGCTTTTTACGCTGTGGCCGAGGCCGCACCTCTCGACCGCGTTCCTAAGGTGTGCGATTACCTGCGTCAGATTGGCATGATTCGTCCCTGCGCCGTGGATGATACCGAGCCCATCGACATCACCAAGACTCCGCTTTCCACGCCGGCACCTCGCAGCGTCATCCTGCAGGCCCTTTCGCGCGGACTTACCCAGGCGGTCATCGCTATCGGATATGCGGCTATCCGCGGTTTTGGCATCTCCCATCCCACGGTGGGCGAGCTGCGCCGCGGCAGCGTGCCGGTGACGATCGATGCCCCCGGTGTCGACCCTGCCCAGGCTTCTGCCGACGACGCGTACTATCTGGGCGCACTTCCGGTTTGTGAAGTCGAAAGCCTGATTGCCGACGACGAGGTTACCGAGACGGGCGAGCACGTGAACGCGCTCGATGTGGGTTACGGCCTCGTCACCGGCAGCGACGAGAGCAAGGCTATCGCCATGAGCGTCCTTGACCACTCGCTGCGCGTCGACGACGTGCGCTATCCCACGCAGGACCAGGAGTTCGTGCTCTATCACATCGATGGCGTGGAAGCTACGGGCTTTATCAGCCATCTTAAGCTGCCGCACTACGTGACGTTCCAAAGCAAGCTCGATGCGGCCCTGCGTTCTATGAATCATGCCGAGGAGCAGAAGGAGGACGGTTCCTGTGCAGCGCAACTATAACTTCGCTTTTTTGGATGAGGGATCCAAGCGCGAGATTCGCCGTGCGATTTTGAAAGCTGTTGCCATTCCGGGCTACCAGGTGCCGTTTGCCAGCCGCGAGATGCCCATCGGCCGCGGTTGGGGCACGGGCGGCCTGCAGGTCACCTTGTCCTGCATCGGTCCCGACGATGTGCTCAAGGTTATCGATCAGGGCTCGGACGCGAGCGTCAACGCCGTGTCCATCAGGAGCCTCGTGCACGAGACCACGGGCGTCGAGACCACCACGGCCACAGCGGATGCAACCCTTATCCAGAGCCGTCATCGCATCCCCGAGCTTCCGTTGCGCCGCGACCAGCTCATGGTGCTGCAGGTTCCCATGCCGGAGCCCCTGCGCACCTATGAAGCGCGCGAAAGCGTGACGCGTCGCCTGCATGCCGAGGCAGAGTACACCGGAGCCTACCTGGAGCTTTTTGAACAGATCGTGCGCTACGGCTCTACGACCACCGGCGCCGATCACCCCGTGATGGTGCAAGGCCGCTACGTCATGGCGCCGAGCCCTATCCCGCGTTTCGATAACCCTAAGCTCAACGATGCCGAGAACCTCTTTTTGTTTGGCGCGGGGCGCGAGAAGAAGATCTATGCCGTGCCGCCGCATACCAAGGTCGCATCGCTCGCCTTTGACGATTATCCCTTTGTGCGCGAGGACTTTGAGGGCAAGCGCTGCTGTATCTGCGGGGCGACGGGCGTCTATATGACTCAAACCATCGATCCCGCAACGGGTGAGAAGGCATGGCAGTGCTCCGATACCGATTATTGCGCAGAGCGTCTTGAGGAGGGCGGAAGCGATGAGTAAAGGCACGACGATGCTTCCCGCTACGGTTCATCATGAGTTTAAGGACGAGGCTCCGGTTTTGTCCGTTCGCCATTTGGCCAAGCGTTTTGGTGCCGGTTGCGACTACTGCCGCGACCCGCATGCCAAGCTCGAGCGCAACATCTGCCCCGTGTGCGGTACGGTGCATGCGGTGCGCGACATCTCGCTCGAGGTGCATCACGGCGAGATCTTAGGCATTGTGGGCGAGTCCGGTTCGGGCAAGTCGACGCTTATGCAGTGCCTGTATTTTGACCAGGAGCCCACGGCGGGCGACATGCGCGTCGCTGCATACGACGGGGGCAAGGGCAACTGCTTTGACCTCTCTCGCCAGCAAAAGCGTCTTATTCGCGACGAGATTTTTGGCATGGTTTACCAAAACCCGTACCTGGGCCTGCGCATGAACTTCTCGAGCCTGTCCAATATCGCCGAGAAACAGATCGCCGCCGGCATTCGCGACGTCTCCTCCATGGTCGATCGTGGTCGCGAGCTGCTTGACCGTGTGAACATCCCTTTGCGTCGTGAGCAGGATCCGCCGCGCGCGTTCTCGGGCGGCATGCAGCAGCGCGTGCAGATCGCCAAGGCGCTTTCCAACCGTCCTCCGCTGCTGTTCTTGGACGAGGTCACCACCGGCTTGGACCTTTCGGTCCAGGCGCGTGTGCTCGACCTCATCTTGTCGCTGCGTCGTGACCTGGGAGTGTCAATGGTCGTGGTAAGCCATGACCTGGGCGTGATTCGCCTGCTTGCAGATCGCACCATCGTCATGCTCGACGGCCAAGTTATCGAGCATGGCTTGACCGACCAGATCATGCAAGACCCTCAACACGCCTACACCCAAGAACTCGTCTATTCGCTTCTTTAGGAGGCTCGCCGATGTACGTCATTCGCAACGGAATCATTGTTCAGCCCGACCGTCTGCTCTTTGGCTACGAGCTTGTGGTCGAAGACGATAGGATTGCCGCGATCCAGCGCCAGGGTAAATTCGATGCGGCTGCCGCAGGCGCCGGCGTTATCGATGCCCATGGCGGCTACGTCACGCCCGGTCTTGTGGATATCCATTCCGACTATATCGAGACCGTTATCTCGCCGCGCCCGACGGTGCTCATGGACTTCTCGACGGCGTTGTTCGAGGCCGAGCGCGAGCTCATCGCCCACGGCATCACCACCATGTATCACTCGCTTTCGGCATATGCGCAAGACATCATGGACACCAAGCCGGTCCGGCGCTGGGAGAACACCGAGAAGATCATGGCGCTCATTGCCGGCTGCAAGCGCACCGAGGGGCGCAACGCGCACTTGATTCGCCATCGTCTGCATCTGCGCCTCGAGGTTGATAACGTCAATTTGGTCGAGCAGGTCGAAGGACACCTGCGCTCGGGCGAGGTGGACGAGCTTTCGTTCATGGATCACACCCCCGGCCAGGGCCAGTATCGCGATATCGAGATCTGGCGCAAGAGCGTGCGCAGCGACCATGAGTTGAGTGACGAGGAGGCGGCACAGATTGTCGCCGCTCAGCAGGCGGCGCCCAAGCTCTCCTTTGACCAGCTCAAATACCTTGCCAATGTTGCTTGTGAAAACGGCATCGCGCTGGCGAGCCACGATGACGATTCGATTGAGCATCTCGACCTCATGCGCGAGCTTGGCTGCACGATCTCTGAGTTTCCGGTGAGCCTGGAGGTGGCACGCGCTGCTCGCGAGCGCGGCATGTCGACCGTCATGGGAACGCCCAACATCTTGCTGGGAAAGAGCCACTCGGGCAATCTTTCGGCGCGCGACGCTGTGTCCAACGGCGTGGCGAGCGTGCTGTGCTCCGATTACTATCCCACGGCAATGCTGCAGAGCGCTTTTGCCCTGCACCACGATTTCAAGCTGCCGCTTGAAGAGGCGTTTGCCATGCTTACCATCAATCCGGCGCGCGCCGTGCATGCCGATGACCAGATTGGTAGCCTGGAAGAGGGCAAAAAGGCCGATATCCTGGTGATTCGCGAGGTTGAGGAAGGCCAGCGCACCTACCCCGTGATTACGGCGACGCTTGTGGACGGCCGCGTGGTTTCGCGCATGTGGTATCCGGCGCTGCCGAGCATGTCTGCCCGCTTTGCCACCGACGCCGCGACGATCGCCGAGACGGCCGACCACGTTCCCGCGACTGCGGCGGATACGGACGGATGGGAGGACAAATAATGGGCGATGTGACCGAATTTGTTGAGCCCGAAGCGCGTCCGCTTCTTGCAATCGAGGATCTTTCCAAAGGCTTTACCCTGCACGCCGCCAATCGTCGCGTGCGTGGCTGCGAGCACATTTCGCTGAGCGTGCTGCCGGGCGAGTTCGTAGGTGTTACCGGCCGTTCGGGTTCGGGCAAGTCCACGATCCTCAAGTGCATCTACCGCACAAACCTGCCGGAGAGCGGCCACATCATGTACAATTCCGAGGCCTTTGGTCCGGTCGACCTTGCCACGCTCGATGAACGTCGTGTGATCTATCTGCGCAACTACGAGATTGGCTATGTCTCCCAGTTCCTCGATGCCGTGCCACGTACCACGGCCCGTGAAATCGTGCACGCGAGTGCCGCTGAGGCGTTTGCCGATGAAGATGCGATTGAGGAGGAGACAACGCGCATGCTCGAGCATTTCGACTTCCCCAAGCCCCTGTGGGACCTGTATCCCAATACGTTCTCGGGTGGTGAGAAGCTCAGGCTCAACATCGCGCGCGCTATGGTGCGTCGTCCACGTCTATTACTGTTGGATGAGCCGACTGCCAGCCTCGATAACGCGAGCAAGGTCAGAGTCCGCGATTTGATTGAGCAACTCAAGGCCGGAGGTACTACGATGCTGGGCATCTTCCATGATTTGGAGTTCATGGAAGGCGTTTGCGATCGTGAGTACAACATGCAGACTGGTGGGTTTGTCCAGGCATAGGAGGGACGGATGCAGGAACATAGATCCGTGCAGGGGTCATTTGATCTGCATACGCATTCGGTTTATTCCGATGGTTCTCAATCGGTGCAGGCATTGATTGCCGAGGCTCGTGAGCGGGGTCTTTCGGGTATTGCCATTACCGATCACGACAGTTTGCGCCAGCTGTCATCCGTACGCGCCGAAGCCCGCAAGATGGGTTTTCCCGTGATTGCGGGCGTTGAGGCTTCTTGCATTGACTCGGAAACCGGACGCAAGATTCATATTCTTTGCTACGGCCTCGCGGCTACGGCGGATGAATCTGGCCCGCTTGAGCTCTTGGTAAACGAAACGCTTGCCCGCCGTACTGCCAACACCCTGTGGCAGGCATGGACGCTCGAACGTAAAGGGATGGCCCCCTGCGGGCGAAAAGCATCGGTGGCCGACGTGGTCGAAGTCTCGCGGGCAAGTACTGGTGTCTACAAACAGCATGTCATGCAGGCGCTTACGGGGCTGGGCTATCGAGATGGCGAATATCAGTGCGTTTATCGTCGGCTATTTAAAAATGGCGGTATTGCCGAGCGCGACATTTCCTATCCCGACGCACTTACAGTTGTTCGGGCTGCTCGCGAACAGGGAGGCGTGCCCGTGCTCGCACATCCCCAGCAGATGGACTCGTGGGGGGCTATCCCCGAACTTGTTAAGGCAGGTCTGATGGGCATCGAGGCGTTTCATCCCGATAACGATGCCGTTGCGACCGAAGAGGCCTTTAGACTTGCACGGCAGTACGGAATCGTGTGCACCGGCGGTAGCGATTACCATGGGCGCTATGGCGCCCCCGAGTGCGTCGGGTCTTGTTTCATCACGCCGGATGAAGCCGGCGAGTCCGTCGCGCAGCTGTTCGACCAAGAACGCCTGCTTGCTTAGGGGGTCCGGAGATGACAGTTCGAATGGCGACTGTTGCCGATACCGACGCGGTGTACGAGCTCATGTGCCAGCTCGAGGACACTCGGTTTGACCGATTGACGTTCTGTAAGCGTTTTGCCTGGCAGCTTGCCCGACAGCCATTTTTCGCTTTTGTGCTCGAAGAGGATGACGTTGTCGGGATTGTGAACGTGCGCGTCGAGCGGCAGCTTCACCATGAACACCCCGTGGCCGAGATTTGCGAGCTCGTGGTTGACAAGGGATACCGTGGTGGTGGACGCGGGACACTGCTGCTTGAGAGGGCCATTGCGTGTGCACGAGAGCAGGGCTGCGAGGTAATCGAGGTGACCTCAAATGCCGCACGGTTGGGTGCTCACCGGTTTTACGAGAATCACGGCATGAAGAGGACGCATGCTAAATTCATGATGGGGCTGTGAGGGCCCTCAAATGTATACGCAATAACGCTCGTAAACTTTTTCAAAAATAGTTCTTGCGTTCGCGCTGGCGCTCCGTTATTCTAATTCCTGCACGCGGGCGTGGCGGAATTGGCAGACGCGTACGGTTCAGGTCCGTATGGGGGCAACCCCATGAAGGTTCAAGTCCTTTCGCCCGCACCATTGAATGAAAGAGCTCCCAGCAATGGGGGCTTTTTTGTTATGGGCCCATCGCGGGGACTTGAACCTGCGAAAGAGCGAGCGTTAAGAAAACGCGGAGCGTTTTTAGCGAGCTGGCGAGGACGCCGGCAGGCGGCCGAAGCCGGTGCGGATCCGCGGAGCGGATACGCGGACGTCCTTTCGCCCGCACCATTACATGAAAGAGCTCCCAGCAATGGGAGCTTTTTTGTTATGGGCCCATCGCGGGGACTTGGACCCGCGAAAGAGCGAGCGTAAAGAATACGCGGAGCGTTTTTAGCGAGCTGGCGAGTCCGCCGGCAGGCTGTTTTTACGGACCCAATGCCGATATTTCGTATGCCCGAAACCCCAGTGGGCAAAAAACGGCAAATATGAGTACTGTCACAAAGGCGGCAACATTTCTAGAGGTCTATTTTGTGATAATTACGCAACAGCTGTACGTTAATTTGATTCGGCTTTGAGACAAAGCGGCTCAATTTGGAAGGATCTCGGGTTCGACAGGGTGCTATTTCGCTAAATAGGCTGCTACTAAAATAGTGACAGTACTCATATTTGGTCTTTTTTGCCCACTGGCCCTGCCATCGGGCCTTTGGGGCCGTCCAGGACGGGTATCCTAGTGCCAATGTATGCCCAATAGAGGAGAAGCCATGCTGTTTTCCGGTATCATCGCCGCCCTTACCAGTCTTTTGATCCCTATTATCATCCTGTTGCTGCTGCTTCCCAACGCCTGCTATGTCGTCGAGCAGCAACATGCCGTGATTATCGAGCGCTTGGGCAAGTTCAACCGCATCGTCAACGCGGGTTTCCACCTGAAGGTGCCCGTAATCGACCGAAAGGCCGCCACGGTGAGCCTGCGCACCATGAAAAACGGTTTTGGCATCGACGTTAAGACCCAGGACAACGTGACCATCGGCCTCGAGGTCTCCGCTCAGTATCACGTGAGCTACGACATGGGTGCCGGCCCGGCGGATTCGGGCATCTACAAGAGCTACTACATGCTGCAGGAGCCCGTCGACCAGATGCGCGACTTCATCACCGATGCCCTGCGCTCCTCGATTCCCGTTTACACGCTCGACGAGGTCTTTGCCAAGAAGGACGACATTGCCAAGGACGTCAACGCCACCGTGTCCGAGCAGATGGCCGCCTACGGCTTCACCCTCGTGTCGACGCTCATCACCAAGATCGCGCTGCCGACCGAGGTCGAGAATTCTATGAACGACATCAACGCTGCCCAGCGCAAGCGCGCCGCGGCACAGGAGCTTGCCGAGGCTGACCGCATCAAGCGCGTCACCGAGGCGACCGCCGAGGCCGAGGCTATGGAAAAGGCCGGTGAGGGCATCGCCAATCAGCGCAAGGCCATCGCGCTGGGCATCAAGGACTCGCTCGAGATTATCCAGGAGACGGGCGTTGGCAACGACGAGGCCAACCAACTGTTCATGTTTACGCAGTGGGCCGAGATGATGACGGAGTTCGCTCGTACGGGTAAAAACTCGACGGTCGTGCTGCCGAGCGACTTTTCTCAGTCGGCCTCGATGTTCGAACAGATGCTGGCAGCGGGCAAGGTCCAGAACGAGTCGAAGGAGTAGGCGCGCGTGAAATACACCGTCGTTTGCGTCGGCAAGCTCAAGGAGCGCTTTTGGAAGGATGCCTGCGCTGAGTACACCAAGCGCTTGGGCGCTTATGCCAAGGTGGATATGCGCGAGGTGGCCGATATCGATCCGGCTAAGGCGGGTGGCGTTGACGCTGCGCGCGATAAGGAAGGGGCGGCAATTCTTGCCGCCTTGCCGCCGCGAGCACATGTGATTCTGCTGGCTATCGAGGGCAAGGAGCGTTCGAGTGAGGAGCTCTCGACCCGTCTCGATGACCTCATGCTGCGAGGCAACAGCGACATCGCTTTTGTAATCGGCGGATCGGACGGCGTGAGCGATGCCGTGCGCGCCCGCGCCGATGAGATGCTCAGCTTTGGACGCATCACCTTACCGCACAACCTGGCGCGCGTGGTGCTGCTAGAGCAGATTTACCGCGCCTGCAAGATCAGCCGCGGCGAGCCGTATCACAAATAGGTCGGCAATACGAAACAATGGCATGGGACAATAGCTTCCGTTTTGAGGAACGTGCCTGAGAGGACTATGTGATATGAAGATTGGATTTGTCGGTTTTGGCAATATGGCGAGCGCTATGGCCGATGGCTGGATCGCTGCCGGTGTAGCTGCGGGCGACATGTGCGCCTGCGCGGGTCGCTACGACGCACTGGTTGAGCGCTGCGAGGCGCGCGGCATGGTCGCCTGCCACGATGCCGCCGAGGTTGTCGCCGCATCCGATATCGTGGTCGCTGCGGTCAAACCGTACATGATCGAGAAGGTATTCGCCCCGCTCAAGGATGCTCTTGCCAAAAAGGTCGTTCTGTCGGTTGCCTGGACCTGGGACAGTGCCAAGTGGGAGCAGGTCCTGCCGGGCGTCGCGCATATCTCGACGGTGCCCAACACGCCGGTTTCGGTGGGCGAGGGCGTCATCGCCTGCGAGAAGGCTTCGACGCTTAACGACGAGCAGCGTGCTGTGGTGCTCGACCTGCTCGGTAAGCTTGGCGCTGTCGTCGAGCTCGACACAAGCCTGCTGTTTGTGGGCGGCACGGTGGGTGGTTGCGCTCCGGCGTTTGTCGCCATGGCAATCGAGGCCCTGGGCGATGCGGCGGTCAAGCACGGTATCCCGCGTGCGGATGCTTATCGCATTGTGAGCCAGATGGTGCTGGGTACGGCAAAGCTGCAGCTTGCAACTGGCCAGCATCCTGCGGCGATGAAGGATGCCGTATGCTCGCCCGGTGGTGCCACCATCAAGGGCGTCGTTGCGCTCGAGGACGCCGGCATGCGCAGCGCCCTGGTCAAGGCAATCGACGCAACCCTCCAGTAAAACCGACCAAAAAAGGGACAGTATATTTTGGCAGGTTTTTCCTGCGGTTTTGTCCTTTTAGCGAAAAGTGCCCCGCAACTGGCTCAATTCCAGTTGCGGGGCACTTGCGTTTGCCCAGATAAAACCAACCAAAATAAACCTGTCCCTTTTTGGCAGGTTAGTCCCAGAAGCTGTCTTCTTCGTCCTCGGACTTGGGGCCGCGGTCGACATACATCTTATGGGTGCGCTTCTCCATTACAAAGGCAAGAATCGCAAACAGCAGGATGCCGCCGGCGAAAAGGATGGCAAAACCGGTGCGGGTGCCAAACAAAAAGGAAAAAACTGCGTCCATTGGGTGCCTTCTTGCGTAGTTGAGTTGGGCCGTAAACGCTCATAAGTATATACTTGCCCATACATGTACAAGGTTGCAACCTAAATGGAATGTATATCGCCGGAGGATCTAATGCTTGATATCAAGTTTGTTCGCGAGAACCCCGATGCCATCGATACCGCCATGGCAAATCGCCAGACGTCTTGGGATCGCGAGAAGTTCTTTGAGCTCGACGACGAGCGCCGTGCCGTCATCACCGAGGTCGAGGAGCTCCAGGCCACGCGTAACGCCGAGTCCAAAAAGATTGGCGCCCTGATGAAGGAGGGCAAGAAGGACGAGGCCGAGGCCGCCAAGGAGGCCGTGCGCGCCGTCAACGAGAAGATTGACGGTCTGGCCGAGCGCCGTACCGCCCTCGAGCAGGAGCAGTACGACTTCATGGCTCACCTGCCCAACATTCCGTGCGAGGCTACCCCGTACGGCAAGGACGAGGACGAGAACATCGAGCGTCGTCGTTGGGGCACCCCGCGCGAGTTCGACTTCGACTTCAAGCCGCATTGGGACCTGGGAACCGACCTCGATATCCTCGATTTCGAGCGCGGCAACAAGCTCTCCGGTAGCCGCTTCACCGTCCTCGGTGGCGCTGGCGCCCGCCTGGAGCGTGCTCTTATCAACTTCTTCCTGGACACGCATACCAGCCGCGGATTTAAGGAGTGGTGGCCGCCCATCGTCGTCAAGCGTCAGACCATGTTTGGCACGGGTCAGCTGCCTAAGTTCGAGGACGACGCCTATCACGTCTCGGGCGATAACTTCCTGATCCCCACCGCCGAGGTCGTGCTTACCAACCTGCATGCTGGCGAGGTCCTGGACGCCGACACCCTGCCGCGCCGCTACACTGCCTTCACCCCCTGCTTCCGCGAGGAGGCCGGCTCCGCTGGTCGTGACACCCGCGGCATCATTCGCCAGCACGAGTTCGATAAGGTCGAGATGGTCAAATTCGCCAAACCGGAGGAGTCCGATGAGGAGCTCGAGAGCATGACCGCCGAGGCCGAGTACCTGCTGCAGCAGCTGGGCCTTCCGTACCGCGTGATTAGCCTGTGCACCGGTGACCTGGGCTTCTCTGCCCGTCAGACCTATGACATCGAGGTTTGGCTGCCGAGCTACAACGCCTACAAGGAGATCAGCTCCTGCTCCAACTGCGGCGACTTCCAGGCCCGTCGCGCCAACATCAAGTATCGCGACCCAGAGAACTTCAAGGGTTCGCGCTACCTGCACACCCTCAACGGCTCCGGTCTGCCGGCTGGCCGCACCATGGCCGCCATTCTGGAGAACTACCAGAACGCCGATGGCACCATCACGATCCCCGAGGTTCTTCGTCCCTACATGGGTGGCCTCGAGAAGATCGAGCCGGTCGCGTAGATTGGCTGCATAAGCGATTTGCTAGGGCACTCCTTTTTGGGGTGCCCTTTTTGTGTGCGGCCATACCATGCTGTGCGGACAGCTCAATAGAAAAAACACGAACAACTGTTCTGTATACAGCCATCTACCTGCTATGCTTTTGCTAAATAAGAGCGAGAGAAAGGGGACGCGATGGAGCTGTTTGATGATCGGGTGGTTTTGTTTGAGAGCGACGAGGGCGGGGAGTACCTGCTTGTGACGTGTGAGCCGTCTGGCATGGGTGGCCTGGTGGTTCGACAGACGAGCGAGGGTCCGTTGACCCAATGGTGCTACGAGGAGTCGCCGCATGTGGTTGAGACGTTTGTGGCGCACGAGGGGCTTGTGGCCCTGGAGCATTTCTATGGGGTCCGGACATCTAACCAGGTTGCTCGCATGTTGAGTATCTCGTTTGCCGATTATGATTGTGCCCAGCGGGTGAGATCGCTCCTGAGGGAACTTGATGCTAAGTTTGACGTGATCGAAAAGCCAATCGATCGTACGGGGAACGACGGTATATGCGGAGCAGCATGACAAAACTGCGTTCCACAAAAAAGTTTGAGATTGTGCTTGACTCCAATAAGCTAAAGTGGTTTTATATGTTTTGCGCTGCGGCGTTACCTCAGCTGGATAGAGGGTCTGACTACGAATCAGAACGTCATAGGTTCGAATCCTATACGCCGCACCAATTGAACTTGAAGCCTCCGGCAACGGGGGCTTTTCTTTTAGGCGGACGCCGCATGGATTCGAACCTCGGTCGAGGCGCGGGCGTCAAGAAAACGCGGAGCGTTTTTAGCCCGCGGGCGAGTCCGCCGGCAGGCGGGCGAAGCCGGTGCGGATCCGCGAAGCGGATGCGCGGAATCCTATACGCCGCACCAATTGAAATTGAAAGCCTCCGGCAACGGGGGCTTTTCTTTTGCGCCAGCTTGAGTGCTTTTGTCCAAAGGGACGATTTCCTGTCGACTCGTGTAAGATTTCGAGTAGATGTCGCGACTTATTCGCGACCACTCCTTCTTCAAGCGACCGATCAGGGTGATATTTCGTGGCAGAGCGTCCGACATACAAGCTCAGGTTTCTCGATCCCAAGAAGCGCTTTCCGGCGATGCCCGAGCAGCCTGCGGGACGCTCATATGGCGTGGTCTGGAAACTCTTTGGCGAGGATCAGCATGAATCTTGTTATGTCGTCGAGTTCGTTGGCAAAAGTCATGTGTCGCTTTTGGGCTACGTAAGCGTTTCGGGTGAGGTGTACAAGGTGGACCGCCCCGTCAGCGAGGCTCCGCTGCCCAACGATCCCGACATGGAACTGGTCCTTGACGAGTCGGATTCCAGTATTGGTGAGATTATGGTAAGGAAAGCCAACGGTGCAATGCGCGCGTGTGCGCAAACTGCCGGCTCTCCCGAAGGCCCCATGCGCGAGCAGTCCGACCACGAGACATGGAATTCGACCCGCGCCCTTCCTTACGGTGAGTTCATGGCCTCGATGTTCTTGCGCTACGTGATATTTGCCAACTCCGAAAGCGCTATTGTGAACACGGCGGACGCCGGCGGACTCGACGAGGGTATGCAAAACGTTGTCGACAAGATCAAGCTCGTAAAGTTGCCCGAGCCGGTCGAGGTGTTTTTGGGCTTTAACACGGCACCGCTCCCCGATGCTATCGAGACGCTGCTTTACCGCGTTGACCATGCCGAGAATCCGAGCGGTATCGAGCGCTATGCCGCCGCCCTTATGAGCGAAATTGACTTGCCCCGCCTGCGCACCATCGCTGCCAAGTCCGAGATGAGCCTGGCTCGCATTGATCGCTCAAAGATTTTCTATCTCAATTTTGATCGTAGCCTGTTGGACCAGGACGAGATTGACATGCTGCTTGCCATCGAGTGCCGTCTCAACCGCCTCTCCGGCATCCTTGAGCGCATCGGGGCCGGATTGGTCCCTGCGGCATCCTCGCCGAGCCTTGAGGGCTGCGCGCTCTTTGATGCGTGGCATATCGCCAAGACGACCAACGATGTTCCCCGACTGCTCGATACGGCTTCGAGCGATAACCCGTGGGCCAAGCCGGGGACGGTTTCGTGCCAGCCGGGCGGCGAGTGGGACGTGCGCACCCGTTTTGCGCGAATCGTTGAGGCGCTCAACGTGGTCACGCGGCTCGACTATACCTATCGGGCAAACGTTGCCGAGGGGATTATGCTCGTTCGGTTTGGGCAGTCTGTCGTTGATGCCATGCTGCAACGTGAATACGACGCTCAGGATGACGCCTGGCGCGAGCTGGACGAGGACGCGCGCGCGATCTGGGCCGCGGAGCACGATGCGCGCGTGGCACTCACTCTTGCGGCAGCGTGTTTTGCCGCGGGCACCTGCATCACGCGCTGCTATGTGCAGATTGCTGCTCCCGACAGTGAGCAGGGCGAGCGCGTTGTTGCAACGTATTTCTTTGGGCGCGCGGCCTATCTGGCCGATTGCGTGCCTGTCGCCAAGGATCTTGAGAGCATGGACATGGACGATATGCCGTGCAAGCGTGTGCTTGAGGCGTATGAGTCAACCGCTCCGGAGACGATTGAGCCTGCGGAGGTTCATGCTCGTCCGCGTGATGACCATCGCACGCTGCCGCCGGCGCTGCGCGATCTGCTGCTTGCCGATACGGCTGACGAGTTGGAGGTCATGGAAGAGGACGACGACCCATACGTGGCCCGTGTTGTTGAATTGCGCGAGCAGGCAAAAGTCGACCGTACAGGTGCTTTTGAAGGCTTTTCCCGTCTTGTCGAGGAGTTGGAGGCTAAGTGCGCCGTCGCCGAGCTTTTGGCGACAGGTCCGGTTCAAACGCAGTTTTGCGATAACCAGCTGGTGCGCATGGTGCTACCGGTGTTGGAAGAAGACGACTCTGTGCGGATCCTTCGTGCGCCCGATGCGCTGTACTTTGCCCAGCACGAGATTTGCAGCTTTTACGCCGAGCAAGAGGACTTTGAACGAGCACTGCCCGAGGTGCGCCATCTTTACGATCTGGCACGCTCGTCCATGCAATCGCACTTTGCGCTCATCAACGTGCTTGCGCGTCTGGAGCGCTTTGACGAGATTATCGAGGTGGCGCGCCACGGCCTACGTATTGCCAGCGATCGTTCTGCAATTGGCTACCTGTTCTATCGCTTGGCGTTTGCCTATTGGAATTGCGATCAGCTCGACCTGGCGCTGGCTTGTTACCGTCTAGTGCCGCGCGGCGAGGAGTCGGGCAGCAGCGCGCTGGAAGAAATGCAGGGCCTTATGAACGAGATGGGCGTCAGCGAGCCTCCGACGTTCGAAGAAGCGGTCGAGACCATCCACAAGGCTGGACTTGAGTTGCCGCCAGTGTCCGCCGTGACGAATCAGCTGGCAGATGCCGCTGTGCAACTGGTCGACAACGGCTTCTTTTTCCTGGCACGCGGTTGCATCTTCCAAATGTGGCGCACCATGGGCAACGACGAGCTCGGCTCCCTCAATCGCTCGCTGGGGTAGGGACGGTATAGAGGGGCCGCACCGCGCTATTTGTATCGGCGCGAGCGGGAGGACCCGACAGAATCGGTAAAGGCATAAAGCCGCCGAGCCTGCTAAAACTGTTAAACTCTGCTAAAGTTGCTAAACTTTGTTAAAGTTGTTAAAACTGGCAGAGGAGGTCGAATGTCAAAAGCTATTAATCCCTTTAAGCCAACAGCGGGCATGAATCCACCTGAGCTTATCGGACGCGACGCTGTTTTGGATGACTTTGCCGAAGCTCTTGAGAATGGCCCTGGTGCCCCCGATCGACTCATGCGCATCTCGGGTGTCCGAGGCACGGGTAAAACGGTGCTCCTCAACGCATTGGGCGATCTTGCGCGCAAAAAAGGATTCGAGGTTGTTGACGTCGCCTCAAATGCCGGTTTTTGCGACAGAATTCTCGAGGCTCTGCAGCGAAATGTTCGTCTTGCATCAATGTCGATTTCCCCATCGATTTTAGGAGTCAGCCTTGGCTCCGTGGAGCTGTCGAAGTCAGCCTCTCATCTGGGCGAGGCGATGTACGATGCCGCGAAGCGAGGTGGTTTGCTCATCACACTCGATGAGATTCAGGACGCCTCAACTGAGGAAATGCGCGAGCTGGGTAATGAAATGCAGCTCTTGATTCGCCAAGGGGCGAATGTCGCCTTTGCATTCGCTGGTTTGCCAACCTCGGTGGATGGCGTGGTGGTGGATGATACGTTGACGTTCCTTCAGAGGGCGAAGCATATCGAACTCACGCGGCTTTCAGATTTTGAAGTCGGCGGATCGTTTGAGGATACGATGAGGCGTGCGGGCAAGGAACTCGACGAAGGCGCTGCTGAGCTTTTAACAAAGGCTTCGGCAGGCTATCCCTTTATGGTCCAGTTGGTCGGATATTACGCTTGGCAGGTTGCTGCGCGCAGCGGGGCGGAGAGCGTGGATGAAGAGGCAGCTCGCAAGGGTATCCAGGCGGCTCTTGATAGTTTCAATGCCATGGTGATTGCCCCTGCGCTGCGCAGGGTGTCGGAGCGGCAGTTTCAATATCTCGCGGCGATGGCACAATGCGAAGGCGACGAGATCGCGAACGGCGATATTGCCAAAAAGATGGGATTGCCGGCGAATAAAGTCGGGTCGTATCGCAAACGTCTGATCGATACGGGGCTGATTGAGCCTGCTGGCTACGGCTATGTTTCGTTTGCAATTCCGTACATGCGCGATTATCTGTTGGAGACCGTTCGAGCGGACTAATAAAGACTGGAGGCATCGACGCCGCCGCTGGGGTTACCCCCGTATCTTTGTCTCAATCTGTAACATCTAGAGGGGATTACGGTATGCAGGTGTTTCAGATTGAGACATTTGCGGATGGCGCTGACTGTTTGTCTAAATCTGTAACATCTGGACGAAGATTCGGCCTGTAACTGTTACAGATTGAGATGATTGACTGAGACGTCTACTGGCAAATTGGAATCGCTCCAAAATTCCCCTTGCCCATCTTCGACTGTTTGGTTACTATAGAACGGCTGTTACGGAGAGCTGACCGAGAGGCCGAAGGTGCTCGCCTGCTAAGCGAGTATGCCCCAAAAGGGCATCTGGGGTTCGAATCCCCAGCTCTCCGCCAGTAAGACTTTAAAGAAGGGTTTCGAAAGGGGCCCTTTTTTAGTTGAACCACGTTAGCTGGGGATTCGAACCCTCAAAAAAGGAGGCATCCTTTCGGACGCCTCCTTTCAGTGGGCTGATTATTCTTGCGCTCTACACCTCAGGAGCCTTGGCGACGGTCTCGCTCTCTGCCGCAAGTGGGCGGTTGTCGATGCGGCGGCCCAAGCGATCGAGCTTCACGAGCAGCCATTCAATGGGATTCGGCCCCGAGCCTTCCTCGTCGGCAACCAGGTCCATGACGGCGATCTTGGTGCCGTCCTGCTTGAGCGTAACGCTGCCCACCTTGTCGCCCACATGCACCGTGCCCGAAAGATCGTCGTAGCTAACCTTTTCGGTCACCTCGCCGGCAAGAGAAAACACGGTCGCTTGCGCCGTGGGATCGGCGAGCGTGGCGTCGATTGTCTTATCCGTCCAGTCGGTTTGACTAATGCGCGCCATAAGCGGGTTGCCGTTGGCGGTCTTTTCTTGCGTGTTGGCGATTGCGACCGTCACCTTGTGGCCGTAGTACCAGTTGGCAAGGCTGGCGGTATCGGTAAAGCGCTGGTCGGTGGTGGTGGAGTTCAAAATAACAGTGTAGATCTCGTCGCCGTCGCGGTTGTAGGCGCTCGTAAAGCAGTAGCCCGCGTCGTCGGTGGTGCCGGTCTTGCCGCCAATGTTTCCGTCCTGACCGAGCAAAACGTTGTGCGTGTCCATGGAATGCGAATGGTCGGTGCCGTCGGCGCCCGTGACCTCGATCCAGGAATCCTCGCTCGCTACGACCTCGCGGATCGTGTCGTTTTTCATGGCCTCCTGCATCATCAGCGCTACGTCGTGTGCGGTTGAGTGCATATCGCCAGCCCACTCATCAAAGTCCAGACCATGCGGGTTTTCAAAAAGCGTACCGGTGCAGCCGAGCTTCTTAGCGCGCTCGTTCATGGCCTTCACAAAGGTTGCCTCGGCGTCTTTGGTCTTAGGGTCGATCTTCTTGCCCACATATTCGGCGAGCACGATGGCGGCGTCGTTGCCCGAGGGAATCATCAGGCCGCGTAGTGCCTGCTTCACGGTGAGCTCGTCGCCTTCGAGTAGGCCGGCTGTTGAATTGCCCACGGTGGCTGCGGCGTTGCTCACCGTGACCTTCTCGTCCATCTTGCAATTCTCGACGGTTAGGATTGCGGTCATGACCTTGGTGATCGAGGCAATCTTGACCTGCTCATCGGCGCCGCGGGCATAGTAGACGGTGCCGTCTTTGCCCATGACGAGGGCATTGGTCGCATCGATATCGGGCAGGTTTTCGGCCGTGATGCCGCGCGCATCGGCGGTTTTGCCGCAAACATTGTCGGTCGTGAGTACTTGGGCGCCGGCGACGGTGGGCACGCCAGCGGCAAGGGCGATAGCGCAGACAAAGCCGGCGGCAAGCTGGGCTGAGCGCTTTGCAAAAGAGGTGAGGGACTTCACGGATTTCGCTTTCGACGGGATGGTCTCTTCTGGAACTAGAGTATATCGTTTGCCGGCGTCGGCGATCATCGCGTGTGTGCGTGGCCCACATCCGCGCCCGAACGGGCACAAGGGTGCTTAAGGCCGACTTAATCACCCACGCTTGTTGTGTGTGGCGTGCGTCGCCTCGGGCATAATGGAGCGCGAGAGGAGCACGCATGAACGAGCGCATACTGGTAGTTGATGACGAAAAGGCCATCGCCGACTTGGTTGGCATCTACCTTACAAAAGAGGGCTTTGATGTCCAGATTGCCTATAGCGGGGCCGATGCTGCCAAGGCGATTTTGGAGCAGGAGTTCGATTTGGCGCTGCTAGATGTCATGCTGCCCGATATCGATGGGTTTGAGCTGCTGCGTACGATCCGTTCCAGCCATACCTATCCCGTGATCATGCTGACGGCGCGCGATGCCCAGCAAGACAAGATCGGGGGCCTTTCGCTTGGCGCGGACGATTACGTGGTTAAGCCGTTCCGTCCGCTGGAGCTCATCGCGCGCGTGCACGCTCAGCTTCGCCGCTACACCAGCTACGGTAGCCGTGCACAGGCGGCCGAGTCGCCGACCATTCAGCTCGACGGCTTGGAGATCAACCGCGACGCTCGTTCCGTGACGGTGGACGGTGCACCGGTACGCCTCACACCCACCGAGTATTCAATCTTGCTGTATCTGGTCGAGCATCGCGGCAGCGTGGTGGCCGTGGAGGACCTGTTCCGCGCGGTGTGGAGCGAGGATTTTATGCCCGGCTCCAACAATACGGTGATGGTGCACATTCGCCACTTGCGCGAAAAAATCGGCGACGACGCACAAAAGCCACGCTTTATCAAAAACGTCTGGGGCGTCGGCTACATCATCGAATAGCGCCTTTGATGGTGGGGAAGTGGATATGACAAAAGACGATAGGCAGGCATTCGAGGTACCCGATCGGCTCTTTGAATACGTGAGGTCGGTCGTCGACAACCGCGCGCTTGCAACGGTGCTGCTCTTTTTGCTGAGCCTGCTGCTGATTGGCATCGACAACATCGCCGGAATCTTGACGGTGCTGCTTGCCGGCTTTTTGCTGATCGATCGATTTGAGATCGTGCGCCGCTGCATGGTGATTGGCGGCGCCGCGTGGGCCATGACGTTGGCGATTGGCGCCATGGCGCTCGGCGGCATCGAAGGGCCGGTGCTGTTCGATGCCGGCTTTGTATTCAACATGCTTGGCTTTGTGCTGGCGCTTGCCGCGTGCGTGCTGTTCTTGTGTGGCCGCGCCCTGTACTACCAGGGCTACGAACAGGGCGAGCAGCATGCCGATTGTGTGCTGGCCGCTCGTATTCAAGATCGCCTGATCGATCACCCCGACACCTGGGACAACATCGACGGCGACTTCCTGGAGGTCGAGGGCGCACTCAACCGTGTGCGCGATCGCGAGCGCAAGGTGCAACAGGCCTTGCGTGACGAGTCTCATCGCAAGGACGATCTGGTCACGTACTTGGCACATGACCTACGCACCCCGCTTGCCAGTGTGGTGGGCTATCTTTCGCTGCTTCAAGAGGCTCCTGAGCTGCCGGTTGAGCAACGTGCGCACTTTACGGGCGTGGCGCTCGACAAGGCGCACCGGCTCGATGCGCTCATCGAAGAGTTCTTCGATATCACGCGCTTTGACTTCCACGATATCGTGCTCACGCGCGGCTATGTTGATCTGGGGTTGCTGCTGGCTCAGGTGGCTGACGAGTTCTATCCCATCCTTAACGAGCAGCATAAGGAAGCCCAGGTTGATATTCGCGAGGACCTGACGGTGCTCGTGGATGGCGATAAGATGGCCCGCGTGTTTAACAACATCATGAAAAACGCCGTCGCCTATAGCTATGAGGGCTCGACTATCACGATTGAGGCCAGGCGCCAAGACGATGGCGGCGTGCGCGTGCGCTTTATCAATCAGGGCGATCCTATCCCTGCGGCTAAGCTCAAGGTGATCTTTGAGAAGTTCTATCGCCTGGATGCGGCGCGTGCGACCAATCGCGGTGGTGCCGGTTTGGGCCTTGCTATTGCCAAGGAGATCATCGCGGCACACGGCGGTACCGTTGCATGTGAATCGACGCCCGAACACACGATATTCACCATCGAGCTGCCCGCCGCATAGCTAGCGTGCCCTTACAAACACTTGACAATGTGCTCACGTGCGTATGAGCCGCGATTCCTACTATCGATACTGCTGAATTGATATCGATATGGAGGTGTGCGGTATGACGGCTGCTGCGGCTGTGGAGCCCACGGAGCTTGAAGAACTCATGGAAGCGCAGGCCGAGGCCGCGCATGAGCGCGAGGTTGGGGATGCGACTCGCCCCACGGCAGAGGATCTTGCCGCCTCGCCGACGCGCATCGACGTCGAGGGCCTCGACCTGTTCTACGGCGACCACCATGCGCTCAAGGACGTGAATATCAAGATCCGCGACAAGCAGATCACCTCGTTCATCGGGCCTTCGGGCTGCGGAAAGTCCACGTTGCTGCGCTGCTTTAACCGCATGAACGACGGCATCAAGGATTGCCGCATCGAGGGCAAGATTGCGCTCGATGGTCAAGATATCCTGGGCGATTACGACATCTGCCGCCTTCGCCAGCGCGTGGGCATGGTGTTCCAACGCCCCAACCCATTTCCCATGAGCATCTACGACAACGTCGCCTACGGTCCTCGCGGTATGGGTGTGCGCGACCGCGCCGTGCTCGATGAGCTGGTCGAGGACTCCCTGCGTCGCGCTGCCCTGTGGGACGAGGTCAAGGACAAGCTCAAAGAGTCGGGCCTGGGTCTTTCGGGTGGACAGCAGCAGCGCCTGTGCATCGCCCGCGCACTTGCCGTGCAGCCCGACATTCTGCTGATGGACGAGCCGACCTCGGCACTCGACCCTGTGTCGACGTTGGTGGTGGAGCAGCTGGCCTGCGAGCTCAAGGAGACCTGCACGCTGGTGGTCGTGACGCACAACATGCAGCAGGCCGCGCGTATTTCCGATTCGGTTGCGTTCTTTTTGCTGGGTGAGCTGGTGGAGCACGCGCCCACCGCGCAACTCTTCAAGAATCCGTCCGATCCACGCACCGCGGATTATTTGACGGGGCGTTTTGGCTGACGCTGTCTTTTACAGGTGCCTTTAGGGTTAAGATGCGGTCATATCGGCCGCAAAGGGGTTCAACATGATCTATTACGTCGAGGACGATGACAACATCAGGGATTTGACAGTCTACGCGCTGCGCAAGCAGGGAATCGAGGCCGAGGGCTTTTCGTGTGATGGCGAGTTTAAAGCTGCCGTGGCGCGACGGGTGCCCGATGCTGTGCTGCTCGATATCATGCTACCCGACACCGATGGCTTGGCGATTATGCGTCGCCTGCGTGCCGATCGCCTGACGGCGACGGTGCCCATCATGATGCTTACCGCCAAGGACACCGAACTCGACAAGGTGATGGCGCTCGATGGCGGTGCCGACGATTACCTGACTAAGCCGTTTTCGCTCATGGAGCTTGCGAGCCGCTGCCGCGCACTGCTGCGTCGCGGCGGCATGGTCAAGCAGGCGAGCGATGTGCTCAGCGTGGGCGACATCGTGCTTTCGCCCAGCCATCGCGAGGTGACCGTTGCCGGCGAGCCGCTTAAGCTCACCCTGCGCGAGTTCGACCTGCTCGAGTACCTCATGCGCAAGCCCGGCGTGGTCTTTACCCGCGAGTCGTTGCTGCAGAGCGTGTGGGGCTGGGACTTCGACGGCGGTTCGCGCACCGTTGACGTGCACGTGCAGACGCTTCGCCAAAAACTGGGCGAGCATGCCAGCGCCATCGAGACCGTGCGCGGCGTGGGTTATCGCCTGGCCGAGCCTTCTGCCGGTGATGGTGCCGAAGGCGACGACACCGCGGCCACCGCATCGGAGGAGTAACCCGTGGTCTTCGCCCCCCAGGGAAAACACACGCTGTCGCACCGCGTTTTTGTGACGATCTTTGTCTGCGCCATGGCGGTTATCGTGGCGTTTACGGTGCTGGGTGCGTTCTTTGTGCAAAACACTTTGGCGGATGCCACGAGTGCCAATCTGGCGCAGGAAACTGAGCTCATTGCTGCCGCCCTCGACGAGCAACAGGAGCCCATTCCGTTCTTGCGAAGCCTCGATCGCGAGGATCTTCGTATCACGCTGATCAATAAGGACGGATCTGTTGCCTACGACAACGAGGCGTCGCCTTCCACACTGCCCAACCATGGCGATCGCCCCGAGGTCATCGAGGCCTTTGAGAGTGGTTCGGGTTCCGCGGAGCGCGCAAGCTCTACACTCGACGAGATTATGCTGTATCGCGCCGTCACCCTTGATAACGGCCAGGTCGTTCGCTTGGCGCAGGCCCAGCCTGGCGTTGCGGCGATTTTGCTGTCGATGCTGGCGCCGATGCTGCTTATCGCAGCAGCGGGTGCAGTACTCTCGTTTTTTATGGCGCGCCGTGAGTCCCGCGCCATCATCGCGCCGTTGCAAGAGGTGGATTTGGATCACCCACGCCGTAGCTATGAGCACGCCTATGCCGAGATGGTCCCCATGCTTGAGCGTATCGAGTCGCAGCGCCAGGAACTCAAGCGCCAAATGGCGGTGCTAGCGGACAACGACCGTATGCGCCGCGAGTTCACGGCGAATATCACCCATGAGCTCAAGACGCCGCTTACGGCGATTTCGGGCTATGCCGAGCTCATCGCAAATGGCATGGTCGAGGGCGAGGACGACCTGCACAACTTTGGCGGTCGCATCTATCGTGAGGCGGGCCGCTTGGCAGCGCTTGTCAACGACATCCTTACGCTGTCTAACTTGGACGAGGCCGAACGTGCAACTGAAGGCGAGGCAGTGCCCATTGGGTCCACGGAGCCTATTGAGCTCTCGCGTGCGATCTACGCGGTTGAGCAGCGTCTTGAACAGGTTGCCCGTCAGGCGAATGTGACGATAAGTCATGAGGCCAAGCCTGTGGTCATCGAAGGCGTGTCGCGCTTGGTCGACGAGCTCATCTATAATCTGGCAAGCAACGCCATCCGCTACAATCGGCCCGGCGGTACGGTTACGCTGCAGTGCGGCACCAACGACGAAGGCCATCCGTTCCTCGCTGTCGCCGACACGGGAATCGGTATCGCGCCTGAAGAACAGGGCAAGGTATTCGAGCGGTTCTATCGCGTGGACAAGAGTAGGTCCAAGGCACGCGGCGGAACCGGCCTGGGGCTTGCCATTGTCAAGCATGCGGCCCTGTATCATCACGCCACGCTTGATCTGTCGAGCGAGTTGGGCGTGGGAACCACCATAACGGTGACGTTTCCCATACAGCAGGACGAGCCATTCGCATAGCGATACAACATAGATATTGATGTAGACGCCGCATTTGACTTTCGGGTGCGGCGTTGTTGTGCAATTTTACGATTGCTTCCGACATTTTTACAGGAGAGCCTGTTTCTTATGTATAGAGTTTGGTCTCGGTAAAAAGATGCGATAACATACGGACAGTTTTGTCAATCCGAACTGGGGAAATGAAAGGCAAGCTGCATGACCCTTCTCGAACTGTTCCAGCTGCTGAAGAAGCACCTCAAGCTGGTCATCACCCTTCCGGTGGTCTGCGCGATCGCCATGGGCATCGTGTCCTTCGTTGCGATGGACAACACCTATACCGCGACGACGAGCATGTACATTCTCGCCAAGACCGACGATAGCGGTCAGATGAGCTACAACGATCTCTCGGCGAGCCAGATGCTTTCCAACGATATCGCCACGCTGCTGGATAGCGATAGCGTTAAGAGCGGCGCCGCCAAAGAACTGGGCCTCACCGATTTGGATGACTACAAGGTGTCTGTTTCCTCCGAGACCACCACGCGTGTCATTACGCTTTCGGTTACCGGCACCGATGCCAAGGAGACGGCTGAGGTCGCAAAGGCCATTGCCAGCTCGGTGAGTACGGTCGCTCAGAACGTCGGCGCTGCCCAGAGCATCAACGTTATCGACGAGGCTAAGACCCCCGAAGCCCCCAGCGGCCCCAAGCGCACGCTGTATATTGCCGTCGCGTTCCTCGCCGGTATCTTTATCGCAGTTGCCTATGTCGTTTTGGCGGACATGCTCAATACCCGCATCCGCGGTGCCGAAGAGGCAGAAGAGCTCCTGGGTATTCCCGTTGTTGGCCGAATTCCGGCTATGAAAGGTGGTAAATAGGCATGGCTAAGGCAAAGAACACCGATAAGCTCGTTGTGCAGAATGCCGCCAAGACCCTTCTGGCCAACATCCGCTTTGCGAGCGTGGATGACCCCATTCGCACCATCACCGTTACCTCCTCGATTCCCAACGAGGGCAAGTCTACGGTTTCCATTAACCTTGCTCAGGCAATCGCCACGAGCGGCAAGTCCGTGCTCCTGGTCGAGGCCGATATGCGCCGCAGGTCCCTTTCCGATATGCTCGGCGTTCGTTCGCGCGGCGGACTCTATGCGGTCCTTTCCGAGCAGATCTCCATTGACCAGGCAATTGTCGAGACGGGTCAGAAGAACTTCTACTTCCTCGATGCTGAGCCGCATATTCCCAATCCTGCCGACATCATCGTCTCCCATCGCTTTGCCAAGCTGGTCAAGGCACTGTCTGCTAAGTTCCAGTACGTCATCTTCGATGCTCCTCCGGTCGGCACCTTCATCGATGCTGCCGAGATTGCCAGCCTGACCGACGGCGCGCTGTTCGTGGTGCGCGAGGACTTTACCAAGCGCGAAGAGGCGCTCAACGCTATCGCCCAGCTTAAGAAGTCCGAGAAGGTCAAGCTCATCGGTACCGTCATGAATTACTGTGAGACCGAGACCAGCGAGTACTACTATTCTTACTACACCAAGGACGGTAAGAAGGTTAAGAAGGGCTCCGACGATCAGGGCACTTCCAAAAAGGGCATTTTCACCAACCGAGCAAACGTTTAGTTGATTAAGGCTGACCTATGCGTGACATTCATTGCCATATCTTGCCGGGTGTAGACGACGGCGCCGCCGATCTCGAAGAGAGCTTGGCGATGCTCGAGGCTGCCAAGCGGGCCGGTGTAACCAGAATCGTTTGCACTCCTCACTGCCGTGATCCCTATTTTGATTACGACAAGATGTGGGATGCCTTTGAGCTGCTGCGCGATAACGCTGACGGTTTTCCGCTCCAGATGGGCTTCGAGGTCAACCATCGAAAGCTCGTTGAGCTTGGTATCGATGCCGCGGATCACTTGCATTTCGATGGGACCAACGAGTTTCTGCTCGAGCTTTCGACGCATGCCGATGCGTATGCGTTTAGAGAGTACGAGAACACGATTTACGATTTGCAGTGCCGTGGCTATCAGGTGATCATCGCTCATCCTGAGCGCTATCGTGCGGTTCAAAAGGATGTAAGCGTGGCGGAGCGCCTGGTCGATATGGGCTGCAAGCTGCAGGCTTCGGCGGACTTTATTGCCGGCGGTCGCTTTGGTCGCGAGAAAAAGCCGGCACAGCGCCTGTTCGATCAGAACCTGTACAGCTTCATCGCGAGCGATGCCCATAACGTGGGTCATTACGACTGTCTGGCGAAGGCTCGCGCGAAGTTTAGCGTGCGCGGAGCTCATTTTCGCTAAAATCTGTCCCTAACGTTCGCGTTGAATGAAAGGGCAGCTATGGATATCCAACTTAAGACGGGATGCTTTGATGACGCGGCGTTGGTGCGCCGCGTCGTTTTTATGGACGAGCAGGGCTACGAGAATGAGTTTGACGCTATCGACGAGGATCCGAACTGCATCCATGTGACGCTCTATGTAGACGGTGAGCTTGCCGGTTGCTCGCGCGTGTTTCCCGAAGAACTCGAGCGCGCAGCTGACGCAGAGGCTCCGGTGTCGCCGGCGTGCGACTTGGACGAAGGCGTCGCGGCGGGGGAGACCTACATTATGGGGCGCGTGGCCGTGCTGCCGAGCATGCGCCGTCGCGGTTTGGCGAGCAAGATTGTCGAGGCCAGTGATACGTGCGCGCGTGATGCCGGCGCCAAGCTCATTAAGCTGCACGCGCAGGAATACGTGCTGCCGCTCTATGCCAAGGCGGGTTACACGCAGATTGCCCCGGTGGACTACGAAGACGAGGGCCAGCCCCATGTTTGGATGGCCAAGCGCGTAGATGGCAGATAGGGACGTTCCTTTCCTGCCGGCAGTCGGGGACACTCCTTGGCAATTGGCGCATCAGAGCGTTTGGACATACAGTTTTTCGATTCCGTATGTATATATGCGCGCTAATGGGTTATAAAATCTAAGTCTGGACATAGCAGGTCTGCGATGCGGCTCGGGCAACCGGGCCGTTTTTGCGGACGGGGGTAGCGCGAAAGGACTGCACATGCGTCAATTTAAGACCGAGAGCAAAAAACTGCTCGACCTCATGATCAACTCCATCTACACCAATAAGGAAATCTTCCTGCGCGAGCTTATCTCCAACGCGAGCGATGCCGTCGACAAGCTCAACTTTAAGAGCCTGCAGGATCCGAGCGTCAAGCTCGACCAGGGCGACCTGGCTATTCGCGTCTCCTTTGATAAAGACGCCCGCACCATTACCATCTCGGATAACGGCATTGGCATGACCGCCGAGGAGCTCGAGCGCAATCTGGGCACCATCGCCCATTCCGGCTCCGAGGAGTTTAAGACCGAGAACGCCGAGCAACAGGGTTCGGATGTCGACATCATCGGCCAGTTTGGCGTGGGCTTCTACTCGGCCTTTATGGTCGCCAGCCATGTGAAGGTCGTCAGCCGCGCCTATGGTGAGGACACCGCTCACGTGTGGGAGTCTGATGGTCTTGAGGGTTACACCATCGAGGATGGCGAGCGCGCCGAGCACGGTACCGATGTCATCCTGACGCTGCGCGAGAACGAGAAGCTCGACGCCGACGGCGAGGCCGAGACCTACGATCGCTTCCTGACCGAGTGGGGTCTCAAGAGCCTGATTCAGCAGTACAGCAACTATGTGCGTTACCCGATCCAGATGATGGTGTCCAAGAGCCGCCAGAAACCCAAGCCCGAGGACGCCGGCGACGACTACAAGCCCGAGTACGAGGACTACCAGGAGCTCGAGACCGTCAATTCCATGACACCGATCTGGAAGAAACGCAGCTCCGATGTCGAGCAGAAGGACTACGACGAGTTCTACAAGTCCACATTCCACGACTTTGAGGATCCGGCGCGCACCATCAGCTTCCATGCCGAGGGCACGCTCGAGTACGACGCCCTGCTGTTTGTGCCGGGCCGCGCCCCGTTCGATCTGTACAGCAAGGACTACGAGAAGGGCCTGGCGCTCTACAGCTCCAACGTCCTGATTATGGAGAAGTGCGACGACCTTCTGCCCGACTACTACAACTTTGTCCGCGGCGTCGTGGATTCCGCCGACGTGTCGCTCAACATCTCGCGCGAGACGCTGCAGCAGAACCGTCAGCTCAAGGCCATCGCCAAGCGTGTGGAAAAGAAGATTACCGCCGACCTTGAGGATATGCGTGACAACGACCGCCAGGCCTACGAGAAGTTCTTTGAGAACTTTGGTCGCGGCCTTAAGTACGGCATCTACTCGAGCTATGGCATGAAGGCCGATGAGCTTGCCGACCTGCTGCTGTTCTGGTCTGCCAAGGAACAGAAGATGATTACCCTGGCCGAGTATGCCAAGGGTATGCCCGAGGACCAGAAGGCCATCTACTACGCCGCCGGCGACTCGCGTGAGCGCTTGGCCAAGATGCCCGTGGTAAAGGGCGTGCTCGACCGCGGTTACGACGTGCTGCTTCTGACGCAGGACGTGGATGAGTTCACCTTCCAGGCCATGCGTGAGTACGTTGCCGCCGATATGCCCAAGATCTACGAGGACGATGCAGCTCGCGAGGCTGCCGAAAAGGCCGTGGCCGACGGTGCCGAGCCCGAGGTCGAGGATCGTCACCTGGAGCTCAAGAACGTCGCGACTGGCGATCTTGATCTGGCGACCGAGGACGAGAAGAAGGAGGCCGAGGACGCCACCAAGGAAAACGAGGACCTCTTTAGTGCTATGAAGGAGGCGCTCGGTGGCAAGGTCGAGAAAGTTGCCGTCTCCGCGCGCCTGACCGATGCCCCCGCTTGCATCACCACCGAGGGTCCGCTTTCGCTCGAGATGGAGAAGGTGCTTCAGAAGGGACCCGAGGGCGCGCCCGACGGCATGCCCAAGAGCCAGCGCGTGCTCGAGCTTAACGCCAAGCACCCGGTCTTTGACAAGCTTGTCGCTGCCCAGAAGACGGGCGACGCCGACAAGATCAAGCAGTACTCCGGCTTGCTCTACGATCAGGCCCTGCTGGTCGAGGGCATTCTGCCTGAGGACCCCGTTGCCTTCGCAGCAGCTGTCTGCGAGCTTATGTAGTTTGGTAGTTACGCGGTTCTACGAACCGCGTAACTACTCGACGCTGCCCTTCGTTCCGCCGTTCTAACGAACGGCGGACCAGCCGACGCTGCGCGGGCACCAGAGCGACAACTTGTCATTCAAAGAGGACGGCATGA
>UQPJ01000009.1:0-46086 GCA_900543015.1 uncultured Collinsella sp.
TAATTTCCTTCGCTTTGGGACACGCAAGGTTTAGACCTTAGCTGCTCAACACCTTCGGGACGTGGCGCAGTTTGGTAGCGCGCCTGCTTTGGGAGCAGGATGTCGCAGGTTCAAATCCTGTCGTCCCGACCATATCTTGCGGGCGTAGTTCAATGGTAGAACCCCAGCCTTCCAAGCTGATGACGCGGGTTCGATTCCCGTCGCCCGCTCCATAAGAATTGTTTTAACGGCTTTGGTTTCCTTTGGGAATCAGAGCTGTTTTCGTTTACGCGCCGGGCGACGGGAATCGAACCCGTCAGGGTGCGGAGCTGAGAAAATGCGTGAGCATTTTCCAGCGCAGCACGCAAGGGCCGAAGGCCCGCAGCGAAACAAGGATTTGCGAAGCAAATCCTTGGACTTCCCGTCGCCCGCTCCAAGCTATATAATCGCAGGCCAATATGCTAATTTGGCTCGCGTTTATTTTTATACCGTCCGACCTCGCGGGGCAAATGAACCAAGAGCGTTTGTCCCACATCGTAAGAAAGTAGTGATTGCCATGGCACAGAGTAAGGCAGAATACCCCACCCCCGACTGCCTGGCGCCCGCCGCGATCGAGGCTAAGTCCGAGGCCGCCGGCGTTACCAAGGCCAACCTGCCGGTCTCGAAGGCCTTTTTGCTCGCCATGTTCGCCGGAGCGTTTATCGCCTTCGGCGGCCTGTTCTTCACGGTCTTTCTGAGCGATCCCACGCTTGGCTGGGGCGCCCAGCGCTTCGTGGGCGGTCTTGCTTTTTGCCTGGGACTGGTGCTCGTGCTCATTTGCGGCGCGGAGCTGTTTACCGGTAACTCGCTTATGGTATGCGCGCTTAAGAGCAAAAAGATTACGCTCGTCCAGATGTTCAAGGCTTGGGCTGTTGTGTGGATCGGCAACTTTGCTGGCGCCCTGTTCGTTGTCTTTTTGATTTACATGGCAGCTATTTATAAGCTCAACGGCGAGGCCGTCGCCAATGCCATGGTGAGCGTCGCCGCCGGTAAGGTTGCGATCGACGCCGTTACCATCTTCTTCCGCGGCATTTTGTGCAACATCTTTGTCTGCCTGGCCGTATGGATCGGCACTGCCGGCAAGACCGTGGTCGACAAGGTCGTGGGCATTTTGCTGCCCATCGCTGCCTTTGTGGCCTGCGGTTTTGAGCACTGCGTCGCCAACATGTACTTTTTGCCCATGGGTATTTTGATGCACTCCTGCGGCTATGGAGCCGATGTCGCTGGCGCCGATGCCCTCAACGCTGCCGGGTTGGCGCTCAACCTTACGGTCGCCACGCTGGGCAATATCGTGGGTGGCGCCCTGATCGTGGCGCTGGGCTACTGGTTTATCTACGCCAATAAGGAGGCCTAAAGCCACCAAGCCATAACCGACCAAAAAGGGACAGGTTTATTTTGGCAGGTTTTAGACGAGGCTCTTCGACGTCTTGTCACGAGCTGCCATAATGGACCTGTCCCTTTTGCGTGCGCGCCGGTATTTATTTGCCCGATGACGATCGCGGGGGACCAGCTTTTTATTGAACATGTCGAAAGGCTTTTCATGAGCGACTGCGAATCCATGTCTGCCGAGGTGCGCGGCCGCCTGCGTTCCATTCCCGCCGTTCACGAGCTGCTTGCCGAGTGGCCGGTCATGAAGGCTGCTGGCGATGCAGGCGACACGATGGTACGCGAGGCGATTGACGCCGAGCTCGATGCCGAGCGCGCGGCGATTCGCTCCGGCGCCCCTGCAAGGGACAAGCGCGAGCTCGCCTTGGCAATTGAGCAGCGGACCCATCGCCTGTCGCTGCCGACCCTGCGCCCTGCCGTCAACGCGACGGGCGTTGTGATTCACACCAATCTGGGCCGCGCTCCGCTCGCTCCCGCGGCGGTGCAGGCGGTGACCGATGTCGCCCGAGGTTACAGCACGCTTGAGTATGACGTCTCAACCTGCGCTCGCGGGGGCCGCAAAGAGCATGCCGCGCGTCTGCTGCGCACGCTCACGGGGGCGCAGGACGCCTTAGTTGTCAACAACAATGCCGCCGCGGTGCTTTTGGTGCTTGCCGCGCATGCCTTCGGCAAAGAGGTCATCGTGAGCCGCGGCGAGCTTGTCGAGGTGGGCGGCAGCTTCCGCATCCCCGACATCATGGCGGCTTCGGGTGCCAAGCTTGTCGAGGTTGGCTCTACCAACCGCACACATCTGGATGATTATCGAAACGCCATCACGCCCAACACGGCGATGATCCTCAAAGTCCATCCTTCCAACTACCGTATCGAGGGCTTCCACGAGGAGGTTTCCGTGGCGGAGCTTTCTGCGCTGGCGCATGAACATGGCCTGTTGCTTTACGAGGACCAAGGCTCAGGCGCTTTGCTTGCAGACGGGGTGCTCGCCGATGCGGGGGAGAAGCCCACGTCCGCATCCCTTTGCGCCGGCGTTGACGTCGTCTCGTGCTCGGGCGACAAACTGCTCGGTGCTTCGCAGGCGGGCATCATCCTTGGCAACGCCCAGGCAATCGCCGCCTGCGCCTCTCATCCGCTTATGCGCGCGCTTCGCCCCGGTAAGCTCACGCTCGCGGCGCTCGAGGCCACCCTGCGTCTGTATGTGGCCGGTCCCGATACGGCACATCGTGAGATCCCGGTGCTCAACATGCTTTCCGGCGCGCCGGTTCCGCTTGATCGTCAGGCCAAGCGCCTGCACGACCGCATGCTGCGCAAGCTTCGCGACTCTCAGTTCGAGGAGGCGGTGGAGCTGCAGGTTGTCGAGGGCGCCTCTGCCCCGGGCGGCGGGTCGCTGCCGACCGTCGAGCTCCCAACTTTTTGCGTTGCCGTTTGCCCCGTCGATGGGCGCCTGTCCGCCGATGGCCTAAAGCGCGCTATGGTACAGGAGCCCGATACGCCGGTCGTGACGCGCGTGCAGCATGGTCAGGTACTGTTTGACGTTCGCACGCTTTTGCACGATACCGACCTTGATCTGTGCGCGTCCGCGTTGGCCGATGCCGTGCGGGCGGGTTTGCATCGATGACTGCGCGTGAGCTTGTCGAGTGTCCCGTTGTCGTTGGAACAGCAGGACACGTCGACCACGGAAAGTCGGCCCTTATCGAGGCGCTGACCGGCAAAAATCCCGACCGTCTGGAGGTCGAACGCCGCCGAGGCATGACTACGGAGCTCGGCTTTGGCGAGCTCGAGCTTCCCAGCGGCAAGCTTGTCGGCCTGGTCGACGTGCCCGGGCATGCGCACTACCTGCGCGCGATGGTACAGGGTGCCACCGGCGTGGGCGTTGCGTTGCTGGTGGTTTCTGCCGTTGAGGGCGTGATGCCGCAGACCCGCGAGCACGTTCGGATTCTGGAGCTGTTGGGTGTGACGCGCATGGTCGTCGCACTCACGATGCGCGATTTGGCCGACGACGAGATTGCCGCGCTGGCGGAGCTCGATGTCGAGGCGTTTCTGGACGGAACCGTGTTTGCGGGTGCCTCTATAGTGCCGGTGTCCTCCAAGACGGGCGAGGGCCTGGACGAGCTGCTTACGACGCTCGATAACACGGTTTGTTCGTGCTGGTCGGAGCATCTGGAGGCGACCGCTGGCTCGGGCGCCGCGCCCCGTCTTCCCATCGACCGTTGCTTTAGCATCCGCGGCACCGGAACCGTCGTGACGGGTACGCTGCACGACGGTCCCGTTTCGGTTGGCGATGAGCTCGTTGCGCTGCCGTCGCAAACGCGCTGTCGCGTGCGCGGGGTGCAGGTTCACGGGGATACCCAGTGCGCGGTTCCCGGCCAGCGCGTCGCCCTGAACCTGGTGGGCGATGGCGTGGCAGGCCTCAAGCGCGGCGAGATGCTCGGCGTCGAGGGTCGCGTGGGCCAGACGCTGCGCTTTTTGATGCAACTGACATATGTGGGGCGCGATGGCGTGCGATCCGGCGTTCTTGCTTCGGGTACGCGCGTGCACGTCATGGCGGGCACGGCCGAGGTGCTCGGCCGCATTATGCTTTTGGACGACGAATCGCCTATTGCGGTCGGCGAGACGCGTGTGGTGCAGGTGCGCCTGGAACGGCCGCTGCCATTGCGCGCCGGCGATCATGCCGTCATTCTGTCGTATTCGCCGATTTCGCTGCTTGGCGGGGGACGCGTCCTGTTATCGCGCTGTCGCCGCGCGCGGGCCCTATCGGCGGGGGAGCGCGCGTTGTATGCAGCGCTTGAGACCGGAGATGTCGCGGATGGCGTGCACGCGTGGCTAGCGCTGCAGACGCTACCTGTCGCTGCTTCCACTGTTGCTGCAGCGCTCGATCTTGTTACCGGCGAGGTCGAGGTCGTTTTGCGTGGGCTTATGGACCAGACTGCCGTGTGCGAGCTTGCCGCGGGCGATGCGGTGTTCTACGCAGATGCCTCGGCTCTCGATACTGCAATGGATGTGCTGGCTGCCGCCTTGTCCTCGATGCACGCGGCGGCTCCCAAAGAGATCGGCTTTACGTCCGGTGCGGTCGCGTATATGGCTTGGCCGGGCGCCGGCAACGATGTCGCGATGGCACTTATTGCCGAGGGCTGCGCGCGCGGCGTGTGCGCCGTCGACGGCGCCGAGGTGTTCGACCCACATTCCGCCGCCGCGGCGATACGTGTGGTGCGCGAGGCTGGCCAGCGTATCGTTACCCTGTTGGACGAGGCGGGTCTCGGTGCGGCGACGCTGCCCGAGGTGGGTGAGCGTCTGCAGCTCGATCGCGACACCATGACGCGTGCCCTGCGCGAGCTTTCACTCAACCGCTCGATCATTAAGGTCGAGCGTGACGTTGCCTTGTCCGCCGCCGCCGAGGCCCATGCGCGTGAGGCTGTTGCGACGGCTATCGAGGCTGCTGGCGGCGCCGCCACCACGAGTGTGCTGCGTGAAGCCCTGGGCGTGTCTCGCAAGCGAACCATCAGCATCTTGGAGCATCTGGATGCCGTGCGCTTTACAGTGCTCGACAAGGAGGCCGGCGGCCTAAGATCGCTGCGCTAGCGGCTTCCGCATCGCTCTTTTCGGTTGTGGTCTGTTCGGTTTGGTAAAATACCGCCACGCTTGGGAGCGGATGGGCTCCGGTGGGCCCCGCGGTCCTCAAAACCGTTGTGAGGCGTGCAAAACGTCTTGGATGTGTTCGATTCACATACGTTCCCGCCAACGCATCCTGCCAACCACCACAAAGGTGCCTGTCCTCTTTGTGGTGGTTTCGAAACGTGCGGGAAACAGCTTCGAAACACGCGATTTGCTCGTCAGGCGGTCAAAAAGCTATCTACCTGCATCGTAATCAAAATGAAACATCCGCTCGTTGCCTTATTCGTAACTTTGTAGCAACAGTGCGATATTATCCATACTCGATAAAGCTCACGGCGCATGGGGCGCCGCGAACGACACCTTTCTTTTCCATCAATTGGAGGAAGCATGAGCTACACGCAGAAAGTTCTCGACGAGCTCAAGGCCCGCTATCCCGAGCAGCCTGAGTTCATCCAGGCTGCGACCGAGATCCTCGGCACCATCCAGCCGGCGCTCGACGCCCATCCCGAGTACGAGGAGGCCGCCCTGCTTGAGCGCCTCGTCGAGCCCGAGCGCATCGTTATGTTCCGTGTCCCCTGGGTCGATGACCAGGGCAAGGTTCAGGTCAACCGCGGCTATCGTGTCGAGTTCAACTCTGCCATTGGACCCTACAAGGGCGGTCTGCGCTTTAACCCGACGGTCACCCTGGGTATGCTCAAGTTCCTGGGTCTGGAGCAGATCCTCAAGAACAGCCTGACCACCCTTCCCATGGGCGGCGGCAAGGGCGGCTCCGACTTTGACCCCAAGGGCAAGTCCAACAACGAGATTATGCACTTCTGCCAGTCCTTCATGACCGAGCTCTATCGCCATATTGGCCCCAATACCGACGTTCCCGCCGGCGACCTGGGCGTTGGCGGCCGCGAGGTTGCCTACATGTTCGGTCAGTACAAGCGCCTGACCAACGAGTGGACCGGCGTCCTTACCGGCAAGGGCCTCTCCTTTGGCGGCTCGCTCGCCCGTACCGAGGCCACCGGCTACGGTTTGGTCTACTTTGTGGACGAGTACCTCAAGAGCCGCGGCGAGTCCTTCGAGGGCAAGAACGTCGTCGTTCACGGCTCCGGTAACGTCGCCATCTACGCGGTCCAGAAGGTCGCCCAGCTCGGCGGCAAGGTGCTGGCCTGCTCCGACACCCACGGCTGGGTCGAGGACCCCGACGGCATCGACTACACCGTGCTCGAGCATGTCTATAACAAGAAGCGCTCCGGCCACGACAAGGGCGTCACGCTCGCTATGTACGTCGACGAGAAGCCCAACGCCGTGTGGCACGAGGGCGACGGCCGCGGCGTGTGGCAGCTTCCCTGCGACATCGCGCTGCCCTGCGCTCGCGAGAACACGCTGCTGCTCGAGGACGCCCAGGCGCTCGTCGCCAACGGCTGCAAGGTGGTCGGCGAGGGCGCGAACATGCCCACGACCATCGAGGCCACGACCTACTTCCAGGAGAACGGCGTCGCCTTTATGCCCGGTAAGGCTGCCAACGCCGGCGGCGTGCTCGTGTCCGGCCTGGAGATGAGCCAGAACGCCGAGCACCTGTCCTGGACCTTCGAGGAGGTCGACGGCAAGCTCGAGCAGCTCATGCGCGGCATGTTCCACAACGTGGACGACACCGCCAAGGAGTACGGCGAGGAGGGCAACTTCGTCATGGGCGCCAACATCGCCGGCTTCCTGAAGGTCGCCGACGCCATGCTCGCCCAGGGCGTCTGCTAAACCCTGCCTGACATAGCATGTAATGAGGCTCTCGGCTCAACGCCGGGAGCCTTTTTTGATCCGCATGCGACGGAGGAAAATGGTTCATTTTGTCCCGACACGAGCTATGCCCCCTCGTTTGGTACACTTAAAGGTACTGGACAAGTGAAGAGATGGGGGAGAACGTGCTCAAGTTCGGTACCTACGTCCGTGTTGGAAACGCGGCCGAAGCCTATGAGCTCTTGCAGAAGAACCGCAACAACAAGATTGTGGGCGGCGGCATCTGGATGCGCCTGGGTTCGCGTCGCGTGGCGACGGCGATTGACCTTTCGGCCTGCGGACTCGATCAGATCGAGGAGACCGAGACCGAGTTTCGCATCGGTGCCATGTGCACCCTGCGTCAGCTCGAGCGTCATGCCGGGCTCAACGCGCTTGTCAACAATGTCTTCGAGTTCGCCGTTCACGATATCGTGGGCGTGCAGCTGCGCAATACCGCCACGGTGGGCGGCAGCATCTACGGCCGCTTTGGCTTCTCGGACGTGCTTTCTGCCTTCCTCGCGCTCGATTCCTATGTTGAGCTGACGGGCGCCGGCCGCGTGCCGCTCGCGGAGTTCGTGCGGATGGGTTACGTGCGCGACGTGATCGAGCGCGTCGTAGTCGTCAAGCACGACTACCGCGCGAGCTACGAGGCCGTACGCAAGGCTGCGACCGACTTCCCCTCGCTGAACGTCACCGCCGCCTGGTGGGACAACACTTGGCACGTCACCGTGGGCGCCCGCCCGCTGCGCGCGACCCTGCTGCAGGGCGAGGCGTGCGGCCCGGTGAACGAGCATCCTTTCGAGGACGAGCTTCGCGCCCTTGCTGCATCCGTGCGTGCCCTGAGCTACGGAACCAACCTGTGGGGCTCGGCCGACTACCGCCGCCGCATCTCTGCCCCGCTCGCCATCCAGGCTGTGCGTCGCGCCGCCGGCATCGAGCTTTCGGCCGCGCTTGCCCGCGAGCTCGAGACCGTGCAGATCCCCAAGTTCGCCACGGACGAGTATTCCTGCCGCCGCGTGCCCGGCGTCGATTCTAGCGAGGTGCGCTAATGGCTGCCAAACTCATCGATCTTTCCTTTACGCTCAACGGCCGTAAGGTCAAGGTTCAGATTGCCCCCGACACCATGCTCTTTGCACTGTTGCGCGAGCAGGGTTGTGCGTCGGTGCGCTGCGCCTGTGAGACCACCAACTGCGGCCTGTGCACGGTGTGGCTCGACGGCGACCCGGTGCTGAGCTGCTCGGTTCCCGCCGCTCGCGTCGAGGGCCACACCATCACCACGCTCGAGGGCCTCAAAGCCGAGTCCGAGGCGCTTGCCCGTGCGATGGCTGCCGAAGGCGCCGAGCAGTGCGGTTTTTGCGCCCCCGGCCTCATCATGAACGTGCTGGCGCTCGCCCGCGCCGCCAAGGAGGACCCGAGCCTCGTCGCCACGCGCGAGGAGCTCTCGCGCCAGCTGGCCGGCAACCTCTGCCGCTGCAGCGGCTACGAGAGTCAGCTGCGCGCCATCGTCCGCTTCCTCAACGAGTCCGGCGTGCAGGTGGGCTTTGAGATGCCCAAGCTGCCGGTCAACGACACGAGCTCCGACGGTGTCGTCTACAAGCAGATTACCCACAAGCAGCCCAAGAAGGACTCGAAGGCGCTGCTCGAGGGTCGTCCCGTCTACACGGGCGATATGGTGCCCGCCGGCGCGCTCATCGTCAAACTCAAGCGCAGCCCCTATGCCCGCGCCAAGATCCGCTCCATTGATACGTCGCGCGCCCTGAAGGTGCCCGGCGTGGTGGGCGTTTACACCTATGAGGATGTGCCCAAGCGCCGCTTTACCATCGCCGGTCAGAGCTATCCGCAGCCGAGTCCCTACGACCGCTTGATCCTCGAGAACCTCGTCCGTTACCAAAACGAGGAGGTGGCGATTGTCGCCGCCGAGACCGAGGAGGCCGCCGACAAGGCGCTCAAGCTCATCAAGGTCGACTACGAGGTGCTCGAGCCGCTGCTCGACTTTACCCAGGCACTCGATAACGACATCGTGGTCCACCCCGAGGGCGACGTGACCTTTATGTTCCCGCAGGGCGGCGATGTTCCGCGCAACCTGGTGTGCAGCGGTACCAGCGATTTTGGCGACCTGGACGAGGCCTTCGCCCAGAGCGACATCGTCTTTGAGCGCACCTACACCAGCCAGGCCACGCAGACCGCGCCCATGGAGACCTTCCGCGCCTTCGCGACGACCGACGCGTTTGGGCGCATCTCCGTGACCACCTCGACGCAGGTGCCCTTCCACGTGCGCCGCATGGTCGCGCAGTCGCTCGACATTCCGCAGTCGCAGGTGCAGGTCATTAAGCCGCGCATCGGCGGCGGCTTTGGCTCCAAGCAGACGGGCTGCTGCGAGATCTTCGTGGCGTTCGTCACCCAGCAGACTGGCCGTCCGAGCTACTGCTGCTACACCCGCGAGGAGACCATCACCGCGGGCAACTCGCGCCACCAGATGCAGATGACCGTCAAGTTGGGCGCCATGAACGACGGCACCATCACGGCCATCGACCTGCACACGCTGTCCAACGCCGGAGCGTACGGCGAGCACGCCACCACGACGATCGGCCTTTCGGGCCACAAGAGCCTGCCGATTTACAACCATGTGAAGGCGAGCCGCTTTAGCTGGGACGCTGTCTACACCAATACCAACCGCGGCGGCGCGTATCGCGGCTACGGTGCCACCCAGGGCCAGTTTGCCGTGGAGAGCGCCGTTAACGAGCTCGCCGACATGCTGCACATGGACCCCGCCGACCTGCGCCTTAAGAACATCGTGCGCGAGGGCGAGATCATGCCGCAGTACTACAACGAAAAGCTCAACGCCTGCGCACTCGACCGCTGCCTGCTGCGCGCGATGGACATGATCGGTTGGCGCGACAAGCCGCTGGCCATCGACCTGGGCGACCGCGTGCGTGCTCTGGGCTGTGCGCTCACCATGCAGGGCTCGGGCATTTCCAATGTCGACATCGCCGGCATCGATATGCGCCTGGAAGAGGACGGCTTCATTACCATCGGCACCGGCGCCACCGATAACGGCATGGGTGTCGACACGATTCTGGCGCAGATTGCCGCCGAGGAGTTGGGCGTTGAAAGCTCGCTCATTGTGGTGCGCGGCGTGGACACCGACGTGTCGCCGTTCGACGCCGGTTCGTACGCGAGCTCCGGTACCTACGTGACGGGCCTTGCCGCCAAGAACGCCGCGACCGAGCTGCGCGAGAAGATTTGCGCCAAGGCCGCTCAGATGTGGGACGTTGACGCCGCCGACGTGGTCTTCGACGGCCAGTACGTGCGCCTGTCCGACGAGCGTGCCGCTCGTGAGCGCGGCCGCTACCTCACGCTGCGCGACTTTGCCAACCTGTGCGTCAAGAACATCGCGGGCGGCGACGCGCTCACCTCGCACGCTTCTGCCTGCCTGCCCGTTTCGCCTCCGCCGTTTATGGCCGGCATTGCCGAGGTCGAGGTCGACAAGGCCACCGGCAAGGTGACTGTGGTGGACTATGCGGCGGCCGTCGACTGCGGCACCGTGATCAACGAGGCGCTCGCGCGCGTTCAGGCCGAGGGCGGCATTGCCCAGGGTATCGGCCACGCGCTCTACGAGATCGTGGAGCACGACGACCGCGGTCGTCTGCGCACTGGCAACTTTATGAGCTATAAGCTGCCCACGCGCTTGGATATCGGCAGCATTCGCGTGGCCTTTGAGCCGAGCTACGAGCCGACGGGCCCGTTTGGCGCCAAGTCGATCGGCGAGGTCGTCATCAACACGCCGCTCGCCGCTGTGGCCTCAGCCGTCGCACACGCCACCGGCCATCAGGTTCGCTCGCTGCCCATCACGCCCGAGAAGGCGCTGCTGGGGGAGTAGCGGGTCAGCGAACAAGTCGTAATTGGCGGGGCAGGGCAACTCGTCCCGCCTTTTGCACTCGTGGTGAGGTCGTGAGCCTGTAAAACGTGTGCGTGCGCTTGTCGCTCGTATCTGCTATCATTCCTAGTCTGTGCGCTCATGCGGGCGTGGCGGAATTGGTAGACGCGCCAGATTTAGGTTCTGGTGGGATTCCCGTGAAGGTTCGAGTCCTTTCGCCCGCACCAACGCACCCGCGTCGGCTTATGCCCTCGCGACACTTTGTTGCATAAAGGTACCAGCACCTCAGATAAGCTGGGCAGTATGAGGAGGAACGTGTTGAACATCACCGCTTCTGACGTCAAGGACGCCAAGCTCACCGCTACGGTCACCATCCCGGCCGCCGACGTCGACGCCGCGATCAAGAAGGCCTACAAGGACACCGCCAAGAAGTACCGCTTCCCGGGCTTCCGCGCCGGCAAGGCTCCCCGTCCGGTCATCGATTCCGCTCTTGGCGCCGAGGCTACCCTCGCTCAGGCCACTAACGACCTGATCGCCGCCAACGAGCCCGCCGTCCTCAACGAGCTGGACATCGTCCCCACCAAGAACGGTGACTACAAGGAGCTCGACCTCGCCAAGGATCACGAGGACTACACCTACACCGTCGAGTTCTCCCTGCGTCCTGCTGCCGAGCTCTCTTCCTTCGACGCCGTCGAGATCGAGATGCCCCCTGCGGAGGTCACCGAGTCCGAGATCAACAACCAGGTCGAGATGCTCCTCAACTACCGTGCCACCTTCGAGGACGTCGAGGGTCGCGCCGTCGAGGCTGAGGACTACGTTACCGTCGACCTCAAGGCCGTCGAGAACGCCGACAACTTCGCCGCCGAGGGCCGCATGCTCATCGCCGGCAGCGACAGCAATCCCAAGGAGTTCAACGAGGCCCTGATCGGCGCCAACGTTGACGACGTCAAGACCGTCACCTGGACCGACGAGGTCGAGGAGGGCGAGGAGGCCGAGACCCACACCGTCGAGGTCACCGTCAAGGGCATCAAGGTCCGCAACACCCCCGAGCTCACCGACGAGCTCGTCAAGTCCGACTTTGGCTTCGACAGCATCGACGCTATGCGCGACGCCATCAAGCTCGAGATCGAGCAGGACAAGGCTTCCCGCCTCCCGGCCGAGAAGGAGAACCGTTGCGTCTCCGCTCTCGCCGAGCGCCTGCAGCTCGAGGAGATGGACGCCGACTACGAGCAGTCCGTCTTTGAGGAGCTTGGCCAGAACTTCCTGTCCAACCTCGCTGCCCGCGGCATGACGCTGGACACCTGGCTGCCCGCTTCCGGCCTGACCATGGAGCAGTTCATCGGCGACCTGCACAAGCAGGCTAACGACGTTGCCCGTGAGTCCCTGGCGCTCGACGCCCTCGCCCATGAGCTCAAGATCGAGGTCACCGAGGACGACATTAACGCCGAGTTCGAGAAGGCTGGCGTCAAGGACGTCGAGGCTTCCAAGGCCGAGTTCATCGCCGATGGTCGCATGCCTGCCGTCCGTGAGTCCATCCGTCGCTCCAAGGCCGTCGACCACCTGGTCGAGAACGCCAAGGTGACCGAGGTCGACGAGACCGCCAAGGACGCCGAGTAATTCTCGCCACCTTGCCCGCGAGCGCATGCGTGCGCCTGTGATGGGGTAAAGTTATACACCGGTTATCCGGTTGCTTCGTACGGTGCCAGCCAATGCATAGCATGCGGGCACCGTACGTTTATCTAGAACCAATTTGGTCCGCAAGAGAGAAATGGAGATGCGTATGATCGCTAAGTTCGATTCCGCCCTCGTGCCATACGTTATCGAGCAGACGCCGCGCGGCGAGCGCAGCTACGATATCTATTCGCGCCTGCTCAACGACCGCATCATCTTCTTGGGCGAGGAGATCAACTCCGTCAGCGCCAACCTGGTCGTTGCCCAGCTGCTGCATCTTGAGAGCCAGGATGCCGAGAAGGATATCTCGCTCTACATCAATTCGCCCGGCGGCGAGGTTTACTCCGGCCTGGCGATTCTTGACACCATGAACTTTATCAAGCCGCAGGTCTCCACCATCTGCGTCGGTATGGCCGCGTCTATGGCTGCCGTGCTGCTTTCGGCTGGCGCCAAGGGCAAGCGCTTCTGCCTGCCGCACTCCAAGGTCATGATTCACCAGCCCAGCGGCGGTGCTCAAGGTCAGCAGACCGAGATTGAGATTGTGGCCGAGGAGATCAAGAAGACCCGCCGCGAGCTCAACCAGATCTTGTCCGATGCCTCGGGCCAGCCCATCGAGAAGGTCCAGGCCGATACCGAGCGCGACAACTACCTGACCGCCGCCGAGGCCCTCGACTACGGCCTGATCGACCGTATCGTTACCTCGCGCGATCTCGCCGCGAAGGACGCCTAGGATGGCAGGTAACATGCAGGACAACTTTGACGAGAACGGCAACCCCATCCGCTGCTCCTTTTGCGGAAAAGAGCAGGGCCAGGTCCGTCGCCTCGTAAAGGGCCCGACCAACATCTTTATCTGTGACGAGTGCGTCGCCGCCTGCTCCGAGATCCTGGAGGAGTCGCTGGCTTCGGACTTTATGGACGCTGCCCGCAACGGCAAGCTGCCGGGCTTCCTCAACGACCACGGCCAGGCTGCTGGGCAGCCCGCCGTGGACCCCGAGGCCGAGGGCTTTGAGCTCGAGGACGACCGCCAGGTCATCACGCACGTGCCGACGCCGCACGAGATCTATGACGAGCTTTCGGCCTATGTCATGGGTCAGGAAGACGCCAAGCGCGCCATGTCGGTGGCCGTTTACAACCACTATCGCCGCGTGATCGAGGGCGGCGCCGCGGTGTCTGCCTTTGACGATGGCATGGGCTCGCAGATCGACGACGATATGGACGAGGTGGAGCTCGCCAAGTCCAACATCCTGCTGCTCGGTCCCACCGGTACCGGTAAGACCCTGCTCGCCCAGACGCTCGCGCGCATCCTCGAGGTGCCGTTTGCCATTGCCGACGCCACCGCGCTTACCGAGGCTGGCTACGTGGGCGAGGATGTGGAGAACATCCTGCTCAAGCTCATCAACGCTGCCGATGGCGATATCGAGCGCGCGCAGGTGGGCATTATCTACGTGGACGAGATTGACAAGATCGCCCGCAAGGCCGAGAACCTCTCCATTACCCGCGATGTCTCGGGCGAGGGTGTGCAGCAGGCGCTGCTTAAGATTCTTGAGGGCACGGTGGCCAGCGTTCCGCCTACCGGTGGCCGCAAGCATCCCCAGCAGGAGCTGCTGCAGATCGACACGACTAACATCCTGTTTATCTGCGGCGGTGCCTTTGTGGGTCTGGACAAGATCATCGCCGACCGCGTGGGCAACAAGGGCGTGGGCTTTAACTCCGAGATCGCCGGCCCCACCTCGGTCGACGAGAACGACCTGCTGCGTCAGGTGCTCCCGCAGGACCTCAACGCCTTTGGCATGATCCCCGAGTTCGTGGGCCGTACGCCCGTTGTCACCCAGACGCAGGCGCTCGACGAGGACGACCTGGTGTCGATTCTGACCGAGCCCAAGAACGCCGTGGTGCGTCAGTACCGCAAGATGTTCCAGCTCGAGGACGTTGAGCTTGAGTTTGAGGCCGCGGCCCTTCACGAGATCGCCCGTATGGCGCTCGCCCGCAAGACCGGCGCCCGCGGCCTGCGTGCCATCTGCGAAGACGTGCTTCAGCAGACGATGTTCGACCTGCCCAGCGAGGAGGGCGTCGCCAAGGTCGTCGTAACCGAAGCCTCCGTAAAGGGCGAAGAACAGCCCCAACGCATCTACGGCTAGTCCTGCCTAAAACGTGCTTGTAAATAGCCTCCGACCACCTGCGGTCGGAGGCTATTTTATATATACGCAATAACCCCAACTACCTGTGTTATTCTGTGTGTTTGTTTAAGCCTCAGCGAAGTCATAATCAGACTGAAGTAATCGATACCTAAGGCGTGTCCGCCTGCTTGGTTTTCGTCCGCACGAGCCGAAGAGCACTTAATGTGCTCTTCGTGCGAGCCAGGACCTGACCGAGCGAAAACCAAGCAGGCGGACACGCCGGCGGGACAGGGAGAGATATATGGAAGAGATGCCCAAGAATTACGATCCGTCGACCAACGAGCCGGCGATCCTGCAGAAGTGGCTCGACGGCGGCTACTACAAGCGCCGTGAGGGCGTGGGCGACTGCACCGTCACCATTCCGCCTCCCAACGTGACCGGCAAGCTCCACATGGGTCACGCTACCGACGACTCCATCCAGGACGCCATCGTCCGTATGGCTCGCATGCGCGGCAAGTCCACGCGCTGGGTGCTGGGCACCGACCACGCCGGTATCGCTACGCAGACCAAGGTCGACAAGAAGCTCAAGAGCGAGGGCATCAGCCGCCTGGAGATCGGTCGCGACAAGTTTGTCGACGCTTGCTGGGATTGGACCCACGAGTACGGCGGCATCATCGTCGAGCAGATCAAGCGCATGGGCTGCTCCGTCGACTTTGATAACGAGCGCTTTACCATGGACGAGGACTACGCGCAGGCCGTGCGCAAGGTCTTTTGCGACTGGTACCACGACGGTCTGATCTACCGCGGCAAGCGCATCGTCAACTGGTGCCCCAACTGCACCACCGCCATTTCGGACGACGAGGCCGAGTATAAGGACGAGAAGGGCCACCTGTGGCACCTGCGCTACCCGCTGACCGAGCCGGTTAACGGCCAGGACTACATCGTCGTCGCCACCACGCGCCCCGAGACCATGCTCGGCGACACGGGCGTCGCCGTCTCCCCGAAGGACCCTGAGAAGGCCGCCTTCGTGGGTAAGACCGTCATGCTGCCGATCGTCAACCGCGAGATCCCCATCTTCTCCGACTACCACGTTGACGCCAACTTCGGTTCCGGCTTTGTCAAGGTCACACCGGCCCATGACCCCAACGACTATGCCATGGGTCAGGCCCACGACCTGTCGCAGATTAACATTTTCGATGAGCACGCGGTAGTTGTTGAGGGCTACGGCGAGTTCACCGGCATGAACCGCGACGAGTGCCGCGAGGCGGTCATCAAGTGGTTCGAGGAGCACGACCTGCTCGACCACGTCGAAGAGCTCGACCACTCCGTCATGCACTGCTACCGTTGCGACTCCGCCCTGGAGCCGTGGCTGTCCGAGCAGTGGTTCGTCGCCGTCGACAAGCTCAAGGGGCCGGCGCTCGACGCCGTAAACTCCGGCAAGGTCACCTTCCACCCCGCGCGCTGGACGCAAACCTACACCACCTGGATGGAGAACCTCAAGGACTGGTGCATCAGCCGCCAGCTGTGGTGGGGCCACCGCATCCCCGTGTTCTACTGCGAGGACTGCGGCTGGGAGGACGCCCTGACCGAGGACACCGACGTGTGCCCCAAGTGCGGCGGTCATCACGTGCATCAGGACGAGAACGTGCTGGACACCTGGTTCAGCTCGCAGCTGTGGACCTTCGCCACGCAGGGCTGGCCGCAAAAGCCGGAGCTGCTCGAGGGGCATCACCCCACGACGGCGCTGGTCACCGCGCGCGACATCATCGCACTGTGGGTCGCCCGCATGGTCATGAGCTCGCTGTACTTCCTGGACGAGGTGCCGTTTAAGGACGTCGTCATCTACCCGACGATCCTTGCCAAGGACGGCAGCCGCATGTCCAAGTCCAAGGGCAACGGCGTTGACCCCATGGACCTCATCGGTATGTACGGTGCTGACGCCATGCGTTACAACCTGCTCACGCTGTGCACTAACAACCAGGACGTCAAGTTCGACGCGAACATCGATAAGAAGACCAAGAAGCTCATCGACAGCCCGCGCACCGAGCAGGCCAAGAGCTTTGTGACCAAGATCTGGAACGCCAGCCGCTTCCTGCTTATGAACATGGAGGGCTACACGCCCGGCGAGCCCGTCGTTGAGACGCCGGCCGACGCCTGGATGTTCAGCCGCTTGGCCAAGGCCGTGAAGATGGTCACCGAGGGCATCGAGAACTACACCTTTGGCGACATGGCCCGCGGCGTGCAGCAGTTCTTCTGGAACGAGGTCTGCGACTGGTACGTCGAGGTCACCAAGGCTCGCCTGAAGGGCGAGGGCCGTCTGCAGGCGCAGCGCAACCTGATCTTTGTGCTTGACACGTCCATTCGCCTGATGCACCCGCTCATGCCGTTCGTGACCGAGGAGATCTGGGACAACATGCCGGCGAGCGTGCTCGATCTGGACGCCGAGGGCAACGTGGACCGCGCCGAGGCGCTCATGATTGCCAAGTGGCCCGAGCCCGCCGACTACGCCAAGTATGTTGACGAGGACGCCGAGCGCGCATTTGAGCTGTGCCGTACCGTCGTGTCTGTTGCCCGCGCTTCCCGTTCGCGTTACCGCTTGAGCCCCAAGGCCGAGCTCGACGTGGTCGTGCGCGCCGGCTCTGAGGACATTGAGAAGCTCGAGAGCCTGCGCTCGACCATCGAGCCGCTGGCGAACACCGCCTCGCTGGTTATGGGTACCGACGTCGAGAAGCCGGCTGCGAGCATTGCCGTGGTCGACAGCGGCGTCGAGGTCTTTGTGGTGCTCGAGGGCAAGGTTGACCTTTCGGCCGAGAAGGCGCGCCTGGAGAAGGAGATTGCCGCGGCCCAGAAGGAGCTTGCCGGCTGCGAGAAGACGCTGGCCAACGAGGGCTTTGTGGCCAAGGCCGCGCCTGCGGTGGTTCAGAAGAAGAGGGACCGTGCAGCTGAGCTCAAGGAGATCCTGGCGGCGCTGACTGCTCAGGTTGCTGACTTCTCGTAGGCGGTACTGGGGGCGCGTCCCGACGCTTTGCTCTCCGCTGCGGGCAGTCCTGCGCAAGACGGACAGCACATTAAGTGCTGTCCTTTGCGTGCGGAACTTGCGGAGAGCAAATCATCGGGCCGCTCCCACAGCGGTTACGGGGGCGTCCGCTGCCTGGTAGGGCCACTTGGTTGTGGCCTTGATTCCACTGCAATCGGGTAAAGGCTGATATTGTCAACGCGAGGGGCTCATTCTTTTTGGTGGGCCTCTTTTTTTGTTATGGGGGACTTTGGGTTATGGCTAAGCGTTCTGGGTCGTATTCTGTGCCGTTCTCGTTTGAGTTGCTTTCGTTTGGTGAGGCTCTGGGACTTGCTGCTGATACGGGGCGGATTTCTGGGGATGCTGGACCTCTGCTTGAGACGGTTGTCGATATGCTTGATGAGCTGGGACGTCCGGACGAGTATTTCGATTGCATTCAGGTCGCCGGTACCAATGGCAAGACTTCGACTACGCGTTTTTCGGCTGCCATTCTTCGTGGTGAGGGGCTCAAGACCGCGCTGTATACGTCGCCACAGCTGGTACGCTATCCCGAGCGCATGGAAGTCGATGGATGCGTCGTGAGCGATGAGGCATTCGCCCGTGGCGTTTCGGCCGCTGTTGAGGCGGGGCATCGAGTGAATGCCCGTCGTGTGGCGGCGGGGGAGCGCGCCTATACCATCACGCCGTTTGACCTTTTGACGGCTGCTGCACTTGTGGTGTTTGCCGAGGCTCGCGTGGATGTTGCCGTGCTTGAGGTTGGCATGGGCGGACGCTGGGATGCTACGAGTGCGACTGATCCCGTGGCCGTCGCCATTACGGGTATTGGGCTCGATCACACACGTATTTTGGGCGATACGCTCGAGGCCATTGCGGGGGAGAAGGCTGCGGTTATTAAGCCTGGGCGATTGGTTGTTTTGGGCGAGGGCACGCATGAGCCGAGCGTTCAGCGCGTAATGGATACGCGCTGCCGCGAGTGCGGTGTGGTGCCGCTGGTGGTGAGCCATTCCACGACCAAGGTACCGGCGCATGTAGGCGATACCGTGGAGTTTAGCTGTACTACGCCGCGTGCCATCTATACGTCGAGCATGGTCAAGCCGGCCTATCAGCCGCAGAATGCCGCGTGCGCGATTATGCTTTGCGAGGGGTATCTGGGTCGCGAGCTCGATCACGATGCGTTGGATGCATCGCTTATGGGTTGCCCCACGCCGGGTCGTTTTGACGTGCTGGGGACCGATCCACTCAAGCTGATCGACGCCTGCCATAACCCTCAGAGCTGCGAGAACTTTGTGAGCGCGCTGGACGAGATCGATCCGTGCGTGAAGAATCGCCCCGCGCTGCTGTGCGCCGCGCTGGCCGACAAGGACGTGGCAGGTATCGTCGATGTGCTGATCCCGGCCTTCCCACGCGTGGTTGTGACCCAGACCGATTCCGATCGCGCCCTACCGGCAGAGGAGCTCGCCGCCCTCGTTGATGCCGATAAGCTCGCGGGCGTATACCCGAGCGTGCCCGAGGCCCTCGCCGCCTTCGATGCCGCGGGCGAACCTTTTGTAGCGGCAGGCACCATCACCCTAGCCGGTGAAGTAGCCGGTCTGCTGCGCTAACCAAATTAGCTGCTCCGTGCCCCGAGTTGACCTGCTCGCCACGAAATGGGCCTATTTACTACGTTTAATCGACTGCCCTCGACCATACCGAGACTTGTGAAATTAAAACCGCAGGTAGAATGCTTGCCATTTTTCAAAAAAGACCCGTATGGTCGACCCATGCGGGTTAAACGTAGTAGATAGCCCGTTTTCGTGGCGCACTCTAGACTGTCAAAATGGTCGACTTGGCCCCATGGCAGTTGCGGTGGAATAGTTCCTGGATTATGCCTCTGTGGGCCAATCTGGGAACTATTCCACCGCAACTTACTGGGGGACTATTGGGAGGGGGTTAGTCGAGGCGGACCGGATCGCGGGGGTAGGCGTTGAGGATCTCGACGCCGGACTCGGTAACCAAGGCCAGGTCTTCGATGCGGACGCCGGTGCGGCCGGGGAGGTAGATGCCCGGTTCGATGGAGAACGTCATGCCTGGCTCTACGACTTGCTCGTTGACCAGCGAGACGTCGCCCGGCTCGTGGTCCTGCAGGCCGATCGAGTGTCCCAAGCGGTGCGTAAAGTACTGCCCATAGCCTGCGTCCTCGATCACATCGCGTGCGGCGCGGTCCAGGTCGCACATGCGAACGCCCGGTGCGATGAGCCCCTCGGCGGCTTCGTTGGCGCGGCGCACGATGTCGTAGATGCGTACGGTTTCCTCGTCCGGCTCACCCCAAAAGAACGTGCGCGTCATGTCCGAGCAGTAGTTGCGATGGCGTCCGCCAATGTCGAACAGCACCACGTCGCCGCGCTTGAGCACGGTATCGTCGGGTTCATGATGCGGGTCGCCGGCGTTGGCGCCAAAGCTCACGATGGGCGGAAAGCTAAAGCCCTCGCAGCCGTGCTTGCGATACAGACTGAGCATCTGGTCGGCAATTTCGCGCTCCGTCACGCCCTCGTGGACGAGCTTGATGGCATCGGCCATCACGGCGTCGTTGGCGGCCGAGGACACGCGCATAAGCTCCTGCTCGGCGGCATCCTTGTAGGTGCGCGCGGCGGTGACGGCAAAGTCGCCCAGGAAGAACTCGCTCGCGGTGTGACGATCCATAAGGGGCATCAAAAAGCCGGAGCGCATAACGGTATCGATGCCGAGCGGTTTGGTCGGATCGACCTCGCGAGCGATGGCCTCGGACACGATATCGGTATCGGTGTGGTAGACAACGCTGGCATTGCCGTATTCGGGCAGCTGATGCAGCGCGTTGACTAGGATCACTGGCTCGGCATTGCGCGCGAGCAGCACGCCACAAAACCGCTCGAACATATCGGCATAAAAGCCGGTCAGGTAATAAATCGACCAAGGGTCATTCACGAGCAGCTGTGCGCCGGGGTGCTGAGCCTCGAGCGCATCGAGCACGCGCGCCACACGCTGGTCATCGATCTGTGCCATACATCGTCCTTTCGCTAGGGTGCCACCATGGTATCCCATGCCCGGCAGATACGTACGTTCCTTTTATGCCGGCACTTCGGGACACTCCTTGGCATGGCCAGCCTAGCGAACGTTCGGGCAAAAGTAGTCATAGGAGGCCCGTCCCAAATGGGCTGCTTTCAAAACTATGGTGGATTACGGGGCTGGACCTGTATTACTTGACCATGGGAAAAAATCGCGAAATTAAAACCGCAGGTAAACGGCTTATCAAAAATCGAAAAATGCCGGTATGGATGGGGGTCTCTGAATCAGCCCCGTAATCTGGCATGGTTTTGAAATGGCACTAAAGTAGGCACAGGCTAAATACCAATTTCAAGGATAGTTGCGGTGGAATAGTTCCTGGATGCCGGGGTTTTGTCGGAAATCAGGAACTATTTCACCGCAATTGAGGAGGGGCGGGGCGGATGGCGAGGTAGCTAAAAGAGCTCCGTCCCTAATTGACTACTTAGGCTCGGTCGATGTCCATGCTGGCGATAAGGTTGATGTTGGTGTCTAAGAGGTTCTCTAGCACGACGTCGCCCATGCGAATGGGGGCGTCGACGACCACGCAGCGGATGAGGTCCATCGCCTGGGCGTGGAGTTCGAGCGGGATGGCTTCGGCCGTGCGCACGGGGAGCAGGGCCTCATCGCCGCCGGATACGGCCACGGTAGTGGTGAGTACGCGCATGGGGCAGGTGAGCTCCTGATGCGCGAACTTATCACCGCGCGGGCAGTTGTTGCCGGTTACGGAGCGCACTTCCATCAAGGCGTCATTGGAGTCGCGCTCTACCTCTACGGTCAGGAGGCATTCGGATGGGCAGGTGGTGCAGTTGAACTGCAGCGTTTCAATCGCGTTTGCGCTCATGGCCTTACGCCTCCTCAATGGGGTCGACGGACAGGACAATCTCGCTAACACCCAGGTCGAGTGCGCGCTGAATCACCTTTGCCGGCAGCGGGAAGCTTTCCATGACGCTCGGTTTAAACGCGCGTCCCTTGCCCGCAAACAGTTCCTCGTCGCCTGCCAGAATGCGCACGCGGGCGGCGTCGACGGGCCGGCGCACGCGGAAGTTCAGCTTGGTGAGTGCCACAGCCGTAATGCGTCCCGGCAGCGCGTAGCCCGCGATGCCGGCAGGGGAGACCGAGAGCTCGCAGTCCGGAACGGCGCCCGCGCCGGTCCCCAGCGCGTACGCGGCCGCAGCTGCGCCAGCGCGCTCGGACTCAGTCGTCACGTTGTCGGCCAGGTCGTGCACGTGCAGAACGTTGCCGCAAGCAAAGATGCCTGGTATGCCCGTCTGCAGGCTCTGGTCCACCACGGCGCCGCGCGTGCGCGGGTCAAGCTCCACGCCCGCGGCAACTGAAAGCTCGTTCTCGGGAATCAGACCTACCGAAAGCAGCAGCGTGTCACACGGAACAATGCGCTCGGTCCCCGGAATGGGCGCCAGGCGCTCGTCGACTTGACTCACCTCGACGGCTTCCACGCGGTCGTGCCCGATCACGCGCGTGACCGTGGTGGACAGATGCAGCGGAATGCCAAAGTCGTCCAAGCAGTTCTTCACATTGCGGCGCAGACCGTTGGCGTACGGCATGAGCTCGTATACGCCCTCGACCGAAATCCCCTCGAGCGTGCAGCGGCGCGCCATGATCAGCCCGATATCGCCCGAGCCCAAAATGACGGCACGCGAGCCGGGCTTGAGGTTTTCGATATTGATGTATCGCTGCGCTAGGCCGGCCGTAAACACGCCGGCGGGTCGGCTGCCGGGGATCTTGATCTCGCTGCGCGTGCGCTCGCGGCAACCCATGGCAAGGACGACCGCGCGCCCGATGAGCTGCATCATGCCGGTGGGGCTCATGAGCGTGACGGTGTGGACCGCGGCGTCTTCCGCGGGCTCGCCCGAATCAACCCCTATCACCATGCTGTCCAAGAACAGCGCAATGTTGGTCGCGCGCACCTGGTCGATAAAGCGCTGCGCGTACTCGGGACCGGTGAGTTCCTGTTTAAAGTGCGACAGGCCAAAGCCGGGGTGGATGCACTGGCGGAGGATTCCGCCCAGGTGCTGTTCGCGCTCCACGATGGCCACGCGTGCTCCGGCCTTATGCGCGGCCAGCGCGGCAGCCATGCCGGCGGGGCCTCCTCCGATGACGACCACGTCGAAGGCCTGCGTTGCTACCGACGATACGGTTCCGGCCTCTGCGCGTTTGTTGCGCATATCAAACGTCGCCATTCTAGCGCACCCCCTTCAGTGGTCCCTCGACCAGCCAAGATCCAGCATCCTCCAACAACACCTCGCTGGGGTCGCAGCCCAGCTCGCGCGCCAGGATCGCAACCACACGGCTCTGGCAAAAGCCGCTCTGGCAGCGGCCCATGCCGGCGCGGCAGCGGCGCTTGACGCCCTCGACCGAAACCGCACCTGGGCGGCGTCGAATCGCGGCAACAATCTCGGCCACGGGCACCGTTTCGCAGCGGCAGACGATCTGTCCCCATGCAGGGTCGGACTCGATGAGCTCCTCCTTGCGCACAAGTGGCGCACGGTCGAAGTCGTCCGGCGCGCGGCGGACGGGATCCCAGTCGGGCCGCTCGTGCAGGGCAACACCGGCATCGCGCAAGATCTGCTCCATGCGCTCGGCGATGGCTGGCGCGCTCGCCACGCCCGGCGACTGAATACCTGCCGCCTGGAACAGCCCCGGCACCACGGCCGACTGTCCAATAAAGAAGTCGTTCGTTCCCTGAATGACCGGGCGCCCGCCGGCAAACGCGCGCACCACGCGGCGCGTGTCCAAGCCGGGCACCAGCTTGCGCGCGCCGGTCAGCAGCGCGTTTACATCGCTCGCATAGGTCTGCGTGTCGCCCGGCTCGCGCACGGCGGCCGTCGCGGTAATCACGGTGTTGCCATGAACGGTCCCCGTCACGATGACGCCTTTCGATATCGGCGTCGGAACGGGGTAGAGCGGCATGAGCGTGCGCGGCTCCTTGTCCAGCACCACGATGTTGCCCTGACGCCAGACCATATGGAACTCCTCGGCGCCCGCCATATGCGAGATGTCCGCGGCTCCGTTGCCCGCGGTGTTGATCAGGTAGCGGCAGCACACGTTGCCAGCGGGGGTTGCCAGCGTAAAGCGTGCGTCTTCGCCCGAGCTCGCGACTTCAATCGCTTCCACCGGTGCGGAGCGCATAAACGTCACCCCGTTGGCCACGGCGTTCTCCAGCGCGGCGATGGCAACCTCAAACGGGTCGACAAACCCAGTCGAGGGGCACCACAGCGCGCATGTCGCCTTGGTACTGGCGCGCGGTTCTAATCCGTGGATGCGGTCGGGTCCGACGATTGACAGCTCGGGCACCCCGTTGGCCAGGCCATTCTGGCGCAGCTTTTCCAGATGCGCGCGGTCCTCGTCGTTAAAGCCCAACACCATCGACCCGGTGCGGCAGAACAGAAAGCCCAGCTCCTGCGCCCACGCACCGTACAACTCGCAGCCACGGGCGTTGACCTGCGCCTTTACGGTGCCCGGTGTCGGATCGTAGCCGGCGTGCACCAGGCCGCCATTGGCCTTCGACGCGCCCAGCGCAATATCGTTAGCCGCCTCGACCACGCAAATGGACAGGTCAAACCGCGCGAGCTGCCGCGCGATGGCGCATCCGGTGATGCCCGCGCCGACAATCGCGATATCAAACGTTTCTGCCACGGTGCCTCCTAGACAAGTTGACAGGCTGTCAATAAGCCTATCCTACGGTCTGCGCGTCCCCAGAGCGGCGTCAATGCGGCGAACAGCCCCGCAACACCCGCCAACGGCAGACGAGGGGAGACGCGGCAACGTCGACAACCTCGTCCGCCGACAACTACGGCAACCTTTCGTGTCGATTTGTAACAGTTAACTGATGATTTGGGTTCTAGATGTTACAGATCGAGACAAACCTTTCGGCGGATTTTGAATGTCTCGATCTGTAACAGTAAGAGGGGTTTTGGGGCCCAAGATGTTACAGATCGAGATTGAAGTCGGGGAGGGACCCCTGTGTCTCGATCTGTAACACCTAGACCCGGATTCCGCTCCCACCTGTTACAGATTGAGATGTTTGTGTCCGCGCCAGCCCCGCCCCTAGCCGTGGTCCCATATAAACAAACCCCGTGGTAAACTTGACCAGATTGTAAGTATTCCGAAAGGTACCCGTAATGTCCAAGTACATCTCCGAGCTCATGTCGCCGCAGCTTATGGGCGTCGTCTATGCCTTCGTTGGCTTTATCATCGCCCTGTATGTGCTGTCGGTCGTCTATGTGTTCATCGACGCTCGCCGCCGCGGCGCCAGCGCCTACGTGGCATGGGGCATCATCGCCCTTATCCCGTTTGTGGGCCTTATCGCCTACCTGGTCCTGCGCCCGCACTCCTACGCGTCCGACCGCGAGGAGCAGGAGCTGGACATGGCCCTGCGCGAGCGCCAGCTTGCCCAGTACGGCACCTGCCCGCAGTGCGGCGCGCCCATCGAGAAGGACTTCGTCGTCTGCCCGGTGTGCGATACGCAGGTTCGCAACGTGTGTCCCAGCTGCCATCGCCCGCTCGATGCGCATTGGAAGGTCTGCCCCTACTGCCGAACTCGCATCCAGTAACGCATCCATCGCCGGGCCGGCCGCAAGCCACGGGCACGCCGCAAGCCACGCGCGCCCCACACCCCGCGCCCACACGATGAAGCATGCGTAGAAAATCGCCCGCCGTGCCATTTAGGTGCGGCGGGCGCTTGTATACCAAGGCAACCTGCCTATAATGATGCAAGTCAAAAACGCCGAACGCATCGCACGCACTTGCATCAGGCATCCGAGAGGAGAAAACATACTCATGAAGGCACTCTACAATGACGGTTCGGTGGCCGAGCTCCCGCAGGACAAGGTCACGCACGTCATCCGCCACTCCGCCGCGCACATCATGGCGCAGGCCATCAAGCGCCTGTACCCTGAGGCCGACTTTGCCTACGGCCCCGCGACCGACAACGGCTTCTACTACGACGTCGACCTGCCCGAGGGCGTCAAGATCAGCGAGGACGACTTCCCCGCGATCGAGGCCGAGATGAAAAAGATCGTCAAGGAGAACCTCAAGTTCACCGTGTACGAGAAGCCCCGCGCCGAGGCCATCGCCCTTATGGAGGAGCGCGGCGAGAAGTACAAGGTCGAGCACATCGGCGACCTGGACGACGACGCCCGCATTACCTTCTACCAGCAGGGCGACTACATCGACATGTGCGTCGGCCCCCACATCTGCTACACCAAGGCGCTGAAGGCCTTTAAGCTCACCGGCGTCTCGGGCGCTTACTGGAAGGGTGACAAGGACAACAAGATGCTCACCCGCATCAACGGCGTCGCCTTTGCCACCAAGGAAGAGCTCGACGAGCACATGCACATGCTGGAGGAGGCCAAGAAGCGCGACCACCGCAAGATCGGCCGCGAGATGGACCTCTTTATGATGCGCGACGAGGCCCCTGGCTTCCCGTTCTTCCTGCCCAACGGCATGATCCTTAAGAACACGCTGCTGGACTACTGGCGCGAGATCCACCACAAGGCGGGCTACGTGGAGATCTCCACGCCGCTTATCATGAACAAGCAGCTGTGGAAGACCTCGGGCCACTGGGACCACTACAAGGACAACATGTACTCCACCGTCATCGACGACGAGGAGTACTGCATTAAGCCCATGAACTGCCCGGGCGGCGTGCTGGTGTACGCCTCCAAGCCGCATTCCTATCGCGAGCTGCCCATTCGCGCCGGCGAGATTGGCCTGGTGCACCGCCACGAGCTGCGCGGCGCCCTGCACGGCCTGTTCCGCGTGCGCTGCTTTAACCAGGACGACGCTCACCTGTTTGTGCGTCCCGACCAGCTGACCGACGAGATCGTGGGCGTGGTCAACCTCATCGACTCCGTGTACCAAAAGTTTGGCTTTAAGTACCACGTTGAGCTTTCTACCCGCCCCGAGGACTCCATGGGTTCCGACGAGGACTGGGCGCGCGCCGAGGAGGGCCTGCGCACCGCTCTGGAGCAGCTGCATATGGACTATGAGGTCAACGAGGGCGACGGCGCCTTCTACGGCCCCAAGATCGACTTCCACCTGGAGGACTCGCTCGGCCGCACTTGGCAGTGCGGTACCGTCCAGCTCGACTTCCAGATGCCGCTCAACTTTGACCTGGAGTACGTAGACGCCGACGGCACCAAGAAGCGCCCCATCATGCTGCACCGCGTGTGCTTTGGCTCCATCGAGCGCTTCATCGGTATTCTGATTGAGCACTTTGCTGGCAAGTTCCCCACCTGGCTGGCCCCCGTGCAGGTCAAGGCGCTTCCGGTTTCCGAGAAGAGCCGCGACTACGCCCACGAGGTGTGCGCCAAGCTGGAGGAGGCCGGCATCCGCGTGGTCTGCGACGACCGTGACGAGAAGATTGGCTACAAGATCCGCGAGGCCCGCAGCATCGACCGCGTGCCCTACATGCTTATCCTGGGCGAGAAGGAGGTCGAGGCCGGCAATATCTCCGTCCGCGATCGCTCCAACGAGACCGTTCAGATGAGCGTTGACGAGTTTGTTGCCAAGGTACTCGAGGAGATCAAAACCCGCGCCTAAGGCAACCCAACAGAAACAACGAAAGGCGACCGTCCACAAAGGGCGGTCGCCTTTTTTAATGCCAAAACGAGAAAAAGCCGCTGGTAGAGCGCCTTTTTTGTTGTGCAAAAAGGTACAGGTTTTTGTAGAGGGCTATGGAGATGTGTCCTTTCGCGCCGCAATTTGTGCAATCTGGGAAAACAGTCCGAATTAACTTGTATAATGGCTCGCGTCGAAAGATACAAAAACCTGTACTTTTGCGACTGCGCCTAGCTGCGAGCGAGAAGATGTTCTAAACGCCCCGGTATTTGCGTGCGTCGCAAAGCCAGAAAAGGGGGCGAGAGATGGAGCAGACAACGCGGCGCCAAGAGCAACTGCCGGGCGCATTCAACGGCGCAACTACCAACAGCCAGCATGGCCGCGTCCGCTGGTATCTGGTCCACACCCCCAACGGTAAAGAGCGCGAGACCTGCGAAAAGGTCCGCCGTATTATCCCGCACGATCTGATGCAGGACGCTTTTGTGATGCAAAAGGAGTTCTGGTTTAAGCGGGACGGCGCCTGGTCGCTCCAAACCAAACCCATGTACAAGGAATATTTCTTCGTCGCCACGCACGATGCCGCAGCGCTCGATAGGGCTTTGGCTCAACTGAGCTTTGGCTGCCGCATTGCCGGCAGCAGGGAGCGGGCCTATGCGCCTATGCCGGACGATGCGCAGGAGTGGTACCGCAGCGTGCTGGACGACGACGGAGTGGTGCGCAACAGCGTGGCGCGCATAGAAGATGGCGTGCTGCACATAGAGCAGGGTCCACTTGTGGGGCAAGAGGCCCGCGTTAAAAAGGTCGACCGTCATAAGCGCTGGTGCCTGGTGGACGTGGGCGAAGGCGTCTCCGCTTTTAGGGAGCTGCTTCCGCTGGACGTTCCCAGCAAAACGTAAGGGATACGTTGCACCGGCAATTTATTTGGTTTTTGAATTTGTGGATTTGGGGGGGGGGTTCCTGGGGACAGGAACGAAAGTTTTATTGTGACTGCTAAAGAAGTAACAGAGAATAATGCGCCCGTGGGGGCGACGCTCATTGCTCGGGCCATGGACCGGCGCAAGGGCACGGCGGGTGCTGGGGTCGGCTCCGCTGCAAACACGGGTGCGGTGAGCCTCCCGGGCTCGCCCGAGTTCGCTGCAGAGTCCCGTGCGCTCGACACGCGATCGCTTGGCTACCGCTTCGTGAAGCGCACGTTCGACATCGCGTTCAGTGCGTGCGTCTGCGTCGTGGCTCTTATCCCTGGCACGGTTCTTTGCGCGTTCATTGCGGCCGACACCAAGGGTGCTCCCATCTATGCGCACGAGCGGGCTGGGCGCTTCGGTCGCCCCATCCGCGTGCTCAAGTTCCGCTCCATGGTCGCCGACGCCAACGACGTGGAGAAGTACCTCAGCCCCGAGCAGATCGAGGAGTGGCACCGCGAGCGGAAGGTCACAAACGATCCCCGCATCACCAAGCTAGGCCGCGTCCTGCGCAAGACTTCCCTGGACGAGCTGCCCCAGTTCTTCAACGTGCTCGCGGGCCAGCTCTCCGTCATCGGCCCTCGCGCCATCACCTACGAGGAGCTCGGGAACTTTACGCACGAGCAACAGGTGCAGGTGCTTGCCGTCCCGCAGGGCATTACCGGTGCCTGGCAGTCGGGCCCGCGCAACCTCGCGACCTTCGAGAACGGCCTGCGCCAGGAGTTCGAGCTTGCCTACGCGAAGGGTGCCAGCCTCAAGGCAGACTGGAAGGTCTTCTTCAAGACCTTTGGCGTCATGTTCGGCAAGAAGAAGACGGGGAGGTAGCGCATGAGTGCTGACAAACCCCTCGTCTCGATCGTGGTGCCGACCTACAAGCGCTCTGACAGGATTCGCGTGGCCCTGGACTCAATCGCCGCGCAGGACTACGGCGCGGAGAACATCGAACTGATTGTAGTGAGCGACAATCGGCCGGAGTGGCCGGAAAGCGCCGAGACCGACGCGGCGGTCGCCCCCTATGCCGCGAGCCTTCCGCACTTTAGGCTGCTGCACACCTCCGGCCAGACCGGCGGCGGGGCGGCGCGCAACTACGCCTGCCGCCAGGCGACGGGCGAGTACCTCACGTTCCTCGACGATGACGACGAGTTCCTGCCTGACAAGGTGTCCACCCAGGTCGCCTTCATGCAGGAAAACTCCCTCGACATGAGCTGGCAGGATGTCTCGTGGTATGACGAACGTGGCCGGCTTGTGGAGCACCGCAGGCTCGACCATTGCGAGGACTTCTCCACCGAGGGTCTGCTGCGCGCGCACCTCCTAACGCCGATAAGCCCAACGGCCATCTATATGCTCAGGCGCGACCTGTTCGACCGCACTGAGGGTTTCGGCGAGGTGGCGACCGGCCAAGACTGGTGGCTGATGCTGCGCTGCATAGAGGCTGGCGCCCACATGGGCTACATGCCCGAGGTGCACGTGAGGCAGTACCTCCATTCCGGCGAGAGGCTCTCGCTTGGCAAGAACAAGGTAAACGGCGAGGTCGCAAGGCACGAGGTGGTGCGCGGCTACTACCCGCGCCTCAGCAAGAAGGATGTGCGCTACATCGAATTTCGCCACAACGCCGTGCTCGCCTTCGCTATGAAGCGCAGCAACCAGCCAGGCCAGGCTGTGATTTACGCCTTAAAGGCCATTGCCTCATCGCCCGCCGCCTGCGTCTCTGAGGCGCTGAAGTTCTTCGGCAAGGCGAAATCCTAACTATTTCATATGTGTGCCTGCTCTTAACGAAAGGTTGAATGATATGTCCGAAAAAATGAAGATAGCAGTCGCCGGCACCGGCTATGTGGGGCTCTCGTTGGCCGTTCTGCTCTCGCAGCACAACGAGGTGCGCGCGCTCGACATCGTCTCCGAGAAGGTAGAGAAGATTAACGCTTTTCAGTCGCCCATCCAGGACGACGAGATTGAGCTCTTCCTGGCCGAGGCTAAGGCGGGCACGAGGAAGCTCGACCTGCATGCAACCGTGGACGTCGCCGAGGCCTATACAGGCGCGGATTTCGCCATCGTGGCCACGCCAACGAACTACGACTCGGACCGCAACTTTTTCGACACCTCGTCTGTTGAAGCCGCAATTTCGGCAATCCGCTCGGTGAACCCGACGGCCTGGATTGTCATCAAGTCGACCATCCCTGTGGGTTACACTTCGTCGCTTCGCGAGACGCTTGGCGACAGCCGCATCATCTTCAGCCCCGAGTTCCTTCGAGAGAGCAAGGCGCTCTACGATAATTTGCACCCTAGCCGCATCGTTGTGGGCGCGCCCAAGGACGACGAGGAAGCTGTGAAGGCCGCAAAGACGTTTGCTGGGCTGCTCGCCCAAGGCGTCGGCCCCGCCGAGCTTGAGCGCACCAACCCTGATGGCACGACGGGCATCCCGCAGCTCGTTCTTGGTACCACCGAGGCGGAGGCCGTGAAGCTGTTCGCCAACACCTACCTGGCACTTCGCGTGGCGTACTTCAATGAGCTGGACACTTACTGCGAGATGAGGGGACTCAACACCAAGGACGTCATCGATGGCGTGTGCCTAGAGCCCCGCATTGGCTCCCACTACAACAACCCCTCCTTCGGCTACGGCGGCTACTGCCTGCCCAAGGACACCAAGCAGTTGCTGGCCAACTATAAGGACGTGCCTCAGAACCTTATCGAGGCCATCGTCGATGCCAACCGCACTCGCAAGGACTACATTGCAGACGAGGTACTGCAACTGCTGTGGGACAAGGTATACGAAGGCAAGGAGAAGCCCGTGGCGGGCGTGTACCGCCTGACCATGAAGTCGAACTCCGACAATTTCCGCGCCAGTTCCATCCAGGGCGTTATGAAGCGCGTGAAGGCCAAGGGAGTGCCGGTCGTTGTCTACGAGCCAACGCTGGACGCGCCGGAATTCTTCGGTTCCGAGGTGACGCATGACCTTGAGAAGTTCAAGGCCGAGTGCGACGTGATCATTGCCAACCGGTGGAGCGACGATCTGGCCGATGTTGCCGGCAAGGTGTATACCCGCGACCTATTCAAGAGGGATTAGTATTTGTGGCGATTACTGCTGATAAAAAAAAGAGACGGCTGCTCCTTCTGACGAGGAGGTTCCCCTTTAACCGCGGCGAGGTCGCCGCTGAGTCCTATCTCGAGAACGAGATAGGCGTTCTTTCGACCTATTTCGACGAGGTGCTCGCCGTGGGGACCGAGGCGCAGCCGGGTGACGCGCCCACCTGCGCGCTGCCGGGCAATGTGACGCCCCTGGCCTTGGGTTGCGGTAATACCTCCAAGGACAAGGCTTTGCTTGCAGTCAAAGGGATCGCGTTTCCCCTTTTGGGCGGTGCGGACGTTCGTGAGGCCTATGCCACAGAATCCGTTCATGGAATCGGAAAGCGCGTGTTTCGGGGCTACTTTGCCGCGAGGGCGAAGGCAAAGGCGGACGTGCTTGCGGAGGAACTGGTCCGCTTTGGCTTTGAGCCCACGCACATATACAGCTTTTGGCTTTACGACACCGCTTTGGTCGCTGCTTGGCTGACCGGCACGTACCCATGTGCACGCGCCGTTGCGCGTGCACATGGGTACGATCTGTATGCAGATCGTACCGATGTGCATTATTTGCCCTTCCGGGGATACCTCCTATCCAAGCTTTCCGGAGTGCTTCCCTGCTCGAAAGACGGGGAGGAATACATAAACGCGAACTGGCCGGGCCATGAGGGCAAGGTGACGACCTCCTATCTCGGAACGCGGGAGATGCCAGACAAGTCCGGCGAGCCGTTGACCTGCCCGTTGCGGGTCGTCTCGTGCTCGCGTATTGTCGACGTTAAGCGCGTGCCTCTTCTTGCTAAGGCTGTCACCCTTCTTGATGCCGAAGGGCTTCGCGTCGAATGGACCCATTACGGCGACGGCCCACAGCTCGAGGAGGCGAGGGCCGCCTGCTCGTTGCTGACGCACTCCACCGCGAAGTTCGCGGGGGCTTTGCCGAACGACGCGCTTTTGGGGGAGTACGCAGCGAAGCATTTCGACGTCTTCGTGAACGTCTCGTCAAGCGAGGGCCTGCCGCTTTCGATCATGGAGGCCTGCGGATTCGGCATTCCCGTCATCGCCACGGACGTTGGCGGAACCCACGAGATAGTAAGCGATGGCGTCAACGGCTTTCTCCTACCTAGCGACTGTGGACCGGAAGATGTCGCCGCGGCCATAAAGCGATTCGTCTTTTTGGGCAAGGCCGAAGGGTCTTCTATGAGGCGCGCTGCAAGGGCCGTTTGGGAGAGGGGCTTCCGTTTGGAGGCCAACGTGGAGGGGCTTGTGCGCTCGCTCGGAGTCGATTACAGAAACGAAGGTGAATGATGGGCCAGATTGCGCAGAAGATGACCATGCTCAAAAGGTGGAGCAAAATGCTCACTGGCAAGACGGCTGTGGCCGTAGAGCAGAGCATGGGCAGGGCCTATAATGTCGGACAGTTGTCCGGGTACTACAACGATTTGACCGGCAAGGTCACTGGCAGTACTCTGCTCGACGAGGGCGGTGTCCCTGTTAGCGTCATCGCCGGTGGGGCGCGGGTGCATTTCCCCATCGCCATTTTCCAATACGGTTTGGGCTGTTACGACTTGAGCATTCTCAGGTCGGATGAAGTTGAGCGCTTTCTCGACGCACTAAGGGTATGCTCGGATTGGGCGATCGGCGCCCAGCGGGATGACGGCTCTTGGGACGCATTTGGTCCGATAGGCAGCGCTAAGTACTCCGTCTCCTCGATGGCCCAAGGCGAGGGGTGCTCGATGCTGCTGAGGGCCCATGCGGCTTTCGGGGACGAGTGCTATAGAGTTGCGGCGCTGAAAGCTGCCGAGTTCATGCTTATCGACATGGACAATGGCGGCGTGTCGTCGCATGACGGGGGAGAACTGTTCCTGGAGGAGTACCCTCAACGCCCCAGGCGCAGTGTCATGAACGGTTGGGTGTTTAGCCTTTTCGGTCTCTATGACGCATCGTTGGTCGACGCGCGCTTCGCCGGGCCATTCAAGCACTCTGCGGAGACGTTGGCTTGCCATTTGGATGACTACGACGCCGGCTTCTGGTCTTATTACGACATGGAAAAGCGTATCGCCTCTCCCGCCTACCATCATCTACATATAGCGCAGCTCCGCGCAATGGCGGATCTTTCAGGCGACGCAAGGTTCGCGGTGAAGGCCGAGGTATACGAGCGCTATCAGGAATCTCCGGCCAACCGCAGGAAGGCGATTGCTAAAAAGGCGCTGCAGAAGCTGATCGAGAAATCCGATGCGGTGATCGTCCAATGAAGAAGGCCCTCTATATCGTGACCTCGATGGACACCGGCGGGGCCGAGACGGTATTCATGAAGTATTACCGGGCTTTGGACAAGTCGCGCTATCAGCTCGACTTCTGTGTGTCGTCCGACGTGCCGGGCTTTTACGACGCCGAAATCGAGTCGATGGGCGGCAGAATTGTGCACACAGTCAAGAAGACCGAGGCCGGGCCGGTCGCTTCGTTCAAGCGGCTCATGCAGATAGCCCGGGACGGCGGTTATTGCTGTGCTGTCAGGTCGTCTCAGCACAGTCTTTCCTGTCTTGATTTGCTCGCCATGAGATTCGGAGGCGTGTCCAGAACCATATTCAGGTCAAGCAACACGGGTACAGTTTCGAACAGCAAAAAGGAGACCCTGCTGCACAATCTTTTCAAGCCCCTTGTCAGGGTTGCGGCGACCGACTTCGCCGCCCCGTCTACCGAGGCGGGCGTCTACATGTTCGGCAAGGCGGGGGTATCGGGGCCGCGTTTCCATCTCATGAAGAACGCGCTCAACCTCGAGGACTACGCCTATGACGCTTCGACACGGGACGATGTTAAGCGCGAACTGGGCGTTCCTGCCGAGTCCTATGTCGTCGGGCACGTCGGGAGGTTCAGTGAGCAGAAGAACCACCTCTTCCTTGTCGATGTTTTTGCTGAAATCGCCCGGAGAAGGCCAGACGCCGTCCTCATTCTCGTCGGCAAAGGCGAGACACGCACGGCCGTTGAGAGGCGCGTTGCCGAGCTCGGATTGACCGATAGGGTGGTGTTTGCCGGGGTTAGGAGCGATGTCCGCCGTCTCTATTCGGCTATGGACGTCTTCATCTTCCCCTCTGTCTACGAAGGCCTGCCGAACGTCGTCGTCGAGGCGCAGGCAAACGGACTCCCTTGCGTGATTAGCGACTCCATCACGCGGGAGGTTGGCATTTGCGAGAACGTCGTTTACAAAAGTCTGGGCGACGCTCTGGACGAATGGGCCGACGCCGCGCTCTCCGCGGATCGCATAGGGTCAAGCGCCAGTGCGAGGGATTTGAAAGGCTCGGGCTATGAAATCAATTCGGAGCTTCCCGGTTTCGTGAGGCTGGTATTCGGATGAACTTTATCAAAACATCGCTTTTCTACTTTCTTGTCGTTTTGCTTTCAGCGGCGCTTGCGCGCATGTCGGAAAACGGCAAAAGTAAGGCTGGGCTGGTCGCTGCCGTGGTTCTTCTTACCGCCGTCGGGGGCTTGAGGTCGTATGCGGTTGGGCAGGATACCCTGGGTTATAAAGAGGGAATCGAGTACTTCTACGCGTATGGGACCACGATGTGGAACCATACGTTCAGCGTTCCGTACGGTGTCTTCACAAGTGCGGTGCTCCATATCTGTAACAATTACTCGTTCTTGCTCGTCGTCGAGTCACTGATCACCAACGCCTTTTTTGCTTTCAGGCTTTGGGATTTTAGACGAACGGCATCGCTCTCGTTTGCGATGTTCGTCTATACGGCAACGGTGTTCCCGCTGTCTATGTGTCTGACGTGCCAGATGATTGCAGTCTCGCTGGTTTTCTACGCAACCAGGTTTTTAGAACAGAATAAGCCGTTGCTTTTTTGCGCTTGGTGGGCTGTTGGCGCTCTTTTGCACGCGTCCGCCCTGATAGGGGTCCTATTCCTCATCTACTACCTATTTTCCAACAAAAGCAAGAGCCGATCGCAGTTCGCCGCGAAGATGCTTGCATCGGTTGCCCTGCTGTTCCTGGCAGCTTATGCGGGCTCTAAGCTCGTCGACCGGTATGCGCGTTACTCCGTGAACGAATCGAGCATCGGGTTGATGGTTTTTGCGCAGGCGACCGTCCTCGCGATCGCATATTTCGTCAGCCGCGAAACTGCGAATGTTGCCCCGGTTGAGAGCGACGGAACGTCGCGGCTCAAAGCCAACCGGATGCCGCTCGTGTTTTACGCTTTAGGCATTTTGGCTTCGGCGTCCTCTTATGTGATTGCCAACGCCGGCCGCATAGCCTATTACTTCACCGTATTAGGCCCCGTGATTTTCGGAGGCTTCGTGAAGGACGCTCGGAAAATAAAAGCCCGTTTTTGTCTTGGCTGTTTTCTAGTTGTCTGGTTCCTTTTCTACGCCTTTTATGCCTATCTGCTTCATACCGGGCTTGGTATCGAGTCTTATTCGTTCGTCTGGATGGGGTAAATAGTGCCCGAAACCGTTTCGGGCATATACGAGCAAAGTCTACGTTGGTGGTTTGCATACGCCCAGGGCTTGTTCCATGTGTAGCGCAGAGAATTAAAAAGTAAAACGCTTTGTTTAAGCTCGGACTTAAGGAAATTGTATATATGGAAAGCAAAATTAAAAAATACCTAAGTGACCCGTGGATGGCCTACTGTGCCTTTACGTCGAAGGGTCTAACGAAATGGGTTTCCGACAGGACGCACCTTCGATTGATGCATCGCGCCAAGTTGGGCATGTGGCCTAGCATAGACTCGCCGGTGACCTTCACTGAGAAGATGCAGTGGCTGAAGCTTAACGATCACAACCCTGCGTACACGACCATGGTCGACAAGTACCGCGCTAAGGACCTCATTGCCTCGCGTGTGGGCTCCGAGCACGTGGTCAAGACGTTGGGCGCCTGGAATTCCGCTGATGACATCGATGTGAGTGGGCTACCGGAGAAGTTCGTACTCAAAACGAATCACGACTGCGGCGGCGTGCTCATCTGCACTGACAAGGGACACTTCGATCTCAACAGTGCCAAGGACTTTTTTCGGGGTCATTTGAAGCAGAATTATTTTTACGGGTGCAGGGAATGGCCTTACAAGAACGTGAAGCCCGTCGTGTTCGCCGAGGAGTTCTTGGAGAGCGAGGGCGATAATGCCCGTGATGAAGACGATAACTGGGAAGGCATCGACGAGTTCGACTTCTTCTGCTTTGACGGGGAACCCCGGCTGATTTCTTATTGCCACGGGGACAAGAACGATTCTGAGAAGAGGTACAACGATTTCTACGACACTGAGTGGAATCTGCTGCCTTTGGCGATGGGATACGCGAGTTCCGAAGAGACGATCCCTGCCCCGGAGCAGCTCAGCGAGATGCTCGAGCTATCAAGGAAACTGAGTGACGGTGTACCTTTCTTGAGGGTCGACCTCTTCATCTGCAAGGGGCGCGTTCTCGTCGGCGAGCTGACTTTCTACCCGTGGGGCGGGTTTACGCCTTTCAGCCCCGCTGAGGCGGAGAGGACGTTGGGGCAAATGGTTTCTTTGCCCCAACGTGAAAACGAGGAATGATGGCAAACGAAAGCTGCATTCAGTGCGTGCGCATGGATAATCAGCCAGTAAGCGCGCTCCGGCGTTTCTTCATGGAGGTTTAGTATGTCCGACACAAAAGACCTCCGGGCGAGGTCGGCAAGCGCGGCAAAGTGGTCTCTGGCAACCGAGATTATCGCCAAAATCATCTCGCCTATCTCGCAGCTCGTCTTAGCGAGGCTGCTGGCGCCAGAGGCGTTTGGCATGGTGGCGACCGTCACCATGGTAGTGAGCTTTGCCGACATGTTCGCGGACGCCGGGTTCCAGAAGTACCTGGTGCAACACAGCTTCCGAGACAAAAAAGACCTGCATGCCAACGCTAACGTGGCCTTTTGGACGAACTTCGGCATATCGGTGGTCCTGTGGTGTCTCATTGCCATATTCAACGATCCGGTGGCCACCTTCGTGGGCAATCCGTCGCTGGGCTTTCCCTTGGCCGTGGCCTGCCTCTCTCTCCCGTTGACGTCGTTTTCGAGCATTCAGATGGCGTTGTTCCACCGTAATCTCGATTTCAAGTCGCTTATGCCGGTGAGACTGACGTCGACCTTACTTAACTTCGGCTCGACGCTTGTACTGGCGTTTATGGGATTTGGTTACTGGTCACTTATCGTTGGCACTTTGGCGGCGAATATTGTAAATGCAGTGGGGCTGACTCTGCTGTCTGAGTGGAAGCCGCGTTTTTTCTACTCCTTCAACATGCTGAAGGCTATGTTCTCATTCAGCGGATGGACGCTTTTGGAGTCGTTCACCATATGGCTTTCCTCTTGGGCGGGCACCTTTATCGTGGGGCATTTCCTGGGTGCGGCTGAGTTGGGATATTACAAGACGCCAGTCACCTTTGTGAGCGGGTGCTTCGGGATTATCACGAACGCTACGACGCCCATCTTGTTCTCGTCACTTTCGCGCCTTCAGTTTGATCGGGAAGAATACGTTGCTTATCTGCGACGCTTCCAGTTCATGGTGGCATTGTTCCTGTTGCCGTTGTCTGCGGGTATCTTCGTATTCCGCGAGCCTTTGGTGGCCCTGTTGCTCGGCGATCAGTGGGGCGAGGCGACGCTCATGTTCGGGTTGTATGGGCTGGTGCAGGGGCCGATGGTGCTGCTCTCATACTACAGCAGCGAGATGTATCGCTCTCTTGGTAAACCGCGCGTGTCTACGCTTGTGCAGGTGATGTACCTCGTGTTGATGACGCCGCTTATGACCGTGGCGGCTATGCAAGGGTTCGATGCCGTCGTGTGGGCTGATGCGGGATTGAGAATCCTTTTGATTGCTATCAACCAAGTGGTCACATATTTCGTGGTTGGCCTTTCGTTTGGGCGCACTATGTTGTCGCTCAAGGAGCCCATTTTCTGCACATCGATGATGTGCGCATTTGCATGGGTGACGTATGGACTCGCATCTAGCAACTGGCTTGGCGTCGGGTTGGACATTGTAGGGTGCGTCGTTGTCTATTTCGCGATTTGCTTTGCTTTGCCCAAGAGTAGGAGGGTGCTGCTGAAGCTGGTCAAGGGCGGCGGCTTTAAAACGTTTTGAGGTCTGTAATTAACTTGTTGGGAGTTCCATCTCAGGACTTCCTTAAAACGAAAGAGTGGGGTATATATGCAGGATAGAAAAGTCCTCGTCACTGGCGCCGCCGGCTTCATCGGGGCGTTTCTGGTGAAGCGGCTGCTCGAAACCACCGACGACGCGATCATCGGTCTGGACAACGTGAACAGCTACTACGACCCTGGCATCAAGGAGGCTCGCCTGCGAATGCTGGCGGAGGTGGACAAGGCGGGGCGTTTCGCCTTCGTGCGCGGCGACCTGTGCGATGCCGCGTTGATAGAGCGCCTGTTCGCTGAGAACGGCTTCGACGTTGTGGTGAACTTGGCCGCCCAGGCCGGTGTGCGATACTCCATCGAGAACCCCAAGGCCTACATAGACAGCAACCTGGTAGGGTTCTTCAATATATTGGAGGCTTGCAGGCGCCACCCGGTGAAGCATCTTGTCTACGCGAGCTCTTCCTCCGTCTACGGCGGCAACGAGAAAGTGCCTTTCTCGGAGGACGACCGTGTAGACTCTCCGGTGAGCCTGTACGCCGCCACAAAGAAGTCCAACGAGCTAATGGCCGCGGCCTACTCCAAGCTTTACTCCATCCCAGCCACGGGCCTGCGCTTCTTTACGGTGTATGGGCCCATGGGAAGGCCCGACATGGCATACTTCGGCTTCACCGAGAAGTTGCGTCGTGGCGATACGATTAAGATTTTCAACATGGGCGATTGTAAGCGCGACTTTACGTACGTGGACGATATTGTGGAGGGCGTGCGCAGGGTCATGGACGGCGCTCCTGAGGTCAAGATCGGTGTTGATGGTTTGCCAATGGCCGCTCATCGCGTGTATAACATCGGCAATTCGAATCCCGAGAACTTGCTGATCTTCGTTGATACGCTGCAGCGTGTGCTGGTTGAGGAGGGCGTGCTCCCCGCCGATTACGATTTCGAGGCGCATAAGCAGCTCGTTCCTATGCAGCCTGGTGACGTGCCTGTAACCTATGCGGATACTGGCGCCTTGGAGCGCGATTTTGGTTACAAACCCGCAACGCCGCTCGAGGACGGTCTTCGTGAATTCGCGAAGTGGTATCGCGAGTTCTACGGGAATTAGCTGGGTGATAGCAATGTCGAATGTATACAGCAGTGACCGTATTCGCTTTGGGGGGGGGTCTATTCTCTCAAACCATGCTTTGAGGTTTGTTTGGCTACTTCGAAAGTGCCAGAATTCGCACAATCCTTTATGGTATCTTTTTCGAAAGAGGATGGCTTGCAAATATGGTCTCGAGATCGCGCCTGCCACCTCGATTGGCGAAGGCTTGTATCTGGGTCACGCTTTTGGCATTACGGTAAACCCGAATGCCGTTATCGGTCGCAACTGCAATATGCACAAAGGTGTGACAATTGGTCGGGAAAACCGCGGCAAACGAAAAGGTGCGCCTGTTCTTGGCGATTGCGTTTGGCTTGGTGTCAACTCAACTATTGTTGGTGGCGTTCGTTTAGGCAACGACGTTCTCGTTGCACCGAACACTTATGTTAACTGCGACGTACCAAGCCATTCGATTGTGATTGGGCACCCATGCAAAATCATTTCTCGAGATGGGGCAACAGACGAATATATAAACAACAGGGTCTGAATAATAAAATCGGTTTTACATGTCTTATCCAGGATAGAGGGGGGGGGGATCGTCTTCGCTAATTACAGCGAGTTAGCGACTCAGTGAGCTTTGGCGCGCTCTGATGCGAGCGGAAGGTGAAGCAAACTGGAACGGGTAGTAGATTCCCAGAAGCTATATGCAACGTGAGTGTCAAAGATAGCGCGTCTTAACGCATAACCCTGCATTCCTCCTTTCACCGACTGGCAAAACGATTTACACCTAATTGTCGACATTACCCACGCGATTTATCTTTGCCCCCGCATCGATCTCGCTAAACTAATAACTGCTGCTACCAGGGCATTTTCTGGTGCACATTCTATTGGCTCCTGCGAAGATCGGAGCGGGTATGTTTGCTGCCAAGTCCCACACCAGCCGTCATCACATCGCGATCGCTGCCATGGCCTGCCTATGCGTTTTGCTGGGCGGGCCTTCTTATGCCGCGGGCGCGGAGAGCCTCATCATCGCGGGCGCGACGTACTACGAGCCGGGCGTGTCGGGCCCCGGCTGGGCCTGGACCGATGCCGACCACCTGATGCTTAACGGCTACGCGGGCGAGGCCATCGGCACCGAGGGCGACCTGGTGCTGACGCTTGCCGGGCAAAACTCCGTGACGGAGTCGCATGCGCCCAATGCGGACATCACGCTGTGCGGCATGGAGGTGTGGGGCAACCTGACGCTTCGCGGTGCCGGGACCCTTACGGCGACGGGCTCACAGTGCGGGATCCACGTCTTGCAGACGCTCGCGGTGGACGGATGCACCGTCGATGCACGGGCGGAGGGGGCCGATATTACGGACGAGGCGGTCGCCGGCGTGATCGCAGGCGACATGGCCGTGCGCGGCGGCGGACGCGTCGTCGCCACGGGCGCCGGGTCTGGAGCGGGCGTGCGCGCCTACGGCGTGTATCTGCAGGACGCGGGCCTTGGCGATGGCGCGGCCGGCTGCCGGCTTTCCGTCGACACCTCGTGGCTTGATGCGGCCGGTGCCGACGGCGGCGTCGCGTGCACGGGCGGGTCGCTTGTGTCTGCGCGGTTCGTGGCGCCTGCGGGAGGGGCCTTCGGTGCCGGCGGCGTGGCGAATGCTTCCGGCGACATGGCGCCGCATGTGGTGATCGAGCCCCAGGGCGCCACGGCGCCGCCGGGGGAGACCGACGGGCGCGAGGTGCCCGGCGGCGCGGGCGAGCCGGCCGGCGGTGCCGGTCCTGCCGTTGAGCGGCCCGGTGCCGGGTCCGCGACGGATCCCGTCCTAAAGCCCGCGGCTGCGACGCCCAAGACAATCACGACAACCAAAACGACCGTGACCAAGACCATGGTGTCCACGCCATCCAAGGCCAAGACTGCTGGCGTCTCCACCGTCACGCTCCCCAAGACCGCCGACGGCAACTGGATCGCCGCCTCCCTGGCGCTATTCCTGCTGGGAACAGCGCTTGTGTTTGTTAACGTCGTGATTGCGGTTCTAGGTAGGCCAAAGCGTAACGGCGATTGACCGAAGTGCCATACACTTTCTAGGTAGGGGCAATTGCAACGTGTATGACGCATAGCAGGGGCGCGCCGGCTATTCAAAGAAGCTCGGAAGCCTCTATGCGTCTGTGCAAAAGCGCGTGAACGAGCTCATCTCTTGAGCCCCCAAGAAATTCGCGAGCGCATCAACTCGGGCGTGGTCACTCTGCTGGCCGCGCCCCTCTGCATCGCGCTGCTGCTGGTTTTACCATTTCTGATTTGGGATAGGCACCTTCGCTAGCTCCATGCAAGTGAATTGTGGTCCCACGTGGATTCTTTGGGCCCGATCGCGAGCGCGGGCCCGAAGGCTGTAGTAGCTGGCCCATGCCTGGCGCGACGGATCGCAGACGCTTTCCTGGCTGCCGCCGTCCCATAGGTGGACACGTCCATGCGCGCCTTGGCCTGGGACGAGGCGCTGGTCTGGGTTACGTGGAAGGTCGTCGCGGTGCCCGCGGGGGCGTCGTTCCACGAGACGGTGAAGGTGACGCCGTTTTGGCTTGCGGTTGCGGAGTGGGCGTAGCCGGTTTGTGACGTGGTGGAGATTGCGGCGGGTGTGGGGTTGGTCTGGGTGCTGAGGGATGGGGCGGGGGTGCCGGTTGCGGCGGTGGTGCCGGTATTGGTGGCGTAAGCGCTTTCCGTGTTGGCTGCGCTGGTGCCGGTGGATGTTGCGGTGCTGTCCTCTACGGTATCTGCTGTCGTGCTTGTGTTGGTGCCGTCTTCGGCCTTGCCTGCGTCGCTGCTCGTTGCGTCGGCTTGCGCCTGCTGCCCGGCGGTTTCTTGAGGCTGCACAGCTTCTGCGATGGCTGCCATAGGCAACGTCGCGCCGACCATGGACGTGCACGCGATCGCGCAGAGCAGGTAGTAAAGGGATCGTTTCATAGCGGAGCCTCTCGGTGAGCAGCCAATAGGGTCCGAAGGCAGCTCCAGGCCAGCACTCCGCACATATTTTGTTGGGGATTATTTTACGGGAACCCCAATCAACATCAGCGAACTTTCTGGGAAATGTTGGGGGAGGGGGAGCCTTAGGAGACGGCTTGGTGCATGCAAACAACCTTCTTAGGACTACGCTTTTGATTTACAAGCCTCTCGAAGTGGCTGTGCCTCAAGTTCAGTACAACACGAGGCGTGTTAGATTGTTGGAAGCCATAAAACCATAAAGGTCGGGAGGACGCATGAGGATCTCTAAACTGAGGATTGAGAACTATCGGAATCTCGATGGAGTGTCGATTAGTTTTGACGAGGACGTGAGCTATATTGTCGGCGAGAACAACCTCGGCAAAACGAATGTGCTTGACTTGCTCAATACAATTTTCAATCAAGCGACGATTAGCGAAGAGGATTTCGCTGACATTGAAAAGCGCGCAGGGGCTCTAGTAACTTTAAAGTTGGACGAGGACGAGATCGGAATAACGGGGCTCGACATCGATCCTACGACCGGAAACACTATTACCATCTGCGCTTTTGCTGACGACCCGGATTCTCGAATTGAATTTAAGGCCGAAGGGAGCGGAGAAAGTATTCCACCCTCTCTGATGCGATCCGTTCACATGTTCAGGTACTCGACTGCATCCTTTAATAGGGGAGACCTGGCGTTTGATGGTACCCGAGGTGTCGGTAAAGTTCTCTCCAAAGGTATCGCTCTTTATCTAGATAAGGAGGGTAAAGAGGTCTCCCATTTTCTGGATGGGAGCGAGCTCGAAGGTCTGGTTGCAGATCTCGGCGAAATCGTCGGCGACGTCCCGATCCTGTCATCATATGGTGTGAGGCCTGGCGTCGATTCATCGGATGGCGGAACGCTTGGAAGTTTGGTTACCTTGCTTGACAAGAGGGGCGTTCATTTTAAAAAGGCAGGGGCAGGCTTGCAGTACCTCGCTATTGCCTCGCTCTCGATAATCGAGAGCATTATGCGTCTTTCGCCTAAACGCCTTCAAGAGAGCCTTTGCTCAGATGATGATGACAGACGCGTGCTGCATGCCGTTCTGGCTTATGACGAACCCGAAGCCCACCTTCACCCGTATATGCAGAGGCGTCTCTCGAAGAGCTTGCATAGGATTTGCGAAGGGAAGGATGATAGATTCAATGCTCTTCTAAAGGACTATTTCGGAATTGATTCAATCAAAGCTCAGCTGATCATGGTGACGCATTCGCCTAACATTCTGGCTCGCGGCTATAAGAACATTGTGCGATTCGGGCAGGGCGAAAATTCGCCGAAGGTCATATGCGGTAGGGATATTGACCTGTCCGACAAGGTTGAAAAGCATCTTATGCTGAACTTTGAGTCGATACGAGAGGCCTTTTTCGCGCGGTCGGTTTTGGCTTTTGAGGGGCAGACAGAGTCTGGAGCCATTCCGGTGTTCGCTCGCAACCTTGGGATGGATCTGGATGATTATGGAGTTGTGCCTATCAGGGCCGGCGGGAAAAAGAACGTTAAACCACTCTGTGAACTTCTGGGCAAGTTCGAGATTCCAAATTATTCAATTGTCGACAGAGATGAGGATGAGCTGCAAGAAACTTCTGAAGACCATATAACGACAACCGAACGGGATTTCGAAGGTGAGGTCGTTGACTCGTTCTTCGCTAGCGATAACCAGGGTGCGTTTATTGCGCTTCTTGAGTCGATTGATCCTTTTCAGAGGGCAACTTGCATCAAGGGGAATAGTAAAGCTTTGAAAAGCGCCTGTGCTGTCTACGGCGTTAACTTGCGGGACCCTGAATACGATTTCCGGGGATCGGAGTTTGACGGGTTATTCGCAGACACGCCCAAATCACGTGCGCTTATGTATGCATGGCTTTCATCGAACAAGGGCGTCGTGTCTGGCGTCGCCCTCGCGGAGGCTCTTGGTGCTAATGGCGTTCCCACATGTTACAAAAGCATTATTCGCAAGGCCGTGGGGCTCGAATGCTGATGAGTCAGACTGACCTGCGGGATAGTGTTAGAGCCGAGATTGAGGCGCGCTGTGGTGGGGATGCATCGCAGTGCTCCGCGATTTTCTCGCCATCAAAGAGGGTGTTCGTGGAGGCGCCGGCAGGCTACGGGAAGACCACGGTGATGACTGGGCGGGCTTGCTGGCTGCTGGCATCTGGCGAAGTCCATCCGCCAAAAAGGATTTTGGCCCTGACCTTTAGCGTTGCCGCCGCGCGGAGGATGCGTATGGATTTGGGCATCACTATGTCGGCACTTCCTGGTCCCGTGGCCAAGCGTTTTGAGGACAGCGTCATGGCGACCAACTTCCACGGCTTTGCTTGGGCTCTGCTACGCAGATACTGGAAATCGCTCTCGCTCCCAGTGAACGTTGGCGAGCTCTCTATGGTTGATGACAACAGCGCCGTTAGCGAGCTGGTTTCGCGAGGTGGCAGGCTGACCTGGGATGAAAAGAATGCCGTTGACGACTTCCTCCGCTTCATGAGAAACGGTCAGGAAATGGACTTGAGGCGTGTGATGTTTTCCTTTAATAGGATCATCAAGGAAAGGTTTGCATCGAACGGTCTCTTGCCATACTCCGCAATGATTTCCCTTGCAATTGAATTGCTCGCTCATTTTCCCAAGTTAAGGTCCTATCTGTCGGCAGCATATCCTGTCGTGCTTGTCGACGAGGCGCAGGACACGAATGCGTTGTGCTATGTCTTCCTAAGGGGTCTGATTTCTGATGAGTCGGGGATCTGCATGTTCGGCGACCCCATTCAGCGTGTTTATGGTTTTATTGGTGCAATGGAAGGCTTAAAGGCAAAGGCCACTACCGACCTGCGTCTAACGCCGTTGGAACTCGAGTATAACCATAGGTTTTCTGGGAGATCTATCGTCGGAGAGCTCGGTGCTGCGATTCGCTCCAACATGAAGGGCACCATTGCCGGCGGTACGCCCCGACTTCCCATATTTGTTGGCTCTACTCAGCAAGACGAAGCGACTGCCATCGTTTCCAAGGTTACGGCGCTCGCTCAAAGCAGTGGCGGGAGGATTGCGATTCTTGTTCGTAAGCGTGGTGCCCTTGCCGATCTCATTATGGAAGAGCTTGCTAAAGAAGGTATCTCTTACTTCAACGGACTCTTCTCGGATACAAGTCGGGGGTTCATCGAATTCAATGCGTTTGCTTTATCCAGGATTACCGATGCAGTGTCTGGAGAAAAGGGCGTCAGCCGGTCTGCTGCGGACAAAATAATCGACTCCATCTCTGATGAACTGCTGACTGGCTCCAAGAGGTTCGAGTATGGGCGGTCCTATGCCATGCTTCTAGGAGCGCTGCGGAAACACCTTAAAAATGACTGCGTCGCGATGGGACCTTCGGAGCGCTTCGACTATATCGTTAGTATCTTTTCCGAGGGCTCCCTGCGACGTTTCTCCGATTACCTTGATGTGGGCATCTCCATGATGACCGTTCACTCCGCTAAGGGGCTCGAGTGGGACACCGTTTTCATTCCGGGCGTTACGCGTTTCGATTGGCCTGGAGGGATTTGCTCTCGTTGCGAAAATGCTGGTATATGCTTACGTTCTGCGCGAGGTTGCCAGATTGCTGATGCGAAGAAAATGCCAGATGGGCTTATTGAGGAAATAGGCCTGCTGTACGTCGGCGTCACTCGCGCCCGCAAAGCGGTATACGTCTCCGCTTCGATGCAGCGCAGAACAAATTACGGGAACTATCAGGTTGCCTGCCCCTCTTGCCTAACGTCTCTTCCGGGCATTGAGCCTGTGAGCTGGACGGTCATGGACGGGGAGGGGTGATTTGTGGCGATATGGGGTGTTCCCGCTATTGGGGCGAG
>UQPJ01000010.1:0-45107 GCA_900543015.1 uncultured Collinsella sp.
CACGGCATGGCACGTTCGGTCTCGGGTGACAGTGACCGGTGAGCTCGAACGAGTCTCCACGCCGGTAAGAACGGCATCGGGGCGGTCGTAGCCTCGTAGCTTTTTTCCGAGTAGGGGAAGTCCCAGGCGGAGCGACTCGACGATATGCTGCGGCAGGGCTTCGTCAATTGCCGTCCAGGTCACACCGAGCGGATAGGTGGGCTTTACCTTTCCGGGCGCCTTGCTGGCGCGTCCTGCGAGGAAATCTCCGACGAGCTGTGCCGGTGCGTTCCAGTTGGAACCGCCCAGGCGATAGGCGGCCGCCTCGCAGGCACGCTGGAGCTCGATGCCGGCGAGCGGGTCATCGTCGGGAAGGTCCTCTGGCGTGACGTTAACGAGCAGGGCGGCATTTGCGTTGTGTCCGTCGCGGGCATTGAGACTGGCGCCGTTGACGCACAAGTGGCCCTGCTCGGAAGAGGCAGCGACAACCTGCCCGCCGGGGCACATACAAAACGAGAACACGCTGCGGCCGTTGGGAAGATGGGCGACAAGCTTGTAGGGGGCTGCTCCGAGTGCCGGGTGCCCCGCCGAAGGGCCATATTGGGCACGGTCGATGTCGCGCTGTGGATGCTCGATGCGCACGCCCATGGCAAAGGTCTTTTGCGCGAGGGCAACGTTATGTTCCTTGAGAAGCTCGAATACGTCGCGGGCGGAATGGCCGCAGGCGAGAATGAGGTGTTTTGTGGCGATTGCCTCGCTTGTGGTTTCTTGGGGCGTTTGGACATCGATGCCGGTGATGGCGCCAGATCCATCGGTTCGAATATTGACGAGCTTTGTTCGATAGCGGACGGTTCCGCCGAGTTGCTCGATACGCTGGGAAATGTTGGTGACGACGGTGGGGAGGATGTCGGAGCCAATGTGCGGCTTGGCATCCCACAGAATATCGCGGGGCGCACCCGCCTCGACGAAGGTTTCGAGGATAAGGCGATGGGCGGGATTTTTGGTTCCCGTATTGAGCTTGCCGTCCGAGAAGGTCCCCGCGCCGCCCAGGCCAAACTGGATATTGCTCTCGGGGTCGAGGATGCGCTCCTTTAGAAAGAGGTCGATCGCCCGCGAGCGGCGAAATGCCGGGTCGCCGCGCTCGATGAGCAAGGGCTTAAGACCTGCTTCGGCGAGCGTAAGCGCAGCGAAAAGGCCGGCGCATCCGGCGCCGACAACGACAGGGCGTTCTTGAGGTGCGTCGGAGGCGGGGGAGGGGAATGAAGGCTCATCGTCTTCTATCGCGCGTACGCGCGAGCGGTCACGCTCGGCAACGCTGTCGATCGCTTCTCGCTCGAGGTGGGGACTAGTCAGCTCAACACGAAAGCTCAGGATAAAATGGACGTCTCGTTTTTTGCGAGCGTCGATTGACTTGCGGTGGAGCTCGATGGACTTGATCTCGGAGTCCTTGCAACGTAGGACGCACTTGGCGACTCGCTTGCCAACAATGAGACAGGCATTTTCATCGCCGGCTTCATCGAGCGACGCGTTGACTTGGGTGATTTCAATCATCGAGGTCTCCTTAGAGGCAAGAAAGAGGCCGTCCGGTATCCCAGACGGCCCGAATGCGTTTTTGATTATAGACTGCGCGGCTACAGGCTGCTTGCAGCGCGAATGCCCGAGATCCAGGCCCACGCAAGGTTAAAGCCTCCGCAATCGGCGTCGATGTCGAGCGCTTCACCGCAGACGTAAAGCGGGGCGTCGACAACGCTGCGCGCGCGTAGGCTGGGTGTTGAGATGCTCTCGACAGATACGCCACCACGCGTGACCTGCGCTGAGCGCTCCTCGGCTGTTCCCTTGACGAGCAACTTAAAGTGCTTGAGGATCGAGACCAGGTGGATGACATCGTTGGAGCCTGGATGGCACTGCTCGAACGCTGTGCAGACGACGCGGGAGAGTTGCGGGGCGAGCATGCCGTCGAGCCAACGGGGATCGCGGGGCGAAAAGCCGCCGAGCAGCTCAACGCGCCGGTTGAGCGTATCGAGCAACTCGTCTTTGGAGAGGTCGGGGAAAACGTCGAGCAGGATCGTATCGCCGTGCTGGATACGACGAGAGAGGTTGAAGACAGCGACGCCCGAGATACCGAAGGTTCGAAACAGCACTTCACCGTCTTCGTGCCAGAGCTCATTATGATTGCGGGCGAGCGTCAAGCGGGCGCGGACGCGCAGGCCATCCAACGTCTTGAGCGCCGCCCGATCGCCAAAGACCGTTGCCGATACGGGGCAGAGGATGGGGCGCAGCGAAGTGAGGGGGAGGCGAAACGTATCGGCGATACCGGTGGGGTTGCCGCCCGTGGCGATAATTACGGCATGTGCCTGCAGGGCCACGTTCTTGCGAGGGACATCAGCGAGCGCTTTCCGAAGCGAGCGGAGCTCCGATTTTCGGTCGTCGTGCTTTTTTGCCTTGAGCGCCCGCGCTGGACGGTCTATTTGGAGTGCCCAGCCTTCGGAAGCTTTGTGCGCCGAGGCAACGTAGGCTCCGCAGATTAAGGTGATACCTAGGCGGTCGCAAACGTTGAGAAGCGCGTCGCGCACCGATTCGGCGCGAAGGGAGCGCGGGTACAGCCGGCCTTCCTCGGAGGTTGTCATGATACCCAGCGAGGAGAAGAAACCCATAAGCTCTTGTTCGGGCTGGGGGCCCATGACGGATGTGACGAATGCTGGGTGGTTATACCGCTGAGGATCGATCGATTCGTTGGAGAGGTTGCAGCGGCCGTTACCGGTCGCAAGGAGCTTAAGGCCGCAGGCGACATCGCGCTCAACGATGCAGACGCTTTTGCCAACGCGTGCGGCCGTAATGGCGGCGGCGAGGCCTGAAGCCCCGCCGCCGATTACCAGGACGTCATAGAAGGCGCTCGCGTTCACTTAGGCCTCGTCGGTCTCGTGCGGGGTAATAGCCTCGACGGCAGAGACTGCCTTGGGCAACATGCCATCGGGCAGCGCGGTCTCGACCTCGCCCTTATCGCAGGCCTCGGCGAGTGCCGGATTAATGGGAAGCTGCCCCAAGATGTCGAGGTTATAGCGCTCTGCGACCTCGGGGAGCTTGCTCTTGCCAAAGACCTCGATCTTCTTGCCGCAGTCGGGGCACTCAATATAGCTCATGTTCTCGACAATGCCCAGAATGGGGACGTTCATCTTCTCGGCCATGTTGACCGCCTTGGCGACGATCATCGAGACCAGATCCTGCGGGCTCGTGACGATGACGATGCCGTCGACGGGCAGCGACTGGAAGACGGTGAGCGCGACGTCGCCTGTTCCCGGAGGCATGTCGACCAGCAGGTAGTCGATGGGGCCCCACGAGGTCTCGCTCCAGAACTGCCTAATGGCGCCTGCGATGACCGGACCGCGCCAAAGGACGGGGTCGGTCTCGTTTTGGAGCAGCAGGTTGGAGCTCATGACCTTGACGCCGTGCTCGGAGATTTCGGGCAGCATAAGGTTGCCAAGGGCATGGACGTGGCGTCCACTCATACCGAACATCTTGGGGATAGAGGGACCGGTGATGTCGGCATCGAGGACGCCGACCTTGTGGCCGTGACGGGCAAGCTCGGTGGCGATGGCACCGGTGACAAATGACTTGCCGACACCGCCCTTGCCGGAAAGCACGGCGATGACGCGCTTGACCTCGGACAGCGTGTTCTCCTCAAATTGCGACGGCGACGTTTGTCCGCCGGCGGCCTGTGCGTGTTCGCAACCCATGTATGACTCCTTTGTATATGCTGGGGCCGGGGCCCCGCGATGTGACACGAGCGTCATTGTACCCTCGTTTGCGAGCGGGAGTCATTTGCGATGCGTTTGGGCCGAGCGTGCTTGCAATACGATGGGCCCAAGCGAATGGGCGGGCTTACTGAACTTTGCTGGCGAACTCGAGGTATTGCATGCGCTGCAGCTTGTCGATCGTCGAGGCGTAGGGGCTGTCTTCCGATTCCAAGTCGTAGCGCAGCCCGTCGGCACCGAGATAGCCGGCGACATTGATGGTGGGCACATCTGACCTTGTCGCAAGCAGGGCCTTTTGGTAATTGGTGAGCGGGGCGCCGATCTTATTAAGGGTAATGGCTGCAATCTCGTTTGCCCCGACGGTGTCGTAGACGTTGAGCTCGGTATTGCCGGCGATCTCATAGTTAGCCCAGACGAGATATGTCGACTGATAGATACGGAAAGCGTGGCTTGCCGTATCTTCCTGAGGGTACAGCTCGTCGTTGAGAGTCGTTGCGGCGCTCGGCTGATGGTCGCCAAAAAAGACAAGAACAACCGGTCTGCCGATGTTGCGGAGCTCGTTGATAAAGTACTCGAGGTCCCGGTCGGATGCGTTGATGCAGGTGAGATAGGTGTTGAGCGCGCAGTTGGCGCCTTCGCTGGCTCCCTCGACCCAATAGTTTGTCAGCTCTTCGGCGGGAACGGTGCCATAGTCGTAGCCGCCGTGATTTTGCATCGTGACGTCAAAGATGAACTGCGGCGCTTCGTCGGTTCTAAGCAGGTCGAGTATCTTGTCGTAGGTGGCGTAGTCGCATACGCCGGCATGGTAATAGGGCGCACCTTCGAAATCGCCGATTGAAAGAAAGTCTCCAAAGCCCAGCTGCTGATAGATTTTATCTCGATGGTAGTTGACGGGGTTTTGCGGGTGCATAGCGGTAGTGGTATACCCAAGCTCTTTAAGGTCCTTTGCCAGGCTGTTTACGCCATTCATCTGATACAGCTGATAGGGGATCTTGCCTAATCCGACAAAGGCCGTTGTCGCTCCGGTCAAAAATTCGAATTCGGAGTTCGCCGTTCCGCCACCGGCGACCGAAGCGAGCATGGTGCCGCGAACAAGTGTGTCGGGAAGCGAGTTGTAGAATGCGGGGCCGGAGTACCCGGCCGCCTGGAGCTGCTCAAAGCACGAAAGGTCGCTAAAACTCTCGTTCATGACGGCAACAATCGTCGGCTTGATTTCATTGAACTGGGCAACGGCCGCCGCGCGCTGTTCGCTCGAGCCATATGTGCTGTCGTAGACGGCGGCGAGCTCCTGCTCGATGCTCTGCGCCTCATCGGGCGTATAGTCTTCGGGCTTCTCAATGGGCAACTCGTTGACCATTTCGGTGAACGAAGTGATAAAACCCTGAGACGCATACGTGGTGATGGGCTGCCAACGGTCAAATCCAAAATCCAGCGCCTGCTCCAAGTCGATGTTGGAAAAGCCTGAGAGCCCCACAACGGTCACTAGCAGAAAAGCACAGAGGTTAGCGGCGATAGCGGGGAAGACATGGGTGGGCGTACGGAGCTTTCGCGGTCGGATGAGCGAAAGAAGCCCCAGGGAAATCTCCAGCAGGGCGAGAGAGGTTACGATTCCGGCGGTAAAGGTAAACTCGTATCCCTCGCTCACTTCCATTGCGGTGCCAAGGGCCAAGATATCGCTTGGCAGGATGGCTTCGCCTTTAAACGTTATGACGAAGTGCTCGGCAATGCCAAGGACGCAACAGACGACGGGCACGAGGACCATGACGCCTCCATGACGCTGTCCCAGCAAATAAAGGGAGAGCAGAACCGTCGCGAGCAACCCGACGGAAAACCCGAATGAGTTGGCGGGAATGCGATAGAACGTTTCGTTGCAGGCAATTTCGATTGAAACGAACGAGAGCGCTGAAACAGCGGCGATGACAAGGATGTCGCGGCAAATACAGGCAACCGTTCCCGTCGCAAGGTCGGTTTGGTCGATAAGTCCCGAAACCAAGGGCTCGACAAGAAGCATGACGGCGGCAGCACCGAGCGCCGAATAAGAAAGGACCCATAGGGAGCTGCCCTCATTTACGAGCGATTGATTCGTAATCCATGCAGCTACCACGCCGAGCGGGATGAGGAGCGTCGCGCACCAAAAGACGCGGGCAATGGGTGGCTTTTCGTTGCGTTTGATTGAAAAAAACACGCGCACGACGACGGCGGCCACGATAAGGACGGCGATGAATATGGGCAGATTGGCCATGTCGCTCGAAGTGATTTCAAGGGGGATATCTTCGGTCATGGACGTTCCTCTGGTACAGCAAATTAAGTTCAGTATTAGATTACTGTAACCTTTCCACGGCATTTCGAGAAACAAAGCGCCCGATACGCAAAGCTAAAGGTCTGCGAATCTTGTATTACGAACATCTGTGCGCGTCGAGTGCGCTAAACTCATCGGCAGTATGATTCGATGCAATAGGAGGCAAGGAGCTTCCATGTCTGATTCCTCTATCGTTATTCGCGGCGCTCGTGAGCACAACCTCCGTGATATCGATGTTTCCATTCCGCGTGACCAACTCGTGGTCATTACCGGTCTTTCTGGCTCGGGCAAGAGTTCGCTGGCATTCGACACTATCTATGCCGAGGGCCAGCGTCGATACGTCGAGAGCCTTTCGAGTTATGCGCGCCAGTTCTTGGGCCAGATGGACAAACCCGACTTGGATTCAATCGACGGCCTTTCGCCGGCGGTGTCGATCGACCAAAAGACGACATCTAAAAACCCTCGCTCGACGGTTGGCACCGTAACCGAGATTTATGACTATCTGCGTCTGCTGTTCGCCCGTGTGGGCACCCCGCACTGTCCCGAATGCGGCCGCGTCATTGAGCGCCAGACGACCGACCAGGTCGCCGATAAGGTCCTGGCGGCGGGGGAGGGCCGCCGCGCGTTTGTGCTGGCACCGGTGGTGCGCGGGCGAAAAGGCGAGTACACCAAGCTGTTTGAGGACCTTCGCGCCGAGGGCTTTAGCCGCGTGCGTGTCGACGGCGAGGTTCGCTCGCTTGATGACCCTATCGATTTGGATAAGAAATTCAAGCACGATATCGAGGTCGTGGTCGACCGCATCGTGATTCGCGAGAACTCGCTGGGCCGTATTGCCGAGTCCGTTGAACAGGCGACTGCGCTGGCGCACGGCAATGTGAACGTATACTTGCTGCCCGACCGCGACGCTCCCGAGGGGACCGAAGGCGAGTTGCTGGAGTATTCGCTGGCGTTAGCGTGCCCGGAGCATGGACACTCCATCGATGACCTGCAGCCGCGTGATTTCTCGTTCAACGCGCCCTATGGCGCGTGCCCCGAGTGCGATGGCCTGGGCTTTAAGAAGACGGTCGATGCCGAGGCCCTAATCGAAGACCCCTCGAAGTCGATCGCCGACGGGGTCTTTGGCAGCCTGTTTGGCAACTCTAACTACTATCCGCAGATTTTCGCTGCGGTCTGCAAACACTTTAAGGTGAGCGTCGATACGCCGTGGGAGGATCTGCCTCCGCGGGTGTGTCGTGCGTTTTTAGACGGCATGGGCGACCAGAAGATTTCGGTCGACTATCAAAAGCTCGATGGGCGCCGCAGCCAGTGGGACACCAAGTTCTCGGGTGTGCGCAATATCCTGTACGAGCGCTATACCGAGACGACGAATGAGAACACCAAGGCGCGCTTGGAGAAGTACATCCGCGAGGAGCCGTGCTCGAGCTGCCACGGCGCTCGTTTGCGCCCCGAGATGCTCGCCGTCACCGTGGGCGGCAAGTCCATTTACGAGGTTTGTTGTCTGTCGTGCCGTGAGTCGCTCGAGTTTTTTGAGGGCCTGGAACTCACCGAGCGCCAACAGTTTATCGGCGGACGCATCGTCAAGGAAATCCTGGAGCGCCTGCGTTTTCTGGTCGATGTCGGACTCGACTATCTGACCCTCGATCGTGCCTCGGCGACGCTTTCCGGAGGCGAGGCCCAGCGCATTCGCCTGGCAACGCAGATCGGCGCCGGCCTCATGGGTGTCCTGTACATTTTGGACGAGCCATCGATTGGCCTCCATCAGCGCGATAACGAGCGCCTGATCAAGACGCTTGAGCGCCTACGCGATATCGGCAATACCGTCATCGTCGTCGAGCATGATGAGGATACGATTCGTGCTGCCGACTATGTGATCGACATGGGCCCCGGCGCGGGCGTGAACGGCGGACACGTAGTCGCGGCGGGAACGCCTGCCGATATCATGGCGTGTCCCGAGTCGATGACGGGCGCTTATCTGACCGGCAAACGAATGATCCGGGTTCCCGATGAGCGCCGCAAGCCCGGTCGCGGCTGCCTTAAGATCACGGGCGCCCGCGCCAACAACCTCAAAAACGTTACCGCCAAGATCGAGTTTGGTACGCTTACGGTCGTTACCGGCGTGTCGGGATCGGGTAAGAGCTCCCTGGTTACCGACACTATCGCACCTGCCCTTACGAATGCCATTCACCGTTCGACGCGCCCTGTGGGTCCGTATAAGAAAATCGAGGGCATCGAGTGTATCGATAAGGTTATCGATATCGACCAGTCGCCGATTGGCCGCACGCCGCGTTCCAACCCTGCTACGTACATTGGCCTGTGGGATGATCTTCGCGCGCTGTTTGCGAGTACGCCGGAGTCGAAGGCGCGCGGCTACTCGCCGGGACGTTTCTCCTTTAACGTGAGCGGCGGTCGCTGCGAAGCATGCAAGGGCGACGGACAAATTAAGATCGAGATGCACTTCCTTCCCGATATCTATGTCCCCTGTGAGGTCTGCGGCGGCAAACGCTATAACCGCGAGACGCTTGAGGTCACCTACCGTGGTAAGACCATCTCGGACGTGCTCGACATGAGCGTCACCGAGGCACTGGCCTTCTTTGGGAATATCCCGCAGATTAAGCGCAAGCTCCAGACGCTGTACGATGTAGGCTTGGGCTACGTGAGCCTGGGCCAGCCCGCTACGACGCTCTCGGGCGGCGAGGCGCAGCGTGTGAAGCTCGCCAAGGAGCTTCATCGACGCCAGACGGGCAAGACGTTCTATATTTTGGATGAGCCGACGACCGGCCTTCATTTTGAGGACGTCCGCCAGCTGCTCGATGTGCTGCAGCGCTTGGTCGATGCGGGCAACACGGTGCTGGTGATTGAACACAACCTTGATGTCATCAAGGTTGCCGACCGCCTGATCGATATGGGCCCCGAGGGCGGTAACGGCGGCGGAACCGTCGTGGTTTCGGGCACACCGGAGCAGGTTGCGGACTGTCCGCAGAGTTATACGGGCAAGTTTTTGGCGCCGTTGCTCAGGCGTGACCGGGAGCGTCAGGCTCAACTTGATGCTCAATAAATAGGCGATTCAGTTTATGGGCGCCATCGACTCCTTGTGATTCGATGGCGCTTGCTGTGTCGAAGTGACGTATGCAGCCGAATTGGACATATACTTAATCCTTGCGTCCGAATGCGAGGGAAAGGATATGCCATGGCAAAGGCTGTAAAGACGCCAAAAACCAATGCGATGCGCGAGCTGGAAAGCGCCGGCATTTCCTATGTTCTACATACGTACGAAGACGATGGTGATGAGTCGGCGGGCCTGGGGGTCGCGATTTCGGAGCAGCTTGGCGAGGAGCCCGGACAAGGATTTAAGACCTTGGTCTGCGTGACGCCGTCCAACGATCACGTCGTGTGCTGCATCCCTGTTGCCGACGAGCTCGATCTAAAGTCCGCCGCGCGTGCCGCGGGGGAGAAGTCCTTGGCCATGATGCATGTGAAGGATTTGCTTGCGGCGACTGGCTACGTTCGCGGCGGCTGCAGTCCGGTCGGTATGAAAAAACGCTACCGGACGCTCATTGATGAGACATGTGTCCTTTGGGATACCATTTTTATTTCGGGAGGCAAGCGTGGTTATCAGCTTGAGCTTGCACCTGATGATTTAATTGCATTTTGCGGGGCGACGGTCGCCCCGATTACGAGAGAGGACTGAGCGATGCCGCAGGAAGAATTGAAGTGCGGAGCTCATTTTGCAAAAGAATCTGCGCCTCAGACACCCTCATCCGAAGCTTCTTCGTCGCGAGACGACACTGACGACATGGGCTCGTCGGACTACTCCACGGTTGGTCGTTCCGCCGGGCTTATGACCATCCTGACCATCGTGTCTCGCGTCACCGGTTTTATCCGCACGTGGGCAATGGCGGCCGCTATCGGCATGTCGCTGCTCTCGTCTTCCTATCAGGTCGCCAACAACCTGCCCAATATGCTCTACGAACTCGTGATGGGCGGCATGCTCGTGACGGCGTTTTTGCCCGTGTACATGGGCGTGAGGCGTGAGCAGGGTCGCGAGGCCTCTAACGAGTACGTGGGCAACCTGCTCGGTATTCTGCTATTGGTGCTGGGTGGCATTTCGTTGCTGGGGACCGTGTTCGCCCCGGGCTTTATCTGGACGCAATCGTTCCTTTCGGGTGACGGCGGCAGCATGGATACCGCTGCGTTCATGTTCCGTTTCTTTGCCATCCAGATTCTGTTTTATGGTTTGGGCTCGGTGTTTTCGGGCGTCCTCAACGCACACCGCGACTACTTCTGGTCGACGTTTGCCCCGGTCCTCAACAATGTGATCGTCATTGCGAGCTTTATGGGCTTTGCGCCCGTGTCCGCACAGTTTGGCGAACGTGCCGGCATCATCTTGATTGCGGCCGGTACGACCCTCGGTGTCTTTGTTCAGATGGCATGTCAGATCCCCGCGCTTGGCAAGCACGGCGTGCATCCCCATATCCATATCGACTTTAAGGACCCCGCACTGCGCCAGACGATTGCGCTCGGTATCCCGACGCTGCTCGCCACGGTGTGCATGTTTGTCTCGACTTCTATCACCAACGCTGCTGCGCTGGTGGTCCAGCCCGAGACTGGTCCTTCCGTCATCGCCTATGCGCGCCTGTGGTACACGCTGCCCTACGCGCTGATTGCCGCCTCGCTTTCGACGGCGCTCTATACCGAGCTCTCTCACGACGCACAGGAGAAGGATTACGACAGCGTCCGCACGGGCATTTCGCGTGGCGTCGCCCAGATGCTGTTCTTCCTGATTCCATTCGCGCTGTACCTGATTGTCTTCGCGCGTCCGCTCAACATGATCTACTGCGCTGGCAAGTTCGATGAGTCCGGTGTGGCGCTGGTGTCGGAGTTCCTTATCTACCTGGCACTTTCCCTGCCGCTCTACGGCGTGGTCGTGCTGATGCAGAAGAGCTTCTCTGCCTTGCTCGACATGAAGCCCTATAGCCGCTATTGTCTGTATTCCGCCATCGGCCAGGCCGGCTCGGTTCTGCTGTTTGGCGTTGTGCTGGGCTTCGGTATGCCGGCAATCGCGCTTTCGTATGTCGTCGACTACGTGATCTTGGTCGGTTGCTCGCTGTGGTGGCTGCGTCGTCGTCTGCGTGGTCTTCAGGTTAAATCTATCCTGCATGGCGGTTTCTTTGGCCTTTTGCTCGGTGGCCTGGGTGCTGCCGCAGGCGCCGGCGTCATGTGGGCGCTTGAGCACTTTGTCGGGGCACTTGGCGGCTCGATTCTGATTACTCTTGGCTACGTTTGCGTTGCGGGTGTCGTCTCGCTTGCTGTTACCTTTGGCCTTGCCGTCGTCCTTAAGATGCCCGAGGTCTCGGCGCTGATTCGTCGCAAGTAGGTGCGCGTGGCCGGTCACGACAACATTCCAACGCTTGCCGAGCAGGTTTCGCGCGTTCCCACGCAGCCCGGCTGCTACCTTTGGAAAGACGCCAAGGGCGATGTCATCTACGTGGGCAAGGCGAAAAACCTGCGCGCCCGTATGCGTCAGTACGTGACGCTGCAGGACGAGCGCCAGAAGATCCCGCTGATGATGCAGCTGGTGGCGAGCTTTGACTATATCGTGGTGGAGACCGAGCACGAGGCGTTGGTGCTCGAGCGCAATTTGATTGGTCAGTACCATCCGTACTTTAACGTCGACCTCAAGGATGACAAGAGCTACCCCTTTATCGCCATTACAAAGGGCGACCTGTATCCCGCTATCAAATACACGCGTGAGCGTCATAAGCCGGGAACGCGCTATTTTGGACCTTATACCGATAGCCGCGCGGCACGTGAGACGATAGATACGCTGCGCAAGGTTATCCCCATCTGCTCCGCATCCTGTGCGGAGTGGCGTCGTTGTCGCCGTATCGTCGAGTCCCACAAGGGCGAGGAAGACATCGTCAATATGATTTGCGCGCAAAACGGGCGCCCCTGCTTTGACTACCATGTCGGGCGTGGCCCGGGTGCGTGTGTCGGCGCGATTTCCCCGGCAGACTATGCCAAGAACGTCAAGCGTGTCGAGCGCTTTTTGTCGGGCCATCGCAAGGATGTCGTCGATGAGCTGACCTCCGAGATGACGGATGCCGCTGAGGCGCTCGACTTTGAGCGCGCGGCACGCGTCAAACGTCGTTTGGAGGTCATCAGGGGTCTGGACGATCGTCAGCAAGTCGTTTTTCCCTCCAGTGTCGATATAGATGTCATCGGTTTCTATCGCGAGGAGACCATCTCCGCCGCTTGCGTCTTCGTCGTTCGCGAGGGCCGAACAGTTCGCACCTGCGAGTTCATTCTCGACAAGGGTCTTGATGTTGACGAGGAAGAGCTCCAGTCGGGCTTTCTTAAGCGCTATTACGACGAGACGGCTGATATTCCAGCTGAGGTCAACCTTTCCGTCGAGCTTGAGGATGCGGAAGCGCTGGGGGAGTGGCTTGCGGGCAAGCGTGAGCGTTCCTGCCATCTCCATAGGCCGCAGCGTGGCGAAAAGCACCGTCTGCTCGATATGGCATCCAAAAATGCGCGCCATGCCCTCATGCGCTACATGATGCGAACGGGGTACGCTGACGACCGCACCAATCAAGCGCTCCTGGAGCTCGAAAGTGCGTTGGCGCTGCCATCGCCGCCGTTGCGTATCGAGTGCTTCGATATCTCTACACTGCATGGCACCTTTACGGTCGCCTCGATGGTGGTGTTTACCAACGGGCGCGCCGACAAGAGTCAGTATCGTCGTTTTAAAATTCAGGCCGAATTGGACGAGGCAAACGACTTCGTGTCGATGTCCGAGGTTTTGGGACGACGTTATGCTCCCGAGCGCATGGCCGACGAGCGCTTTGGCTCGCGCCCCGATTTGCTCGTTGTCGATGGCGGTAAGCCGCAATTGACCGCTGCGATCAAGCAACTTGAGGCTCTTGGGCTCGATATACCAGTTTGTGGCTTGGCAAAGGCCGATGAGGAGGTTTTCGTGCCTTGGGACGAGACTCCCATCGTGCTGCCGACCGGGTCCGCGTCGCTCTATCTAATTAAACAGGTGCGCGATGAATCGCACCGTTTTGCCATCACGTTCCATCGCGAATTGCGCGATAAAGCCATGACGGTTTCGGTACTCGATGACGTTCCAGGCGTGGGACCCACCAGAAAACGTGCCCTTATGCGCCATTTTGGCTCGATGAAGCGTTTGCGCGCGGCGAGCGAGCAAGAGATCGCGGAAGTTCGAGGCATTCCTGCCGATGTCGCCAAAGCGGTTCACGAGGCGCTCGTTGCATGGAATGCCGAGCGCGCCGAGGCGGCGGCAAAGCAATCCGAAAACTAAACACGCCTCTAAACAACTGATATACATGATCGCGTGATTTTCAATCATTTATTTCACGGCGATTACCAGCCGATTTCGGGTTTAATTAACGCTAAAACGTTTGACTAGCCATGGTGAACAACCCTGCTATCCTGCGGGTTGACGAAGACTGATATCTCACCTCGTCGATACATACTGTCTGGCGAATCGTTTGTCAATGAATTCGGTGAACGGTAGCAAATACCGTTCAAGCGTATGTATGTATCGGTCGCCGAGCGCGGCACCTCAGTTGGGTTCGTCGGTAGGTAAGGTATATATCGTCCGCAAGTTGCGCGGGGGCACGTCTAGGCGCTCCCGGGTAAGATTCTCTATTGATAGGAGAAGACATGGCCATCATCAACAAGGGTATGTCCAGGCGTTCGTTCCTCGGCCTCACCGGCAGCGTCGCTGCTGTCGCAGGGCTTGGTCTCACCGGCTGCGGTGGCAGCTCTAGCGACGAGGGTTCCGCTTCCGGTTCCACCGATTCCGCCAACCGTGGCGGCGGCGTGATCACCGCTGGTTCCGCTTACGCTCCGTCCAGCTTCGATCCCGCCAGCACCGGCTCCGCTGTGGGCCTGGGTGCTAACTGGCACGTCGTCGAGGGCCTCTACGGCATCGATTACCACGACTACAGCACCTTCAAAGAGCTCGCCACCGACGATCCCAAGTCTGTGGACGACACCACTTTCGAGGTCACCATCCGCAAGGGCGCCAAGTTCTCCGATGGCACCGAGGTCACCGCTGACGATGTCGTTGCCTCCTACACCGCTTGCGCCGCTTCCGCTACCTATGCTCCGTTCTTCCAGCCCTTCGAGTCCATCGAGGCCAAGGACGCCAGCACCGTGACGGTCAAGACCAAGGTCCCCAACTTCTCCCTGCTCAAGGATCGTCTGGCCATCGTCCGCGTTACCCCGGCCACCCAGACCGAGGAGGATCGCGCCAAGCAGCCGATCGGCTCCGGCCCCTGGATGTACGACTCTATCTCCGATACCGAGATCACCCTGGTTCCCAACCCCGAGTACAACGGTGAGTATGCTGCCGAGGATAAGAAGATCCAGTACAGCATCCTGACCGACCCCACCGCTCGCGTTACCGCTCAGCAGGAGGGCTCCACGCTCGTTATGGAGCTCGTTACCGCTGACGCCGTCGACCAGCTCGAGAGCGCCGGCTGCAAGATCGATAACGTTCAGGGTTTCGGCACCCGCTTCATCATGTTCAACGTCGCCAAGGAGCCTTGGAACAACGTCAAGGTCCGTCAGGCTGTCATGTATGCGCTCGACACCGAGAAGATGGTCAGCAACACCTTCGCCGGCCTTGCCACCGCTGCCAGCTGCTACCTGCCCAAGAGCTTCACCAACTATCATGAGGCTTCCACGGTGTACAAGACCGACGCCAAGAAGGCTAAGAAGCTCATCGAGGAGTCTGGCATCACCCCGGGTGCCATCACCCTGCGCACCACCGACAACGAGCAGATTAAGGGCATGGCCGCCCAGGTCAAGAATGACCTCGACGCTCTCGGCTTCGATGTGACCATCCAGACCGATACCTCGCCGGCCACCTACGCTGCCATCGACGGCGGCGAGGCCTACGATATCCTCCTTGCCCCTGGCGATCCTTCCTGCTTCGGCGCCGACCCCGACCTGCTGCTCAACTGGTGGTACGGCGACAACGTCTGGATGCAGACCCGTTGCCCGTGGAAGGAGTCCGCTGAGTGGCAGAAGCTCCACGGTCTCATGGACGAGGCTCTTGCCGCTGAGGGCGATGAGCAGCAGAAGAAGTGGAACGAGTGCTTCGACATCATTGCCGACAACGCCGTTCTGTACCCCGTTGTCCACGTCAAGACCGTCTCCGCTTCCTGGGACGATCCGTCCACTGCGCCCAACGGCGAGGCCCTCGATGGCTTCAAGGGCATCGGTACGACGAGCATGTCCTTCAGGGGCGTTGCGACCGTCAAGGCGTAAGACTCGCTTGAGTCTGTATGCAGGATGTCGGTCGTTGGGACCGTATCCTCATAGTTGAAACAAAGACCCGGGCGACCTCGATGTCGCTCGGGTCTTGTAATGAGTATCCGTACTCATATACCAGTTGGTCCTACCGACAAAAGAAAGGGGAGAGAACGTGAACAACTTGCTACGTTTGATTGGAAGGCGTCTTGTGGCGCTGCCGATCATGGCATTGGGCGTCACCGTCCTGGTGTTCTTCCTTATGTCGTTCTCCAAGACCGACCCCGCCTACACGGCGTTGGGTGACGGTGCCTCGCCCGAGGCGGTTGCCGAGTACCATGAGAAGTATGGTCTGGACGACCCCTGGCCTGTGCGCTACGTGCGCTATATGGGCGATTTGATCCATGGTGACATGGGCACCTATGGTGCTGCTCGCAACTCCGTTGCCAAGCGCATCTCCACGGCCCTGCCCGTCACGATGCAGCTGACCTTCATCGGCCTTGCCATCGGTGCGGTCGTTTCGTTTTTACTCGGCGTCATCGCGGCACTGTATCGCGACAAATGGCCGGACCAAGTGATCCGCGTCTTTTCCATCGCCGGCTTGGCAACCCCGTCGTTCTGGCTTGCCGTTCTGTTGATCCTGCTGTTCTCTTCCTACCTTAAGGTGCTTCCGGCATCGGGTGCTCTGCCTCACTTCACCACGAATCCGGCTGGCTATCTGGGACGTATGATCATGCCCGCTATCGCCTTGGCATTTCCGCTGACGGGCCAGATGACTCGTATCGTGCGTACCGCCATGGTCGAGGAGCTCGATAAGGATTATGTCCGTATGGCTTGCGGCGCCGGCGTCCCCGAGAAGGTCGTCGTCGGCATCAACGTTCTTCGCAATGCGCTGATCACCCCGGTCACCACCCTCGGTCTTAAGATCGGTTACCTCATGGGCGGCGCCGTCGTCATCGAGGTTATCTTCAACCTCCCCGGCATGGGCACCGCGATTCTGCAGGGCGTTCAGGGCAACGAGGCGAACCTGGTTCAGGGCGTCGTTATCGTCGTTGCTCTTGCCTTCATCATCATCAACATCGTGGTTGACATGCTCTACCTGCTCATCAACCCGCGCATCAGGACGGTGTAGATTATGGTAAAGATTCGAGAGAAGCAAACCGAGCAGCTCGAGAAGGCTGCCTCCAAGGGGCTCAAGCTCGGTGGCTGGAAGAAGATGACGCTGTCTTCTAAGATTGCCGCCGTCGTGCTGGTGCTGGTCGCCCTGACTGCGATTCTGGCGCCCCTTCTTGCCCCCTATAGCCCGGTCGAGATCTTTACGGCTCGCCAGGCTCCCGGCAACGGATTTATCTTCGGTACCGACGATAAGGGTCGCGATATTCTGTCGCGTATGCTCTACGGTGGTCGTTACTCGCTGATTATCGGCTTTGGCGCCACTGCCATGGCTCTGGTCTGCGGCTCGGTCGTGGGCGCCCTTGCAGCGGTTTCGCGCAAGGCCGTCTCCGAGACGATCATGCGTATCTTGGACATCATCATGTCCATCCCGGGCATCGCCCTCGCGGCCGTCTTCGTCTCCATCCTGGGCAACTCCGTGCCGTCGATCATCTTCGCCATCGGCTTTATGTACACTCCGCAGATTGCCCGTATCGTGCGCGCCAATATCGTGTCCGAGTACGGCGAGGACTATGTCCGCGCGGTCATCGTTTCCGGCGCCAAGGCTCCGTGGATTTTGATCAAGCATGTTCTGCGTAACTGCATCGCCCCGATCATGGTCTTCACCGTTACCCTGGTCGCCGACGCCATCATCTTCGAGGCTTCGCTGACCTTCATCGGCGCTGGTATCCAGGAGCCCACCGCTACCTGGGGCAACATCCTAGCCGACGCCCGCGGCGGCGTGCTCGCCGGCCGTTGGTGGCAGGCGCTGTTCCCGGGCCTGGCCATCATGATCACCTGCCTGGCGCTCAACATCCTCTCCGAGGGCATTACCGACGCCATGGCCGCTGCTCCCTCCGCCGCCCTGGATCCGACCGATTCCTCCAAGCGCCGCGAGGCCGACCTGCTGGTCTCCGACCCCGTTCGCGCCTACAAGGAGCAGGCCCAGTCCCTCTCCGCTCGCCTTGGAGCCCTTCGCGATGTCGAGCTCAAGCGTGACGATCGCCATGTGCCCGACGAGTCTGTCGAACCGATCCTTTCGGTCCGTGACTTCTGCATCCAGTTTGAGCACCACGGTGATATCAACGTCGTCGACCATGTCAACTTTGACGTCCGTCCTGGCCAGACTATGGGCCTGGTGGGCGAGTCCGGTTGCGGTAAGTCCATCACCACGCTGGCCATCATGGGTCTGACCGACGATGACGAACATCTTTCCGGCGAGGTCCTCTGGGAGGGCCGTGACCTGCTCAAGATGAGCAAGAAGGAGTGGTTCGGCCTGCGCGGTACCGATATCGCCATGGTCTATCAGGACGCCCTGTCCTCGCTCAACCCCTCCATGCTCATCTCTGCCCAGATGAAGCAGCTCACCAAGCGCGGCGGCACCCGCAGCGCCGAGGAACTCCTGGAGCTCGTGGGCCTCGACCCCAAGCGTACGCTCGAGAGCTACCCGCATGAGCTTTCCGGTGGCCAGCGTCAGCGTGTTCTGATCGCTATGGCCCTTACCCGCGACCCCAAGCTGGTCATCTGCGACGAGCCCACGACCGCCCTGGACGTTACCGTCCAGAAGCAGGTCATCAAGCTGCTCAACGACCTTCAGGCCAAGCTCGGCTTTGCCATGATCTTCGTCTCGCATGACCTGGCGCTGGTCGCCGAGGTCGCCCATAACATCACGGTGATGTACGCCGGTCAGGTTATCGAGCAGGCGCCCACCAAGGAGCTGCTCACCAACCCGATCCACGAGTACACCCGCGGTCTTCTGGGTTCCGTCCTGTCCATCGAGAGCGGTTCGGGCCGCCTGCACCAGGTGCCCGGCGCCGTTCCGAGCCCGCGCGATTTCCCCAAGGGCGATCGCTTCGCGCCCCGCTCGAGCCATCCGCGTATTGGCCTGGACACCCGTCCGGTCTTCAAGCGCGTGCCCGGCACCGAGCACTTCTATTCCGAGCTCCCCGACGAGGTGCTCAAGGCAAATGGTTTGACCCCTCACGCGGAGGTGATGTAGATGAGCGAGACCGCAGTCAACGGCGTCGAGCCGATCATCTTCCTTGATGACGTCCACGTCACCTTTAGGACCCGTACCGGCTCGATTCTGCACCCTAACCTGGTTCACGCCGTCCAGGGTGTAACGATTAAGCTCATGCCCGGTCAGACGATCGGCATCGTCGGCGAGTCCGGTTGCGGTAAGTCCACCACCGCCAACGTCATGTGCGGCCTGCAGGCCCCCACGAGCGGCAAGGTCTACTTTAAGGGCAAGGACGTTACCAAGCGTACCGCCGAGGACCGTCGTCACATGGGCCGCGTCATCTCGGTCGTGTTCCAGAATCCGGCTACGGCGCTCAACCCCCGCATGGTCGTTCGCGAGCAGCTGCTCGACCCCATGCGCGTTCACAACCTGGGTACCGAGGCCGAGCAGGAGAAGCGCGTCAAGGAGCTCTTGGAGCTCACCGGTCTGCCCAGTTCCGCCGCCGAGGTTCTTCCCGGCCAGCTTTCGGGCGGCCAGCGCCAGCGCGTCGCAATTGCCCGTGCCCTGTCGCTGAACCCCGATGCCATCATCGCCGACGAGCCCACCTCGGCTCTGGACGTTTCGGTCCGCGCGCAGATTCTGAACCTGCTGACCGACCTTAAGAAGGAGCTCGGCCTGGCCATGGTGTTCATCAGCCATGACATCCAGACGGTCCGCTATATCTCTGACGACATCATCGTTATGAATGGCGGCAAGATCGTCGAGCAGGGCGAGGCCAAGCAGGTCTTCCAGCACCCCCAGGACCCCTACACCAAGATGCTGCTCGGCGCTGCGCCGTCGCTGCTGCATCCCAAGCTCGGCGAGTAGCCTCGCTTTCCCTCCCGTGCGCCCGGTTCCCTTGCCGGGCGCACCTCCGTTGCGATTTCGAAAGGTTGGGTTCACGAGCCATGCCAAGTGCTCAGGAGCTACAACATCAATTTGGTGAATATCGAGGCGCCATGCCCCGTCCATCAGATTTCGATCTCTTTTGGAAGGATCGCATGGCCGAGGCCGACGCGGTCGGGCTTGACTATGCGATCGAGACGGCATCGGTCACAGATGCCGTGACCTGCCAGTTTTTCGACCTCTGGTATACCGGCATGTGTGGCGCTCGCCTGCATGCCAAGTACCTTAAACCCGTCTCGGACGAGCCCGTGCCATTGGTACTTCAGTTCCATGGATATCCGGGTGCAAGCCGCAGCTGGTTTGAGCAGGCGTCGTTTGCGGGCATGGGCATGGCACTCATCGCCCTCGACTGCCCCGGTCAAGGAGGTCCCTCCGAGGACATTGGTGGATTTGAGGGCACAACGGTCGCGGGCCATATCGTCGCCGGTATCGACGGCGATCCGGCCAACCTCTACTATGTCCGCTTGCACCAAGATATTCGCATCCTGTGTCGCATCGTTCGCGAGCTCGAGGGCATCAATCTTGCCCGTGTGTTTGTGAACGGCGCGTCGCAGGGCGGCGGTTTGGGCATTGCGACCTGTGCACTTAACAGCGAGCTTATCAATCGCGCCGCCATCCTCTATCCCTTCCTGTCGGATTTCCGCCTAGTCTGGGATTTGGATGCCGACGACATTGCCTACGAGGGCCTGCGCTATTGGTCTCGCTGGTTTGACGAGGACTCGACTCGTATCGACGAAGCCTATGCCAAGCTGGCGTACTTCGATTCCAAGAACTTTGCCCCTATGGTCAAATGCCCCGTGCTGTTTGGCACCGGCACAGCCGATACCGTCTGTCCGCCAGCGACGCAGTTTGCGGTCTATAACAACCTGACCTGTGAAAAGCGTCATGAGTTCTTTGAAGGCTTTGGCCACGAGGAGATTCAGGATTTTGACGATCTGATCATTCCATTTTTCTGCAAGGGAGGGGAGGCTCATGTCTAAGTGCGAGAGCAATGTCAATGAGCTGATTGTCCCCGACCTTGTGGGGATTCCCGGGACGGTTTCGTCAAGGCTCTCTGAATATCGGGACTGGCACGGTGATGTTCAGGCAGATGTTTCTGATTTGGAGACATGTGCTATGGATCTTGAGATTCAAGGCCTGGCCATTACGGCGATTGACTTTGTTAACCCCTGCGCCCGTTACTCGGAGGTCTCCTTTGAGCTTGGTGGCGATGTGGTCCACGCACGTTTGATCGAGCCTGCCGGTCGCGCCCGAGCATCCGAGCTTGTGCCGCTATGTCTGATGTTTCACGACATCGACCGACCCGTGCGGGGATGGCATCACATGACGAGGTTTGCGGCCATGGGATATGCCGTGCTTGCGCTGGACGATGAGGCGATTGGATCCAGCGAGCTGCAGCAGGGGATTGCCTCTCCTGCTTTTGTCAAGCGCGTCCGTTGGGGTTGCGCGATGGCGAAGGTGGCGCGCAATCTTGATGGCGTGGACCCCGACCGCATCTTTGCATGGGGCGAGGGCCTTGGCGGCGGAGTCGCGCTGGCGGTTTCTGCTCTGGACGAGCGGGGCCTCGCCTGCACGGCGGTTGCCAATCCAATTCCCGGTGGCCTCGAGGCGTTGTCGTCTCGGGTGCGTGGATCGGTGCTCATGGGCACATCGCTCATGGATGCCGTGAGTGATCCCAAGGGCCAGTTTGCCGTATTCAACGGTCTTGAGTGTGACCGGAGGCATATCATCTATGCCAAATACGCTCATGGGCGCATCAACGCGTTCGAAAACGAAGTCATCGACTTTTTTAACCAAACGTTCTACCCGTGTTCTTTGGCCTAGACGGCCTGGACACTGCCAACAAGAGTGGGTGGCATAGGGCCGCCCGCCAGACAACTAAGGAGATTCTTGTGGCAACTCAGAAATTCACCGGCGTTATCCCTCCCGTCGTTGTTCCCGATACCGAAGACCACCAGCTCGACGTTGCCTCCTTTGAGCGCAGCATCAACCGCATGATCGATGCCGGCGTCGATGGCCTGTTCTTCCTGGGCTCTTCGGGCGAGGTCGTTTTCTCCACCGATGAGCGTCGTCGCCAGATCATCGCCGAGGCCGTTCGTATCGTCGACCACCGCGTGCCCGTCCTGGTCGGCATCATCGATACCGAGACCGAGCGCATGATCGAGCACGGTAAGGTCGCTCAGGAGCTGGGCGCCGATGCGCTTGTCGCCACCTGCCCGTTCTATGCCCTGCAGGGCATGACCGAGGTCGAGGAGCACTTCCGCATCCTGCACGAGGAGCTCGACCTGCCCATCTTTGCCTATGACATTCCCGTCTGCGTTCACACCAAGCTCCCCTGGAAGCTCCTTGCCAAGCTCGGCGCCGAGGGCGTCCTTGCTGGCGTCAAGGATTCCTCGGGTGATGACATCTCGTTCCGCTATCTCGTTCAGGAGAACGAGAAGAACGGCCATCCGATGAGCATCCTCACCGGTCACGAGGTTGTTGTCGACGGCGCTTACCTCGGTGGCGCCGACGGTTCTGTCCCGGGCCTTGCCAACGTTGAGCCCGAGGGCTACGTGCGCCAGTGGAAGGCCGCTCAGGCCGGCGACTGGGCTACCGTCAAGGCCGAGCAGGATCGCCTCAATGAGATTTCGCACATCTGGGACGTCACCTCGGGCGTCCAGGGCTATGCCGGTGGCGTCGGCGCCTTCAAGACCGCTCTGAACCTCATGGGCATCTTCGACAGCCCGACCATGCCGCGCCCGGTGAAGGCCATGACCGGCGAGAACGTCGAGGCGATTAGGAAGGTCCTCCAGGACAACGGTCTCCTGTAAAGCTTTCCCAGGCACCCGATCTGGGGGCTCAAGCGGTCGAGCGTGACCCATTAGGTCAACGCCCGACCGCTTTCACCCCAACCTAAGGCACCCGAGAAACCTTTACCATGCTGCGGCAATAACACCGCCTTCATTTCCTGTAGTTGTTTATATCTCCGAAGGAGAGCGACATGGAGAACAAGTACGTCTGCTCTGTCGATATCGGCGGAACTAAGATCGCGACCGCCATCATGGAATACCCGGCTGACGGCAGCGTGCCCCATCCCGTTTTTGAGGCCGAGGTTCCCACAGAGGCCCAAGAGGGCGGCGAGGCCGTCTTCCAGCGTATCGAGGCGTCCATCAAGGCCGCTCTTGAGGCGAATCCCGATGTCGAGGTCCTCGGTGTCGGTATCGGTGCCGCGGGCGTCGTCGATCCCAAGACGGGCGCCATCGCGTATGCCAATGAGATCATGCCCGGCTGGTCCGGCGTTCAGTTGGGGCCGCGTCTGCGCGAGGACCTTGGTCTTCCCGTTGCCGTTGTGGGCGACGTGCAGGCTCATGCTCTGGGCGAGGCCCACTGGGGCGTCGGCAAGGGTAAGTTCTCCGTCTTGTGTCTGGGCATCGGTACGGGCATCGGCGGCGCATATGTCGAGAACGGCCGCGTGATGCAAGGCTTCCACGGTGCTGCCGGCCATATGGGCCATATCGAGTGCTCGGCTGCTGCCGGCATTCCCTGTGCCTGCGGGCGTTCCGGCCATCTTGAGTCTGTTGCTTCGGGCACTTCCATTGGTCGTATGTACGATGAGCGCTTTGGCCGCGTCGACCCCAGCCGTCCTTCGGTCGGTCGCGATGTGAACGACCTGTGCCGCGCGGGCGACGCAAAGGCGACCGAGGTCATCCATGACGCCGGCTTTGCGCTGGGCGCCAGCTTGGGCTCGCTTGCCAACATTCTGGATCCAGAGGTCATCGTGCTTTCGGGCGGCGTAATTCATCAGGGTCCCGATTGGCGTTCGCAGACGTGGAAGGATTCGGTGCACGAGGGCTATGCCAGCCAGGCGCTCGATCCGCTCCAGGACACGCCGATTCTCATCGGGTCTCTGGAGGGCGATGCTCCGCTCATCGGTGCCGCCGAGCATCTTCTTGCCTCGTTAAAGTAAACGTATCTGCTGTAGGAGCCTCCCGAGACAACGCGCCTCGGGAGGCTGTTCTGAGAAAGGTTGCAGCCTTATGACCGTCGATCCTTTGATTCAATCCCTGAAGGGTAAGCTCGTCGTGAGCGTTCAGGCGTATATGGGCGAGCCGCTTCGTACGCCCGAGACCATGGCTCAAATGTCTCGCGCTTGCGAACTCGGCGGCGCCGCCGCCATTCGCTGCCAGGGCCTTGCCGACATTTCCGCCATTAAGGGTCGCTGTGAGGTTCCTGTTATCGGCCTGTGGAAGGATGGACACGAGGGCGTCTACATCACGCCGACGCTGCGTCACGCCCGCGCCTGCGTTGCTGCCGGTGCCGATATCGTGGCGATCGACGCCACCGATCGTCCGCGCCCCGATGGCAAGACGGTCGAGGATACCTTCCGTCCGCTGCACGAGGAGGGTGTGCTCCTGATGGCGGATTGTGCCACCATCGAGGACATTCGCCGTGCGGTTGATATGGGCTTCGACCTGGTATCCACCACGCTCTCTCACGGTGTCGCCGCCATCGACTGCACCATGGCCGATGGCCCCGACCTGCCGCTCCTGCGTCAGGCGACCGAGGAATTCCCCGGCCTTCCCATCATTTGCGAGGGTCGCGTGCATACGCCCGAGGAGGCTCGCGCCGCGATCGATGCTGGCGCCTGGGCCGTTGTCGTCGGCACCGCCATCACGCACCCCACGAGTATTACAAGTTGGTTCAAGGCTGCGCTTGAGGCGTAAGACAGGCCTCGTATCCGCTCGGGGCGGTATACTCAATAAAGGCAATTGACCGCGCGGGATCCGGGTTGCTGGGTCCCGCGCTTGTTTTCGGGAGGCAGCACATGCAAAAGGGAGATGCCATGGATGCGGCGGAGCGCTCGGAGCGCATCCCCGATATCGTCATCATCACCGGAATGTCCGGATCGGGCCGCACGCAGGCCATGCACGTGTTCGAGGACATGGGCTATTTTTGCATCGATAACCTGCCTCCGCGTCTGATCGCCCAGCTTGCCGAGCTCGTCGGCATCAATACGGGCGTGGGCAGGCATCTCGCCGTCACCTGCGATTTGCGTAGCCAGGGCTTGTTCGATGAGCTGCTCGATGCGGTCGCCGCGCTCGAAGAGCGCGAGATGAGCTGCGACATCGTGTTCCTGGAGGCTTCTGACGAGGTACTGATTCGTCGCTACAGCGAAAATCGCCGCCGTCATCCCATTGCCAAGCCGGGGGAGACTACGGCCGATGCGATTCAGCGCGAGCGCCTGCAGCTGCAGGGTGTGCGCGATCGAGCCGATATGATCATCGACACGAGCCGCCTACGCACCTCTGCGCTGCGCAACAAATTGCGCATGGCGTTCTCCGAGTTGTCCGACCAGCAGCTCATGGACGTTCACGTGTTCTCGTTTGGCTTTAAGCACGGTATGCCCGTCGAGGCGGACATTATGATCGACGTTCGCTTCCTGCCCAATCCGTTCTACGATCCCGAGATGCGCACCATGACTGGTCTCGATAAGAAAGTCTCCGACTTTGTTCTGGACCATCCCAAGACGCAGGAGTTCTGGAAGGCCTGGACGCAGCTGCTCGATACGGTGATGCCGGGCTATATCGCGGAGGGCAAGCCGCAGCTTTCTATTGCCATCGGTTGCACGGGCGGTCAGCACCGCAGCGTTGCCATCGCCGAGGCCACGGCACGTTATTTGGAAGGCGCCCAGTATCACGTGAGCATTTCCCATCGCGACTTGTCGCGCGCCAACACGAAAGCATAGGCTTGCATGTCGTTTACCGCCGAGGTGCGTGATGAGCTTGCGCGCTGCGAACCCGAATGTGAATACTGCGACTTGTCGACGCTTGCCGCCCTCACGCGCGTGAGTGGTACGCTCTCGCTTACCGGCTCTGGGCGGTATCGTTTGACGGTTGCAACTGAGACGGGAGCCGTCGCGCGCACGATGATCACGCTGACGCATCGCATCCTTAAACTCAAAACGGAGTTCACCGTCCGCAAATCTGTATTGCATAAGGTTCGAAATTATCTCATCACCTTGCCCGATCAGCCCGATTTGGATAAGGCTCTGGTGCTGCTGGGTATCCTCGACCGGAGGGGAGGACTTGTCGCCGGCGTGCCCCGGCATATCGTTGCCCGTCCTTGCTGCAGACTTGCCTATATCCGCGGCGCGCTCATCGCGGGCGGCTTCGTGGCCGATCCACGCGGCGATTTTCATTTGGAGATTGCGGTACAGGGTGAGCAATATGCCAAGGGGCTTTGCGATCTTTTGGAGCAGATTGGGGTCCATGCGCGTGTTAATGCACGGCGGGGGTCTTATGCCGTGTACATAAAGAGCGCCGAGGAAATCGAGCATCTTTTAAAGCTGATTGGTGCCAAGCGCAGTGTTGCCGAGATTGAGGAGGCGCGTGCGGTCAAGTTGGTTAAGAACGATGTGAACCGTCGCGTGAACGCCGAACTCGCCAACCAGACCAGAAGCGCCGGTGCCGCCCAACATCAGCTTGCGCTTATCGATGAGCTCGAGCAACGTGGCCTTCGCGATGCGCTTCCGGATGCCTTGGCGGTCTTTTGCGACCTGCGCGAGCGCTATCCCGATCTGTCGCTGCGTGATTTGGGGGAGATGGCTGACCCTCCCTTGTCAAAGTCGGCCCTCTACCATCGAGTTTTGAGGCTTGAAAAGCTCATTGAAGCAAACAGGTAGTTTAAAGTATCGGCGTATATACGGATTTAACTGCTGTTTTATTCTTTAAAACGTTTTAACGTAAATTTGATTTTCAATTTCGAGCATTCTCGTGAAATTCAAGTCCAAAAAAAGGTATATTAGGCGAGTGGTTAGTTTGTGGGCCTCAACGGCAGGCGCTGTAGCTTGCGGGGGCCTTACGAAAGGAGACACAATGGCAGTAAAGGTTGCTATTAACGGCTTCGGTCGCATCGGTCGTCTGGCTTTCCGTCAGATGTTCGGTCATGAGGGCTCCGAGATCGTCGCTATCAACGACCTCACCTCTCCCGATATGCTCGCTTACCTGCTGAAGTACGACTCCACGCAGGGCAACTACGCTCGCGATCACGAGGTCGTTGCTGGCGAGGATTCCATCACCGTTGACGGCAAGGAGATCAAGATCTACAAGGAGGCCGACGCCAATAACCTGCCTTGGGGCGACCTCGACGTCGACGTCGTTCTCGAGTGCACCGGCTTCTACACCAGCAAGGCTAAGGCTCAGGCCCACATCAACGCTGGCGCCAAGAAGGTCGTCATCTCCGCTCCGGCCGGCAGCGATCTGCCCACCATCGTGTACAACGTCAACCACGAGACGCTGACCGCTGAGGACAACATCATCTCCGCCGCTTCCTGCACCACCAACTGCCTCGCCCCGATGGCCAAGGGTCTGAACGACTTCGCTCCCATCGTGTCCGGCATCATGACCACCATTCACGCCTGGACTGGCGACCAGATGCCGCTCGACGGCCCGCAGCGCAAGGGCAACAAGCGTCGTAGCCGCGCCTGCGCCGTCAACATCGTCCCCAACACCACCGGTGCTGCCAAGGCTATCGGCCTGGTTCTCCCCGAGCTCAACGGTAAGCTCATCGGTGCCGCCCAGCGCGTCCCGACGCCGACCGGCTCCATCACCAACCTCTACGCTGTCGTTGACAAGAAGGTCACCGTCGACGAGGTCAACGCCGCTATGAAGGCCTACGCTGCCACCATCTCCGAGACCTTCGGTTACAACGAGGACGACATCGTCTCCACCGACATCATCGGCGAGACCCACGGCTCCATCTTCGACGCCACTCAGACCATGTGCTCTGATCTCGGCAACGGCCAGACCCTCGTTCAGGTCACCTCTTGGTACGACAACGAGAACTCTTACACCTCTCAGATGGTCCGCACCATCAAGTACTTCGAGAAGTTCGTTGCTTAATTTAGCTTTTAGCGAATAGCTCGTTGAGCGTCTAAAGAAGGGCGCGGCCTTATAGGGCTTACGCCCTAGGGTCGCGCCCTTTTTATAGGAAATCGTCTGCCGTAATGGGAGGCAGACACGTACGAAAGGTAGAAGCAAACATGGCCTTTACCAAGAAGACCGTCCGCGACATCGATGTCGACGGCAAGCGCGTTCTCGTCCGCGTTGACTTCAACGTGCCTATCAAGGATGGCGTCGTTGGCGACACCACCCGCATCAAGGCTGCCCTGCCCACCATCAACTACCTCGTTGAGCACAACGCTCGCGTCATCCTCATGAGCCACCTCGGCCGTCCCGATGGCACCGGCTTCCAGCCCGAGCTGTCCCTCGAGCCCGTCGCCAAGAAGCTCGCCGAGCTCTCTGGTCTCGACGTTGCCTTTGTCGCCGACACCTACGGCGAGAAGGCTGCCGAGGCTGTCGCCGCCGTCGAGCCGGGCAAGGTCCTCGTTCTCGAGAACGTCCGTTTCGACAAGCGTGAGAAGAAGAACGATCCCGAGATCGCCAAGAAGCTCGCTTCCTATGGTGACGTCTTCGTTCTCGATGCCTTCGGCACCGCTCACCGCGCCCAGGGTTCCGTCGTGGGCCCCGCCGCTTACCTGCCTGCCGTCGCCGGCTTCCTGCTCGAGAAGGAGGTCGACACGCTGACCGGCATCTTCGCCGAGCCCGAGCGTCCCTTCGTCGCTATCGTCGGCGGTTCCAAGGTTTCCTCCAAGATCGGCGTTCTCGATCACCTCATCGACTCCGCTGACACCCTGATCATCGGTGGCGGCATGGCCTACACCTTCTTCCTGGCTCAGGGCTTGACCGTCGGTCAGTCCCTCAAGGAAGAGGACTGGGTCGAGCGCGCTGGCGAGATGCTCAAGAAGGCCGAGGAGAAGGGCGTTAAGATCCTGCTCCCCATCGACAACCGCGTTGCCGATCACTTTGGCGAGGACGCTGTCCCCGAGGTTGTCGCTTCCGACGCTATCCCCGACGATCGTGAGGGCATGGACATCGGCCCCAAGACCGAGGAGCTCTACGCCGAGGCTGTCAAGGGCGCCAAGACCGTGTTCTGGAACGGCCCCATGGGCGTCTTCGAGTTCGATAACTTCGCTCACGGCACCCAGGCTATCGCCGAGGCTGTTGCCGAGGCCGACTGCACCTCGATCATCGGCGGTGGCGACTCTGTCGCAGCTGTCAACAAGTTCAACCTGGCCGACAAGATGAGCTGGATCTCCACCGGTGGTGGCGCTTCCATGGAGCTCGTCGAGGGTAAGGCCCTGCCCGGAGTGGAGGCGCTTCTCGATGCCTAATCGCACCCTTCTTATCGCTGGTAACTGGAAGATGAACAACGACGTCGCCGAGGCCGCCAAGCTCGCCGACGAGCTGGCTCAGGCTCTGCCTGAGGTTCCGGCTGGCGTCGAGGTGCTCGTCTGCCCTCCGACCATCGACATCACCACGGTTCATGACCGTATTCAGGCTGCCCCCATCGCCCTCGGCGCACAGAACGTGTACTGGGAGGCCAAGGGTGCCTTCACCGGTGAGTCTTCTTGCGACATGCTCAAGTCCGCTGGCTGCACCTACTGCATCATCGGTCACTCCGAGCGTCGCGACTACTTCCACGAGACCGACGAGGATCAGAACAAGAAGGCCAAGGCTCTCGTTGCCGCCGGTCTTGTTCCCGTCTTCTGCTGCGGCGAGTCTCTCGAGGTCCGCGAGGCTGGCACCTATGTCGAGCACGTCGTGAACCAGGTCAAGGCTGGCCTTGCTGGTCTTGAGATCACCTGCCCCAAGCAGGTCGTCGTCGCCTACGAGCCCATCTGGGCCATCGGCACCGGCAAGACCGCTACCGCCGAGGACGCTCAGGAGGTCTGCGGCGCTATCCGTGAGACCCTCAAGGAGATGTTCGGCGAGGAGCTCGCTAACGGCATCCGCGTTCTCTATGGTGGCTCTGCCAAGCCCGGCAACATCGCTGAGCTCGTCGCCAAGCCCGACGTTGACGGCGCCCTCGTGGGCGGCGCTTCGCTCAAGGCTGCCGACTTCGCCTCTATGGTCGTCAAGGCAGGCGAGTAGGACATATGGCACAGCGTCATCTTCCTGCACTCCTGATCATCATGGACGGCTGTGGCCTGGCTCCGGCCGATGGCGAGAACGCCGTCGCCGCTGCCAAGACGCCCTTCCTTGATAGCCTGTACGAGAAATACCCCCACACCACGCTCGGCGCTTCGGGCGAGGACGTGGGCCTTCCCGATGGCCAGATGGGCAACTCCGAGGTGGGTCACCTCAATATCGGTGCCGGCCGCATCGTCTTCCAGGAGCTTTCGCGCATCAACAATGCCATCAAGGACGGCTCCATCGCCAAGAACGAGGTCTTCGTCAAGGCTATGGACGATGTCAAGGCCGAAGGCAAGACCCTACACCTCATGGGCCTTATGAGCCCCGGCGGCGTTCATTCTCACATGAACCATGTCGAGGCCCTGGTCAAGATGGCTGCCCAGCATGGCGTCAAGACCGTTCGCGTCCACGCCTTTATGGATGGCCGCGACGTTGACCCACAGTCCGGTGCTGGCTACATGAGCGAGTTCTGCGCTTTCTTGGCCAAGATTTCCGAGGAGACCGGTTGCGACGCTCGCGTTGCCACCGTTTCGGGCCGTTATTGGGCCATGGACCGCGATAACCGTTGGGAGCGCATCCAGCGTGCCTATGATGTCATGGTCAACGCGTCCGATGCCGATACCGACCCCGTGGCCGGTATCAAGGCCTACTACGAGAAGGATCCGCGCGGCGATGAGTTCGTCGAGCCCTTCGCTGCCCACAATGAGGGCATCCACGAGGGCGACGCGGCCATCTTCTTCAACTTCCGTCCCGACCGCGCTCGTCAGATGACCCGCGTGTTCACGGACAAGGAGTTCGACGGCTTTGAGCGCGAACAGATCAAGCTTTCGCACTTTGTGACGATGACCGAGTACGATCCGACGTTTGACGTCGAGGTCGCCTTCCCCAAGACGTTCCCCGAGAACGTTCTGGCCGACGTTATCGCTGCCAATGGCCTGAAGCAGCTGCACACCGCCGAGACCGAGAAGTACGCCCACGTGACGTTCTTCCTCAACGGCGGCATCGAGGAGCCCAAGGAGGGCGAGGAGCGCGTGCTCGTCGCTTCCCCCAAGGTCGCTACCTACGATCTGCAGCCCGAGATGAGCGCTCCCGAGGTTACCGAGAAGCTCGTCGCCGCAATCAACGAGGATCGCACTGATTTCTACATCGTGAACTTCGCGAACTGCGACATGGTTGGTCACACCGGTGTCTTCGACGCCGCCGTTAAGGCCGTCGAGGCTGTTGACGATGCTCTGTCCAAGGTTGTCCCGGCGATTCTCGCCAAGGGCGGCTTTGCGCTGATTACCGCCGACCATGGCAACGCCGACCACATGTTTGACGTCGCTTCCGACGGTTCCAAGCATCCGTTTACGGCTCACACCACCAACCGTGTGCCGTTCATCATCGTTGATGAGAAGGCCCAGCTCACCGGTATCGAGGACGGCCGTCTTTCCGATATCGCTCCGACCATGCTCACCATGGCTGGTCTTGAGCCTTCCGCCGAGATGACGGGTCGCGTGCTCGCCACCGAGGCCTAAGAGAAAACTCCAAAAGTTTTCATGCGAGGGGGTTGCCCATATTCGGGCAACCCCCTTTTTGATATTTCTGCCATTTGGGGACGGGGTAGAAATGGTAGAAATAGTCTCCCTCTAAAGCTTGACTTTCCGTTTGCCTGTGATGGTTTGCCGCTGGTTAGTTTTCTTTCGTTGTCGATCTTGATTTGATGACTATCTGGGTAGAGTTTGATGCAAACATGCTTGCGGATTGTGAGGTCCAGCAATGACAAGGCAGGCAAGAGTTAAATCCCCTTACGGCTACTACCACGTAATGATGAGAGGCTGTGGCAAGCAGTATCTATTCGAAGAGGATTATCAGCGCAGGTTTTTCTTGTCCGTGGCGGGCGAAGCATGCACGCAGTACAAGGCATCGCTATGCGCTTGGTGCCTCATGGACAACCATGTGCACATGCTGCTCTCTGATCGCGAGGATCATATGTGGGAAATCGCCCATTACATAGGAACCCTCTATGGTCAGTTTTTCAACAGGGTTACCGGACGCTGCGGTCCCGTATTTCAGGGCCGTTATAAAAGTAAGCCAATCGAGTCTAACGACTACTTTATGCAAGCAATTCGCTACATTCATGATAATCCGATTGAGCTTGGCTGTCGTCCGGAAGACTACCGATGGAGCAGCTATCAAGCCTACCTTGGTGAAGGCGGTCACTTGGATCGAAGCGTCCTGTTTAGTCTAATCGGCGGACAGGGGAATTTCGAATCCTTTAGCAAATCGGGCCGCAAGGATACCTATGTATTGAATTCGGGTCGGTCGATGACGGTATTTGAGCAAGAGCGCAAGGCCAGGGGAGTCCTGGACGGCATGGATCCCCGCGATGTTATGGGCCTTCCCGGTCCATTTGAACGTGCAGAGGCCGTTCGCAGGTTGTATGAGGCTGGCTTTAGTGAGCGACAGATAGGTCGTCTTACGGGGCTTGGGCGCTATGTCATTCAAAATGCTCTTAAATCACTCTAACAGATGATAATCAAGAGCTATTTCTGCCATTTCTACCCCGTCCCTAAATGGCAGGCGGGGGAGTGTTGGAGGTTGTGGTACAGTACTAGAGTTTGAATTGTTCTATTAAGGAGCTTATCTATGGGTCCGTTTCAGATTCTTCTGTTTGTCGTTTGGGCTGTTTCTGCCGTGGCGCTGACGATTCTCGTCCTGATGCACTCCGGTAAGGGCACCGGCGTTTCGGATATGATCGCTAGCTCGCTGTATAACTCCAGCTCTGCCACAGGCGTTATGGAGCAGAACCTTGACCGCCTGACCGTTATCATGGCTGTCGTGTTTGCCGTGTGCGTCGTGCTGTGCATGTTCTTCTTCCCGCAGGGCATCGTCGGCTACTAAGCATCGGCGTATATGCGTTTGTAAAGGGTCCCGCATGTGCGGGGCCCTTTTTGTTTACATATTTGTAACAGAGTCAAAATATCCCCACATACTTCGCCCAACTAAAGAAATTCTCGACCGTTAACCGGAATCAGCGCCAAATTGTGCATAAAATGCGCTACTGTATTGCAAAACGTTGGCCCGCATTGCATAACCAGCCATAACGGCGGACCGCGTTTGAATGGTTCGAATGGGCTGTCTCGACGTTGCCCGGCCGAATTCACTTTGTCCTATCTCATAAGGAGGATGGCATGGCTGATTCTATGTTCCACCAGCCCGTTATGGGTCGTCGCGCCTTTGTTGGCGGCACCCTCGCTGCGAGCTCCATGGCTTTTCTTGCCGCATGCGGCAAGAAGGGCGGCGACGCTTCCGGATCTGACTCCGGTTCGACGCTGAACTTCTACATCAACAACCCGGTCTGCATCGACCCCTACAACGTCCAGGAGGATCAGGGCACTCAGGTCGAGTACCAGCTCTTCGACGCTCTGACGGAGTACGACCCCGAGAAGGGCGAGATCGTTCCGCTGGCTTGCGAGTCCTTCGAGGCTAACGACGACGCCACCGAGTTCACCTTCAAGATCAAGAAGGCCAAGTTCCACAACGGTGACGACGTTACTTCCAAGTCCTTCAAGCTCGGTTGGGAGCGCCTGGTCAACACCAAGTCGGCCATCGCTACCGAGTATGGTCCTTCCGAGGTCTCCTATCACCTTTCCATGGTTGAGGGCTATGACGATCTGCTTGCCGGCAACGCTACCGAGCTCAGCGGTGTTACTTGCCCCGACGATGAGACCCTCGTCGTCAAGCTGTCTTCCGCTTACGCCGACTTCCCCTTCGTCGCCTCTCACCCGGCTCTGTCCCCGGTTCCCGAGTGCGCCGAGTCCGATGTCAAGAGCTTCTACCTTGCCCCGGTCGGTAACGGCCCGTTCATGATGGACGGTAAGTGGGAGGATGGCCAGGAGATCAACCTCAAGAAGTTCGATGATTACTATGGCGACAAGGCCAAGATCGACGCCATCCACTTCCAGGTCATCAAGGACATGGAGACCGCTTACAAGGAGTTCCAGGCCGGTAACCTCGATGTCTGCGACGTTCCCGTTGCTCAGATCGACGCCGCAAAGAAGGACCGTGGCGAGTCCAAGGACGGCTACACCATGGGTGACGGCGAGCATATGCTGCTCGGTGCCGAGCCTTCCACCTACTATCTGACCTGCAACAACACGGCCGAGCCGTTCAATAACGCCGACCTGCGCAGGGGCATCTCCCTGGCCATCAACCGTGAGGCCATCTGCAAGACCATCTTCAAGGGTACCCGTACCCCCGCCGACGGTATTGTTCCTCCGGGAATCGCCGGCTACAAGGAGGGCGCATGGGAGTTTGCCGCCTATGACGTCGACAAGGCTAACGAGTACCTCGACAAGGTCGCTCCCGCTGGCGCTAACGGCGATCGTGGCATCAATGTGACCCTGTCCTACAACCAGGACGGTGGCCACAAGGAGATTATGGAGTCCATCATCGGCGACCTCGCCAAGGTGGGCGTCACCGCCGTCTCCGATACTCCCGAGTGGTCTGCCCTGCTCGAGCAGTATCAGAACTTCAACTATCAGTTCGGCCGTCTGGGCTGGATCGCCGATTACCCGATCATGGACAACTTCCTGTACCCGCTGTTCCACTCCGACTCCCTCGGTGGCGACAACCGTTCCGGTTACAGCAACCCCGAGTTCGATGCCAAGGTCGACGAGGCCCGCACCACGGTTGACGACGACGAGCGCATCGCCAAGATGCGGGAGGCCGACGCTATGGTCGCTGCCGACTGCCCGGTTATCCCGGTGATGTTCTACACGCACACCATCGCTGGCTCCGACCGTGTCAAGCACCTCTATGTCGATCCGCAGAAGCACGCCGATCTGAGTACCGCTGAGCTCGCTTAAGAGTTTGCAGCTTCCGTGAGGGTCAAGTATTTACGTAGACCTCATGGGAAACATACAGTTCCCCCTAACCTGGGGTAAACTGGCTGATGGTAATTTTGGGATGCCGGTCTGGCGATCGGCATCCCATTTAGGTTAATCCCTAGATAGGGGAGTGGTATGGGTAAGTACATCGTTAAACGTGTGCTTCAGTTCATCCCGGTATTTTTGGGCGTTACGCTGATTCTGTTCGCCCTCCAGAATATCGTGCCGGGAGATCCGATCAAGCTGATCGGTGGAGACAAGGCTCTGTCCCCCGAGGTGGAGCTTCAGCTTCGCGTGCGCTATCACCTGGTCCAGTCGGACGAGGACGGCAACGCGATCCTTGACGAGAACGGCGATCCCGTTCAAACGTCGCTCGTGGACCGTTATTTGTATTACATGAACGGTCTGCTTCATGGCGATTTGGGCAATTCGTACCAGCGCAAGCTGCCGGTTACGGAAATCTTTGCCCAGAAGTATCCGTATACGGTCAAACTTGCCGCGTGCGCTATCGTGCTCGAGGCAATAATGGGTATCGGTGCGGGTATTATTTCGGCGGTCAAGCGTTATTCCTTCTGGGATATTTTGGTAACGCTGACCACGTCGATCCTCGTTGCCGTCCCTGCTTTCTGGCTCGGTATGCTGCTGCAGCTGTTCTTCGGCGTCATCCTTAAGGATCTCACCGGCGGCGCATTCTCTATGCCGATCTCGGGTGCCGGCGGTTCCAGCTCTCAGTATCAGGATTGGATGCACTATGTGCTTCCGACCATCACGCTGGCTTCGGTTTCGACCGCCTATGCTGCCCGCATCATGCGTTCGCAGCTGCTCGACGTCATGAACCAGGATTACATCCGCACGGCAAAGGCCAAGGGTCTCTCCAATCGCGCGATCATCATCAAGCATGCGCTTAAGAATGCACTCATCCCCGTCGTTACCTATATTGGTGTCGACTTCGGCGGCATGCTTTCGGGCGCCATCCTGACCGAGACGGTCTTTAACTGGCCCGGCATTGGCTTCGAGGTCTACCGCGCCATTAGCATGCGCGACTGGCCCATCGTTATGGGCGGCGTTACGCTCATCGTTGTCGTCGTTATGGTGATTAACCTGCTCGTCGACATTAGCTATGCATTCCTCGACCCGCGCATCCGCCTTGGCGGTCCGTCGGATAAGGCCTAAGGGAGGTACGTCTCATGCAGGAAACTGATTCTCAGTCTCAGGAGCAGGCTACCGCCACCAAGGCCGCATCTGCTCCCGCCAAGTCCCGCACGCTGTGGGGCGACGCTTTTAAGCGTCTTCGTAAGAACAAGCTCGCCGTTATCGGTGTCTGCTGGATCATCATCGTCGTTGTGGTCGCCCTGACCGCCGATCTGTGGGCTCAGCCCTGGCTCGGTTCGCCGACGGCTTCCGACTCGACTACCATGGCCGAGACCTCGCTGCTGGCTCCGTGTGCCGAGCACCCGTTTGGCACCGACTCTCTTGGTCGTGACATTCTCGTCCGTGTTATCTACGGTGCACGCGTTTCGCTTTCCGTCGGTATTATGGCCACTGCCATCTCCACGGTAATCGGTCTGGTCATGGGCGCCCTTGCCGGTTTCTATGGCGGCATCTGGGATACGATCATCATGCGCTGTGCGGATATCTTCCTGGCGTTCCCGTACGTGCTGTTCGTTGTTGCCATGATTGCCGTTATCGGTCGTGGTCTTCAGAACGTCTTTATCGCCATCGGCATTCTCGGCTGGCCTTCGATTGCACGCGTCTTCCGATCCGCGATCCTGACGGTCAAAGAGAACGACTATGTTGACGCCGCTCGCGCTATGGGTGCATCCGATGCCCGTATCGTTATGCGCCATATCTTCCCGAACTCTGTTGCTTCTATCGTGGTCTACGCGACCATGAACATTGGTGGCGCTATTCTGACCGAGTCCGCTCTGTCCTTCCTCGGCATGGGCGTTATCCCGCCCACGCCTTCGTGGGGCTCCATGATTCAGGACGGCCAGCAGTATCTTCTGACTGCTCCCTGGATGATGATCATGCCCGGTCTGGCAATTCTCTCGACGGTGCTCGCCTTCACCCTGCTGGGTGACGGTCTGCGCGACGCCCTCGACGTCAAGATGAAGGACGCATAAGGATGAAGAAGAACAAGAACTATGTGGACCTGAAGGACCAGCCGGTTCCCGAGGGCCAGCATCTGCTCGAGGTCGATGACCTTAAGATGTATTTCCACACCGAGGATGGCGTCGTTCGCGCCGTCGATGGTGTGTCCTACACGCTCGATCGCGGTGAGACCCTGGGTGTCGTCGGTGAGTCCGGCTCTGGTAAGTCCGTGACCGCCATGACCATCATGGGCCTTATCTCGATGCCTCCGGGAAAGATTGAGGGCGGTGACGTTCGCTATCGCGGTCGTTCCATCCTCGAGATGACCGAGGAAGAGATGCAACACATTCGCGGCAACGATATCGCGATGATTTTCCAGGACCCTATGACCTCCCTTAACCCGGTCTATAAGATCGGTAAGCAGGTGGGCGAGGGCCTTCGTCTGCACCGTGGCTACTCCAAGCAGGAGGCGCTCAAGCGCGCCACCGAGCTTTTGGACCTTGTTGGTATCCCCGAGCCCGAGAAGCGCGTCAACGAGTATCCGCACCAGTTCTCCGGCGGTATGCGTCAGCGTGTCATGATCGCTATGGCTCTTGCCTGCGACCCCGATATTCTGATTGCCGACGAGCCCACGACGGCTCTGGACGTTACCATTCAGGCTCAGATTATCGAGCTCATGCAGGAGATGCAGGAGAAGAACGGCAATGCCATCATCATGATTACTCACGACCTGGGCGTTGTCGCCGACATGGCCGACAAGATCATGGTTATGTATGCCGGCCGTCCCGTCGAGTTCGGTACTGCTGAGGAAATCTTCTACGAGAGCCGCCATCCCTACACCTGGGGTCTTATTCGCTCCATCCCGGAGCAGGCCATCGATGAGAAGAAGCCGCTTACGCCGATTCACGGCAATCCGCCCTCGCTCATGAACCTGCCCGAGGGCTGCGTGTTCTCGCCTCGTTGCCCCTATGCGACGGACAAGTGCCGCAAGCAGCGTCCCGAGCGTGTTGTCACGGAGTCTGGCCACTATTCTGCGTGCCACTATTCCGGCGACCCCGAGTTCCTCAAGAACGCTCCTTCGACGTCCCGTACGCGCAAGGATTCCAAGAAGGGAGGCGAGGCGTAAATGGCAGACAATAATGAGCGTACTCCGCTGCTGAAGGTTGAGCACCTCTCTAAGGAGTTCCCTGCAGAGTCCGGCATGTTCGCCAAGCGTTTTTCCAAGCGTGTCGTCTCTGCTGTGAATGACATTTCGTTCGAGATTTATCCGGGCGAGACCTTTGGCCTGGTCGGCGAGTCTGGTTGCGGTAAGTCCACCACGGGCCGCACCATCATGCGTCTGACCAAGCCGACTGCTGGTAAGGTCTTCTTCCAGGGCAAAGATGTTGCCGAGATGAGCAAGCACGAGATCAAGGACATGCGTCGTGAGATGCAGTTTATCTTCCAGGATCCTTATGCTTCGCTCAATCCCCGTATGACCATCGGCGAGATCGTCTCCGAGCCCATGACCATTCACGGCGTGGGTACCAAGGAGGAGCGCATTGAGCGTGTCCGCGAGCTTCTCGACGTTGTCGGACTGAACCCCGAGCACATCAACCGTTATCCGCACGAGTTCTCTGGCGGTCAGCGTCAGCGTGTCGGCATCGCCCGCGCTTTTGCGCTCAAGCCCAAGCTGATCATCTGCGACGAGCCCGTTTCCGCTCTGGATGTTTCCATTCAGGCCCAGGTTCTGAACCTGCTCAAGGAACTTCAGGACAAGTTTGGTACGGCGTATCTGTTTATCGCCCACGACCTGTCCGTCGTGCAGCACATCTCCGATCGCGTTGCCGTTATGTATCTGGGTAAGATGGTCGAGGTTTCGGACTGGAAGACGCTCTATAGCGAGCCTCACCACCCGTACACGCAGTCGCTGCTATCTGCCGTGCCGGTTCCCGATCCGGATATTCAGAAGACCCGCAAGCGCATCATCCTCGCCGGCGATCCGCCGTCGCCGCTGGATCCGCCGACCGGCTGCCGTTTCCACACGCGCTGCCCGATCGCGCAGGGCATCTGCTCCGAGAAGCTTCCTGAGTTTAAGGAAGTTGCCCCGGGTCACTGCTGCGCGTGCCACTTCGCCGAGCCGTTCCCGATCAAGGAATCGCACATCGACCTGTAGTCGGTTGTTTTCGTCCGGGCCCGCCCTGGTGTTATTTTTCAGAACGTCCTCGGACATGTCGGAAGCCCCGCTGCGCGTTACGCGCCGCGGGGCTTCCTCCGTCCTGCGGGACGTTCTGAAAAGCAACACCAGGGCGGGCCCTGCGTTAACGCGGCAGAGGGGAGTGAGATTCATTGATCGCTCACTTAATCTAATAGGAAAGTTAGTGAGGCCGGAGCTTTGGCTCCGGCCTCCCCATATAAGGGCTCGGCTTTGCCGAGCCACCAAATTTGCATCAGCCCCAGAACATGTTTGAGAACTGTGCCTGGAGTATGTGTTGGTAGGCCCCGAATCGGTGTTGCCTCCCGGCGCATTCCGCAGGGGGAGCGATATTTTGCAGCACGAAGTGCGTAGCAAAATATCGCCCATGCCCGAGGACGCGCCGGGAGGCAACACCGATTCGGGGCCGGGCATACGGATCTACCTGCGCATTTACAAATTCGTAAACTTTTTTGAAAAAAGTGCTTGCACAGTTCTCGAATCATAGGTTATTATCTTCCTCGTTGAACGCGCGGGTCGAACAAAACGAACTGCGAATCAACAACATAGCATGTCGGAGTGGCGGAATTGGCAGACGCGCTAGCTTGAGGTGCTAGTGACCGCTTTTTGGTCATGCGGGTTCAAGTCCCGCCTCCGACACCATCGCATTTGAGAAGCCTCTTCGGAGGCTTTTTTGTTACCGATAGACGGTGGGGTCCACGATGGAAACGCTTGAACGCAACGAGTGGGCAGACGTTGCCCAACTAGTCGAGATCACGAGCGATGCTGTCATCATCTGCGAGCTCGACGGAACCATTCTGCATGTGAATAATCGCTTACTTGGTTTGATGTGCGAGGAACGCGCCGACGTCATCGGTGGAGATGTTAAAGACGTCCTGTACTCGTCCGCTTTTGAACGTGCAACGGAACATCGTTTGCCATTTGAAACTGATGGCTCCGAGAGCGAACTGATGCTCAAGCTGAGCGATGGCTCCTTTATTCCCGTATTGGTTCGCGCAGGCTCCGTAACGCCTCCACGTATCTTTGGGCGCCGCGCGCCACGTGTCCTGGTGGCGCTTCACAGTATTGAGGAACAGTATTCTCACGACCGGCAACTCAAGCGTGCGTTATCGGAGCTTAGAGTGGCGAACAAGCGTCTCTCTGGCACGCTCTCGGTCATTATGAGCACTGTGGGCTCCGATGAGTTACCCAGCCTGCTTGATACCGTTTTGAACCAGCTTGTAGGAACGCTCGATGCTTCGGGTGCTGCTATCTATTTTTCTGAGAGCGGCGGCTTTAAGCTCCGCGGTGTTTCCAAGGAGCTGCTCGACAGCTACCTGCCCGAGTTTTTGCCGTATGGCGCTGGCATTCCGACGTATGTTCTTCGCGAGTCGCGTGCCTGTCGCTTGTCGATTCAACAGGACCTTGAGGGCGATAAGGCCGCCTCCGGTATGTTCATGGACCTGGATAATCGTTCTAAGCACCTGTTGCGCATGCAGGATATGCCTCCGTACCGCAGTGAAATCTGTCTTCCCGTTTTTTACGGTACGCAGATCCTCGGCGTGCTGGAAGTTGGTTGGAAACGCCCCCAGGCACCGCTCGCTTATGATGTTAATGTACTTGAGGTCATTTGCGATTACCTGTCTATCCAGCTGGTCGGCATGGCATCGAGCCTTCGCTCCCGTCGCACGGCCGAGCTTGGCCGCTCGCTCAATGTCTTGCGGGATGAGTTGTTTACCTTTCTAGACGATTCCGCCGCGGCTACCCAGGCGGTATCGTCCGAGATCTGCAATATGCTCAACTGCCATTTTTGCCCTATTGAGTATGACGCCAGTCTGGATTCCTACGTCATAGATTTTGAAGGCGGCAGTCGCGTTGCTTTGCCGGACGATCCCGAGAAGCTTTTCTTTTCCACGACGGCGCCAGCGGCACGTTTGGGGGCTGCCCCTGATGGCTTTGAGGCATCTGTTTTGGGCGGCACGAGTGCCGAGGACCTTAAACACGTCCGTATAACTCGCGTTGACGAATCGATGCCTATGGGAGGCTGGCTTAGAGCGCATGGCCTGCCTTGCCAGGGTCTCTACGTCGACGCCGGCATCGAGGCGGGGCGCCCACGCCCTGAGGGCGATGGCAAGCACAGTAACGACGCAATCGTTCCTGCTTCTGTTGCGAAGGGGCCGACGACGCGTGCGCTGCTGCTTCGTGATGGTAGCCAAGAGCCGATTGATGATCTTGAATATGACTACTTGGTGCACTTGGCGCATGACTTTGAACTGATCTACGAAGGCGAATCTCAAAAGCGCGAGGAGCGCCATATCGCTCAGACCCTCCAGATTGGCATGAGAAATTCCCTGGGGGATGTTCCGGGAATCGCCGCCGATTCGGTGTACCTGTCGGCCACGAACTCGGCGTTGGTCGGCGGCGATTTCTATACGCTCATCCGTCTTCCCGACGACTGCGCCGTCATGATTCTGGGCGATGTGTCTGGCAAAGGCATTGAGGCTGCATCGATGTCCGCGCTCGTCAAGACGGCCCTGACGGCATATGCCTGGGAGGGCGCTGGACCGGCCCGCATGGCACGCTCCCTTAACAGCATGCTCATGGGCTTCTCGAGGGTCGAGACGTTCGTGACGGCCTTTATCGCCAAGATTGACCTTAAAACCGGACGCGCAACGTATTGTTCGGCGGGCCATCCTCCGACCATGGTCATCAGGCCAGAGTCGATGCCGCTGGGTGGCGGCGAGGCCCGTGGGGGAGAGGTCGAGCTGCTTGGATGCCAATCGGGCGTAATCGGTGCATTTGAGAGCATGGTTTACGAGACGGGCGTGTTTACGTTCGCTCCTGGCGACATGCTCTTCATGTATACGGATGGAACGATTGAGGCCCGCGACCGCACCGGAGCGTTCTTTGGCGAGCAGCGCCTTCGTGATCTTCTGCTCTCTGTCTCGGGTGAGGGCGTATCGGGAATCTGCGGCAAGGTCTTGGGCGAGCTCGACCGATTTACCGAATCGGCGCTGGACGATGACATCGCATTAGTGTCCCTTGAGTTTTTGCGGGGCCGGTCCTAAACAGCGACGCTGGGCGCGCCGAATCCGCACGGTTGCGGAAAGGCATGCATCGAACAAGCTCTTTTGGGGAACCATGGTCGTATGAATGAGTGGAATGACATAGCGGTTTTGACGCCACCAGGCGATATCGACATCGCCACGGTGCCTGCGCTGCGTCGGCGGTTGGATGCTTTGATTGGCCGCGGCGTGCGTCGTGTCGTCATCAACTGTCAGGCTGTTAGCTTTATCGATTCGACGGGCTTGGCATTCCTGCTTACGCGCGCTCGTGAGCTCATGAGGCGAGAAGGCCTGCTTTCGCTCGTCAATGCATCAGGTGAAGTTGTTCGCTTTTTGGAGATTGCTCGTCTTGTCGATATCCTTCATGTCGCGGGGCCGGCACGGGAGTCTATTCCCGCCATTCCGGTGGGGGAGCTGCCTCGCTGGAGTAAGAGCGTCGAGGTCCGTCAGGGTATCGAGAATCTTCCATACTACCGACATCGCATCGCCGAACTCCTTGAATCGCTTCCGTTGCGCCGTGACGAGCGCTACGATGTCGCATTGGCGTCGGGGGAGGCACTGGGTAATGCCTATGACCATGCGGGCGGTATCGGGTGCGTCCTGACGGTTCAGGCCTATGGCGATCGCGTTGTGGTTGAGGTGCTTGATCGAGGTGCTGGCTATTCTATCGATGAAACGAGCGAGCCGGTCGCATCCGAGGAACGCGGCCGCGGTATCAAGCTTATGCGTATGCTCGTCGATAACGTGGAGGTTGCTCGTCGTACGGACGGCGCCGGCACGCGCGTGCAGATGGTGAAGCTGTTTAGCGGAGCGCTGGAATCGTGTGCCTAGCCAATCGCTTTAGCGCGTTTAGCTACTAAGAACATGCGGCAGACAAGTTTTTTGAAAAAAGTACTTGCGTCTTTTGGACAACTCGCGTAAATTAATAACCCGCAAGCGGACATGGCTCAGTTGGTAGAGCACAACCTTGCCAAGGTTGGGGTCGCGGGTTCGAGCCCCGTACTTCCCGCCAACGCAATTAAAGCCACGTCTTCGGACGTGGCTTTTTGCGTTTGATGCACTTTGTTTCGATAGAACGATCGCCCTGGCGCATCTTCGCCCAGAATCCCCGCGCCTTCGGGAACGCAAGTAAAATCTAATAAGTATATTTGTCTGAACAACAGCTTTGTTGCGCAACACCTGTTCAACGAGACAGGGGGTTAGGCTATACTAAATTGCACTGTAGGCCGCATCTGATGCATTTCGCTCCGAGCGCGGCGTTCAGTGGATATCCGATTTACCATTTGGATGTCCTAGCGGTCATTTAGCGTCTCGACACAAGCTCGGCCCCGGAGCTCGTTCGAGCTGTTCGTATTCCTTGAAAGGGGAAAAATGGACATATCGAGGAAGACTGATTACGCCCTTCGTATGTTGGCGATGCTTGCCGAGGATCCGGAGCGTTTGCTTTCTGTTCGCACCGCTGCCGAAGAGGTCAATGTTCCGTATTCGTTTGCCCGCTCGATTCAGCACGGTTTGGTCCAGGCCGGTATTGTGGAGAGCCTGCGTGGCGTCCACGGTGGCATGCGTCTCAAGGTCAGTCCGGACGACGTCACCATTCGTCAGGTCGTCGAGGCCGTTCAGGGCCCTATGGTTATGAACGATTGCACCGCGCCCGATGGTGACTGTGCGCGCATGGGCGCGTGCTGCTATCATCCCCTGTGGGCCGGAGCTCAGGCGTTGATGCGCGACTACCTCGATTCCGTTTCGCTCGGCGACATCGTCGCTCACCGCCAGTTCCCGGCCGTCGATCCCAAGTTCGCCGACCGCGAAGCGTTTCCCGAGTACGCCACCTGCGCGTGCGCTTACCGGGAGGAATAGCGCCGCATAAGGAGTATAGCCATGATTCAGGACCCCTTTCGTTCGATGATTCGTTCGGAAGGGGTCCTGCGTTATCGCGACCTTCCGTGGCGCCGCACACGCGATCCGTACATCATTTGGCTTTCTGAGGTCATGCTGCAGCAAACGCAGGTGCCGCGTGTGGAGGCGCGCATGCCGGTGTGGCTCGATCGTTTTCCGACTGTGCAGGCGCTTGCCCAGGCCGCGCCTTCCGATGTTTTGGACGCTTGGCAGGGCATGGGCTACAACCGACGCGCTCTGGCGCTTCATGGGGCCGCTCAACGGGTCGTAGAGGATTGGGGCGGGGAGTTTCCGCGCGAGACGCACAATCTGGTCGCGCTGCCCGGCATTGGCCCGGCAACGGCGCAGGGCATCCGTTCGTTTGCGTTTGATCTTCCAGGCGTGTATCTGGAGACCAATGTGCGCACGGTCTTTCTGCATCATTTCTTTCCCGATGTACCGGCCGTTCCCGATCGCGAGCTGGTGCCGCTGATCCAAGCCGCCTGTCCGGCGGCCCCTGGTGCGGCGGCGGATGAGATTGCGCCCTTTGCCGCGCCTCAAGACGATGCCGACACGCCGCGCGCGTGGTATTACGCGTTGCTGGATTACGGCGCGTATCTTAAAAAGACGCTGCCCAATCCGTCCAGGCGATCGGCGGGCTATAGCCGTCAGTCCAAGTTTGAGGGCTCGCGTCGCCAAAAGCGCGCGCATATCGTGCGTATGTTGCTGGCAGCGCGCGATGGGCAGCCGGCGGGGATTACGCTTGCTGATGCCGTGGTGGGCGTTAACGAGATGGAAGCGGCAGCCGGTCGCGGGCCGGTCGAGTGCGACTTGATCGCGGGCATTCTAGCTGACCTGGAGCGCGAGGGCTTTTGCCGAGCCGAGGACGATCGTTGGTTGAGTGTGTAGCCCGCTCAAATCTGAAGAACGGGATTGTAAGGTTTAAATTCTCGGCTTGAGGGGCATCCTAAAGACGAGGCCGCTCGGAGCCTACGGGCGGCATGCGTTGAAGGGAAGTACACCTATGGATTTTGAGAACTCCCAAACCAAGAAGAACCTCGAGACCGCTTTTGCCGGTGAGTCCCAGGCACACACCAAGTATCGCTACTATGCCTCTAAGGCCAAGAAGGATGGCTACGTTCAGATCTCGAATATCTTTGCCGAGACGGCTGGCAACGAGTCCGAGCACGCCAAACTGTGGTTTAAATATCTGCACGACGGCGCCGTTCCGGGCACTCTGGACAACCTGCGCGACGCCGCCGCGGGCGAGAACTACGAGTGGACCACGATGTATGACGAGTTTGCCAAGACCGCCGAGGAGGAGGGTTTTGCCGAGATCGCCGAGAAGTTCCGTGGCGTCGCCGCCGTCGAGAAGGCCCACGAGGAGCGCTACAACAAGCTCGTCGAGCGCATTGAGTCGGGCGAGGTGTTTGAGCGCGAGGGCGTAAAGGTGTGGAAGTGCCTGAACTGCGGACATCTGCACGTTGGTGCCGAGGCACCTGAGGTGTGCCCGGTGTGTAACCACCCCAAGGCGTACTTTGAGGAGCAGGTGGTGAACTACTAGCGCGTGGCGCTGGCTGCTGCGGAGCGCAGGGCGGGAGGCCGGATCGCCTTCCCTCCCCGCTCACGGCTCCGCAGGGTCGCGTT